>NZ_JAADJW010000041.1:0-46216 GCF_010092875.1 Vibrio sp. LB10LO1
CACCCAAGGGGTTTTGATGGACTCAAAGCAAGAACGAATTGAATGTGTAAGAACTGAAAACAGCTTTCCAGATTAAAGAATTTGCTTGGCGACCATAGCGATTTGGACCCACCTGACTTCCATTCCGAACTCAGAAGTGAAACGAATTAGCGCCGATGGTAGTGTGGGGCTTCCCCATGTGAGAGTAGGACATCGCCAGGCTTTAAATTTAGACTTAAATGTCTAACCAGTGCGGAGCGGTAGTTCAGTTGGTTAGAATACCGGCCTGTCACGCCGGGGGTCGCGGGTTCGAGTCCCGTCCGCTCCGCCACTTATTCGAGAGTCGTCTCATTAAACACGAACTACAGGGGTGTAGCTCCAATTGGCAGAGCAGCGGATTCCAAATCCGCGTGTTGGGAGTTCGAATCTCTCCACCCCTGCCATATTCAAGGCTCTAGCAGAAATGCTAGAGCCTTTTTCGTATTTGAAGAAAAGAGTACTAATCTAGTTGGACGGCTGGAGCGTCAACCCGCTTGGTTGCAAGTCTTATCGAATCTCAAGAGTGCTGGTCCAAACCACCCCTGCCATTTTCTAAAGCCCCCAGCAGAAATGCTGGGGCTTTTACGTCTGAAGAAAAGAGCATCAACCTAGTTAAAAGAGTAGCGGATCCCCCTAATACCAAAATAGCAGTGTTGGGACGAAGCTTTCGAATCACCGCTATGGCTTTACGGTATCCTCCAGTTTTGTGGCGGATAGCTAGCGCTCAACGTGATTAGAAGGTGACTTCCTGTTATTATCGGCGCTGAATTCTAATAATTAGGAAGCAAGTCTATGCCACATCTTCGATTTAGAGCGGTAGAACCTCAAACGGTTCAAGCACTGTCAAAACCTCTTACTGATGAATTGCAGCCATTAATGGACTGCCCTCGTGAAGATTTCACGTTTGAGTACATTTACACCACTTTTTTCAGTGAAGGTGAAGTAAGCAGCGCTTATCCTTTTGTTGAGGTGTTGTGGTTTGACCGTGGACAAGATACTCAGGACGAAGTTGCCAAAGCAATTACTAAGCAAGTACGTGGCATCGTAGGTGAAGATATCGACGTTGCGGTAATTTTCTCTGCACTCTCTCCTAAAGGCTACTATGATAATGGTGAGCACTACTAAGGAATGAGCGTGATGAAGCTGAGTCTTTCTTTTTGTTTAAGTTTTTTATTCTCAGCTTCACTCTATGCATCCCCGTGGGAGCAGGTCTCTGGTCCCACAAAAAACATTTCTTCTTCTATTGGCAGTTATGCAAATGGCTGCTTAGATGGCGCTTCTCCTCTCCCTCTTTATGGTATTGGTTATCAGGTACTACGAAGTAAAACGAAACGTTACTATGGGCACCCCCATACAATAAATTTCGTTGAAGAATTAGCGCTGAAAGCAAACCAAGATCTGAATACAACGCTACTTATTGGTGATTTGTCACTGGCAAGAGGCGGACGCTTCTCTTCTGGCCATTCTAGCCATCAAACGGGATTAGACATTGATATTTGGCTGCGTTTGGCTGATCAACCACTTTCCTATAATGAGCTTCAACTTCCTACGCCAATGAGTGTCGTGGATCTCAAGAAATACAAGATCCTAGAGCATCGCTGGGAGGTTCGGCATTTTGAGCTTATTCGTAGTGCGGCACAAAGTGAGGACGTGGCTCGTATCTTTGTTCATCCAGTGATTAAGGAACAGCTATGTAAGCAGGAAGGAGAGAATGACCGAGCTTGGTTGCGTAAGGTGCGTCCGTGGTGGGGACACCACTACCATTTTCATGTCAGGTTAACTTGCCCTGAGTCGAGCTCTAATTGTGTAAACCAAGCACCTCCTCCTGTGGGTGATGGCTGTGGTGCTGAATTGGCTAGTTGGAAACCTAAAGCGACGCCGCCTCCAGTGGCGAAGAACAAGCCTAAAGTGACACCAAAGCCGAAAAAACAAAAGGTGATACCAGCACAGTGTCAATCGTTGATCACTAAGAACTAAAGACCTTTGCCCCTCATTAATCTATCCATATGTCTTTTCCAGTTCTTTTTATGAAACTGGAGAAAGATCATTCTTTTGTCTACAGTGAATAATACCAGTACAAAAACTAACCTGATTAGTTTTGGTGGCATATTATAGAAATCTAACATAAACAAAAGGTTGCGTTCGCTTTCGTTACTCGCAACTTTAATTTCAAGAAAGATCTTTTCGTCGCGATTCTCTGATTTCTTAGCAATATGTCTGTTGGTTGGTGAAGGACAAACGACAACGCAGACTACTGTATTAAGGTGGGAAAGGAGGTGGTCTCCCCACCAAAGAGTTAATCAAGGACAAAACCATGACTATGATTTGTGCAAAAGAATTTGCAGAGTGGTTAAGACACAGATTTAGCAGTGATACTAAAGGGGTCTATTTGACTCGAGAGGATGTTAATCACCTGACAGGGCGTCAGCGCCTTGATCCAGGTTTTGTTAATGATGTGCATTACGAACTGATGCAATACGGAATAGCTTTCGTTACTGATACGAGCCGTGAAAATTTTTATTTGATACCGGTATCTCAAGCTGAAAACTGGCGCGAAAAGTTAGAGTATCATTTCGAAAAAGAACTGTTTTGCAACATCATTCCTATCGAAAAATCGGGTTAAAAAAAAGGTTCAACTTTGGCTACAAAGTTGAACCCTTTTTGATTACGCTAACCCTTGAATAATCACAAACTTCTCTAGCAATTGCTCTTCAGTTTCAACATGATTAGGGTCGGTAATAATGCATTTTGTAATAGGACACACTGACTGGCATGTTGGCTTCTCGTAGTGGCCTTTGCACTCAGTACAGAGTGCTGGGTCAATCTCGAAAATGCTGTCACCCATAGTAATAGCACCGTTAGGGCACTCTGGGTCACACATGTCACAGTTGATGCACTTATCGGTAATAAGTAGTGCCATGATTACTTACCAGTTGGGTTACGGGTATCCTGACCTGCATTTAAGTTACGCATCAACAGGCCGTATTCTAGATCCATGTCTTCTGGAACTGGGATAAATACGAAGTGGCCGTTACCTTTTGCGTCTTCAATTGATTCTGACTTACGGTTTTCCATCGCTTCTAGCGTGAAGATTACGTTGCCTTTTGGTGTCATTAGCTCAAGGCTGTCACCAACGATGAATTTGTTCTTCACCTCAACTTCCGCCATGTCACCACGACGTTTGCCAGTGAATTCACCAACGAATTGCTGAGCATCAGATACAGAGTAACCGTAATCATAGTTTTGGTAGCTGTCGTGAGTATGGCGACGTAGGAAACCTTCTGTGTAGCCACGGTGAGCTAGGCTTTCTAGCGTACCCATTAGGCTTTCATCAAATGGACGACCAGCAACTGCGTCGTCAATCGCTTTGCGGTAAACCTGAGCAGTACGAGCACAGTAGTAGAATGACTTAGTACGACCTTCGATCTTCAATGAGTGAACACCCATCTTAGTTAGACGTTCCACGTGTTGGATTGCACGCAGGTCTTTCGAGTTCATGATGTAAGTGCCGTGCTCATCTTCGTAAGCTGCCATCTTCTCTTCTGGACGGTGCGCTTCAGAAAGCAGAACGACTTCATCGGTTGGTTTGCCGCGACCGATGGTTGTCTCAGGACGCTCGTCAGCGACTTCAATTGCTTGAGCTTCCGTTGGGTCAAATTTTTCTACGATATCGCCAGTGTCGTTTTCTTTGCCTTCTTCAACTTTATATTCCCAACGACATGCGTTAGTGCAAGTACCTTGGTTAGGGTCACGCTTGTTGATGTAACCGGACAGTAGGCAGCGACCAGAGTAAGCCATGCATAGAGCACCGTGAACGAAAACTTCTAATTCAGTTTCAGGACAATGCTCGCGAATTTCTTCGATTTCTTCTAGAGAAAGCTCACGAGAAACGATCACACGCTCAACACCGTTAGCAGCCCAGAATTTCACTGTTGCCCAGTTTACTGCGTTCGCCTGTACAGACAGGTGAATTGGCATTTCTGGGAACGCTTCGCGAACCATCATGATAAGACCTGGATCAGACATGATAAGTGCGTCTGGGCCCATTTCTACCACAGGCTTAAGGTCACGGATGAAAGTTTTAAGCTTAGAGTTGTGCGGTTGAATGTTACATACCACGTAAAGCTTTTTGCCTAGGGCATGCGCTTCGTTGATACCGATTTGTAGGTTTTCGTGGTTGAACTCGTTGTTACGTACGCGAAGGCTGTAGCGAGGTTGACCAGCGTATACTGCATCTGCGCCGTAGGCGAATGCGTAACGCATGTTTTTAAGGCTACCTGCTGGAGATAGTAGCTCTGGTACGAATGCTTTCTCTGTTGTCATTGCTCAATTCTCTTAATATCTGATCACAAGTCAGGCCAATTCCACCTCATGGAAATGGGGCGCAAATTTTACGTCAAAATGTGACCTGTGACTAGGAGAATTATAGTTTAGATAAACAAACGCCCTCAAAAAAAGTGAGGGCGTTATGGTTAATATTTGTACGAAATTAAGCGTTAGGGTTTGGCAGACCGCCCAATGCTTCGTATAGATTTGGTAGGAAAGCGCTGAACTCGCCACACATTAGAGAGAAGTCTGCGTCGAAGCGAGCAGCCTGATCTTCGCGTGGGATATCATCGTTTTGGTCTTTTAGTTCATCAGAGAACTTCAGGCGTTTGATGCCAGAATCTTCTGCCATGATGAATTCGATACGATCTTGCCAGTTCAGTGCTAGCTTAGTCACCACTTTATCTGCAGCAATGTGGTTGCGGATTTCATCGGTTGTAAGCTCTTGCTTCTTACAACGAATCACGCCGCCTTCTTCTAGCACAGACTTAAGCTCAGCTTCGTCCATCATTGTGATGCCTTGTGGCGTATCACCGGTTTTCACCCATTCCGTTAGCGTCGTTTCGATCGCAACTTCTGGGATTGCTGGTACAACAGGTAGGCTACCCATTGTCTTACGTAATAGCGCTAACACGTCTTCTGCTTTTTTGTAGCTGCTTGCATCAACAAGGATGAAACCTTCTTTTGGCATGATCAGTACGTAAGTGTGGCTGCTACGGCTGAATGCACGAGGCAGCAGATCCATTACGATGTCATCTTTCAGATTGTCTTTCTCTTTCTTTTTAAGAGGACGACCTTCTTGTGCTTCCATTGCTTCTACTTTCGCGTTTAGTGAATCTTTGATCACTGAAGCTGGCAGCATTTTCTCTTCTTTCTTAGCGCAAATCAGAATGCGGTTTTCAGAAACGTGCGTCATCATGTCGCCATTTCTACCCATCGCGCTAACCCAACCAAACTTTTGCTTATCTTGGCTGCCACAAGGGGTGAATCGGAACTCGGCTAGTTGAGTTTCCAGTTGATCGGCGTTGAAGTTAACCTCGCGGTTAACGCGGTATACCAGACAGTTTTTAAACCACATAAATCTTCTCTAGGCTTGATGACAAGGGACTAATCATAGGGAATTTTCCCGGCGTTGTCCTAATTGAATTGAAAAAGATCATGATGAATCTCAAAAGAAACTTATATGAAAATTTGTTTTCAAAGGTCACAAAAGTGTCATAATTGGTAGTAATAATGCTTATGCATAGAGGGGCGCTTTGTCCTTTAAATTCATTAGCTCAACTCACATAAGGTTATTCAATTATGTCTAGAAGGATTCTGGTTGTTGAAGACGAAGCTCCGATTCGCGAAATGCTATGCTTCGTGCTTGAACAGAAAGGTTATCAAGCAGTAGAAGCGGAAGATTACGACTCTGCGGTAACCAAGCTGGCTGAACCCTTCCCGGATTTAGTGCTACTAGACTGGATGCTACCAGGTGGCAGTGGTATTAACTTCATCAAACACATGAAGCGCGAAGAGTTAACTCGCAACATTCCTGTTGTAATGTTGACAGCTCGTGGTGAAGAAGAAGACAAAGTGCGTGGCTTAGAAGTTGGTGCAGATGACTACATCACCAAACCTTTCTCACCAAAAGAGTTGGTTGCTCGTCTTAAAGCCGTTATTCGTCGCGTAACACCGACTGCGCTTGAAGATGTGATTGATGTACAAGGTCTGAAGTTGGACCCTGTTTCTCACCGCGTGACTGCAAATGATGAAGCAGTAGATATGGGACCAACTGAGTTCAAAATGCTGCACTTCTTTATGACGCACCAAGAGCGCGTTTACAGTCGTGAACAACTGCTAAACAACGTTTGGGGGACCAACGTGTATGTTGAAGACCGTACCGTTGATGTACACATTCGTCGCTTGCGTAAAGCACTTGAAGCAGCAGGTCACGACAAACTAATCCAAACCGTTCGTGGCGCAGGATACCGTTTCTCGACGAAGGCATAACATTGCTAGCAGCTTATCAATACCATTTCTGGAGTAATGAGTGGTTGAAAGATTGACTTGGAAAAAGCTGGCCTGGGAGCTGGCTTTTTTTTACACCCCTTGGGTGATAATAGGTTGGATATTCGGTTATATGCCGTGGTTGCTTTTGGCGGCCACGGCTTTGCAGCTTGTATGGCATTTGCATAATCAGGTGCGCTTGTCGGCTTGGTTGTGGGATGAAAAGCGTCTTACGCCACCGTCAGGTAGTGGCAACTGGGAATCGTTATTCAACGGCTTGTACCGATTGCAACAACGTCAGCGTCGTAAGCGCAAAGAGCTTACCAATTTGATTCGCCGTTTCCGAAATGGTGCTGAATCGCTGCCGGATGCGGTGGTGGTGTTTCGTGCTGAAGGTAACATCGTATGGTGTAACAAGCTCGCACAACACCTTTTGGGTTTCCACTGGCCGGAAGATTCTGGGCAACCTATTTCTAACCTCATCCGTACTCCAGACTTTATTAAGTACATCAATAAACAAGACTTCTCAGAGCCGCTAGAAATGCGCTCACCATTGAATGTCGAGCGAATGTTGGAACTGCGTATCGTGCCTTACACCGAGGGGGAGCACTTGATGGTGGTGCGTGATGTGAGCCAGCTTAAGCAGCTTGAAGGTATGCGTCGTAACTTCTTCGCTAACGTATCTCATGAACTTCGTACACCGATGACGGTACTGCAAGGATATCTTGAGATGACGGAAGACCCAGACATGATTGTTGGCCCGATGTGGACGAAAGCGCATGGGGTGATGACAGAGCAGCTCAACCGCATGAACAGCTTGGTTAATCAGCTTCTGACGCTGTCTAAGATTGAGGCGGCACCAATGCATGAGTTGGAAGATGTGGTCAATGTCCCTAGCATGTTAGAAGTGCTAGAGAAGGAAGCGGTAAGCTTAAGTGGCGATGATCAACATCAGTTGAAGTTCGATGTTGATTCTAGTCTGCGCGTGCTCGGCGATGATGACCAACTGCGTAGTGCGATCTCCAACTTGGTGTACAACGCGGTGAAATACACCCCACCTGGTGCACACATTAATGTTCGTTGGTATCAAACGGCACAAGGTGCTTGTCTAGAGGTTGAAGACAGCGGTGACGGTATTGAACCACAACACTTACACCGATTGACGGAGCGTTTCTATCGCGTCGATAAAGCTCGTTCACGCGATACCGGCGGCAGTGGTCTGGGCTTAGCCATCGTTAAGCACGCGTTGAGCCACCATGATTCTCATCTCGAAATCCACAGTGAAGTTGGCGTTGGCAGTAAGTTCTCTTTCGTTCTACCAAGTCGTTTGGTGGTGAAGTAATGAGCGTCGTATCCAAAGTAATCAAGAAAGTTACTCTAGCCACACTGGTACTCTCCAGCGTGGCTTTTGCACAAGATGAACCGTTGCCGAATTATCAAAAGACAACGGGTATAGCCGGTAACTTATTGTCTGTCGGCTCAGATACGTTAGCGGGTATGACCACGCTTTGGGTAGAAGAATTTAAATCTATCTACCCGAACATTAATGCTCAGGTACAAGCTTCTGGCTCATCGACTGCGCCACCGGCGTTAACAGAGCAAACTGCGCAATTCGGGCCAATGAGTCGCTCAATGCGTATGCGAGAGATCGAAGCATTTGAGCGGGTGCATGGTTACAAGCCAACGGCGCTTCGCGTTGCGATTGATGCAATTGGTATTTTTGTGCACCAAGATAATCCAATCAAAGGGCTTAACTTCCATCAGCTGGACGCGATGTTTTCCGCGACATTGCGCTGCGGTGAAAGTGAGTTCATCACTAACTGGCGTGAGTTAGGCATCAAAGCTGAATGGGCAAAACGTAACTTGCAGCTGTTTGGTCGTAACTCGGTATCGGGTACCTACGGTTACTTTAAAAGTAATGCCTTGTGTGGTGGTGATTTTAAAACTCGTGTGAACGAGCAACCAGGATCGGCATCAGTAGTGCAGTCTGTGGCATCAACGATTAGCGGTGTTGGTTATTCAGGCGTAGGTTATCGCGTGGCGGGTGTTCGTTTAGTCCCAATTGCAAAAACGGGCACAGACTATGTTAGCCCAGTACGTGAAAATATTATCTCAGGTAAGTACCCACTATCGCGTTACCTCTATGTGTATGTGAATAAACATCCGGATTATCCGCTAAGCCCAATTGAAGCTGAGTTCATTCGCTTTATGTTCTCTGCTCAAGGGCAAGCGCTGGTTGCGAAAGACGGTTATGTTCCGATTACTGCTGATTTCGCTGCCGAGGAATTAAAAAAGGTCGGTTTGTAAGCCGACCTTTTTCTTTGTCTCACTGAGTTCATAGTTAACTGAGTTCATAGTTAGAAGCTCAATGTCCATCCTGCGCTTTCCCAGCGTTGCTGTTCTTCCTGCAAATCGGCATCGAGCAGTTTGTTATTCTCCAGCCAATCTTCTTCTGTGCAGGTAAGTACCCACTTATCTTCTTGTATCGATAGTGTCAGCTCTGGCAACGGGTCATCATTGCGTTGACCGTTGACCACAATGGCTAGACGCAGAATCTTAATTAAGTTGATGATGTCACTCTCTTTGTAGAGGTTAAACTCTGGGAACTCATTCAACTTGAGGGACTTACGTTGGAAGCGAGCTAAAGTCGCTAATACCAATTGCTGTTCGCGGTTAAAGCCCGGTAAGTTGGAGTGCAGCAGAATGTAGAATGAGTGACGATGGAAACCGCGCAGACTGATACTCAAGCCGACTTCATGCAGCAAAGCCGCCCATTCCAGTAAATCAAACAGCTCACTCTTCTTCTTGATACCAAGTTCAGAACGAACATGGCACAGCATCTCTCTTGCATGACCTTTTACGCGTGCCGAGTGTTCGATATCAACGCGATGTTTTTTCGCTAGGTTTTCTGTGGTGCGCATACGAATATCAGAACGAGCGAAACGTTCTTCCATCTCGTAGAGCAGACCTTCTCGCAACGCGCCATCCGAGAAGAACATCTGGTTGATTTTTAGTGATTGGAAGATGGCAGCCAAAATGGCTACACCTGCGGCAAAGACTGGCTTGCGTTCATCGGTCAGACCAATAAGCTCGATATCATCAATAGACTCAAACTCACACAATGTGTCGATGAGCTTACCCAAACGCTTGTTGGTGATCAGTCCATCTTCATGACCTAAACCAATCAAGACTTCGCGAATAGCTTTAATCGTACCAGAAGAGCCTAGGGCAATATCCCAACCTTTCTTGCGGTATTTTGCAGCAATGGATTCAATACGCTGCTCTGCGGCGAGAATTGCTTTGCTGAAGTTCTTCCGTGACAGTTTGCCATTATTGAAGAACTGTTCGGTAAAACTCACACAACCCATTTGCTTACTGTTGAGAAGCTCTGGCTCAAACTCTTGACCAATGATCATCTCGGTACTGCCGCCACCGATATCGACAACTAACTTGGAGTTAGACTCCGCTTGGGTGTGCGCGACGCCGAGATAGATGAGGCGAGCTTCTTCTTCGCCCGGAATGATTTCAATTGGGAAAGGCAGCACCTTTTTTGCTCGTTTGATAAACAGATGAGCGTTGTTGGCACGCCTTAAGGTATGAGTCGCTGCAATTCTTACGTTTGACGTTTCAAAGCCTTGCAGGCGCTCGGCGAACATCGCGAGGCACTCAAGGCCTCGCTCCATCGCGGCGTGACTGAGGTTTAATTCTGAATCGAGCCCGGCAGCTAAGCGTACTCGCTGTTTATGGCGGCTGACTAATTGCAGGTCACTTCCAACAACTTTCGCCACCACCATATGGAAGCTGTTCGACCCAAGGTCAATGGCTGCAATATGGCGTACATCTTGTTCAAGTATCTGAGGCATCTGCTTTTTGTTTTCTTGTTTGTTTCTCTATATTTTTAAGATAGTCGTAGATGGCAACTTGTGATCGAACTTTTTTACGATTACCTCGCGGTACGTAGCTGTTGCTCATCTCTTTATCTATCAAACGAGCCTTTACTGTATCGGTAAAGTGAATGTTAGTTATATCAATAATGCGTTGTTTCAAACGTGGGTCACGAACTGGAGCTGCAACTTCAATACGATGATCGATATTTCGTGTCATCCAGTCCGCCGATGAGATGTAAACTTGTGGGTCACCATCATTGTGAGTGATGACGACGCGAGGGTGCTCAAGGAATCGGTCAACAATACTGATGATGCGAATGTTCTCGCTCACGCCTTCAATACCCGGTACGAGTGAACACATACCGCGGATAATCATATTGATTTTCACCCCGGCATTGCTCGCACCATAAAGTTTATTGACGATGCCTTTGTCGACCAAGTTATTCACTTTGATCGTCAGCGCTGATTTCTTGCCCGCTTTTGCGTTGGCAATCTCCCCATCAATCAAACGGTAGAGTTGTTTACGCGAATTGCGTGGTGAAACGATGAGGTGGTTAAACCTGACTGGGCGATATGGATTCTCGATATAGCCAAAGACGTTACGAACTTCATTGGTGATTTCCTGATCTGCGGTTAGCAGCGCAAAGTCGGTGTAGATACGTGCGGTTTTCTCGTGGAAGTTACCTGTTCCTATATGCGCGTAACGTACGATTTCACCTTCTTCGCGGCGGCTAATCAGGAGCAGTTTTGAGTGAATTTTCAAACCCGGCGCACCAAAGATAACGTGTACGCCTGCATCGGTGAGAACCTTTGACCACTCGATATTGGCTTCTTCATCGAATCGGGCTTGCAGTTCCACCACCACAGTTACGCTTTTGCCATTGTGTACCGCATCGATTAATGAGTTCATCAAGCGCGAATCTTTGGCAACGCGGTAGATATTAATCTTAATTGCCAATACTTTAGGATCGAAGGAAGCTTGGCGAACCAGTTCAGAGATGTGATCGAAGGTGTGATAAGGGTAGTAAAGCAAAATGTCTTTGGCTTTGATCGCATCGAAACTGTTGGCGTAGCCTTCGAAGTCGGCACACTTCATCGGTGGCATGGGCTTGTTTTCTAAGTACTCACGACCAACATTTGGGAATCCAATGAAGTCTTTAAAGTTGTGGTAACGACCACCGGGAATCAAGCTGTCGTAGTTGGAGATTTGCAGTTTACTGCACAAGAAATCGAGCATCTCTTGCGGCATTTCACGTTCGTAAACAAAGCGCACAGGCATAGCAGTTAAGCGTTGGTTTACCCCTTCAGACATCTGTTCGAGCAAGCTGTATTCGATCTCTAGGCGTAAATCGTATTCGGCATCGCGGGTCATCTTCATCGCGTAGCCGTTTAGCTCGTCATAATCGAAGAAGCCTTTAAACAGCTCATCCAGACAGTAACGGATGATGTTGTCGAGCAGAATGATGGTTTTGCGGCGCTTGCCTTTTTGCTCCGGTACCATGACGAAGCGAGGAAGGTGGTCAGTTGGGATTTCGAGTAAAGCGTACTGGGAATGATCATCTTTGCGCAGATCAACGGTGATGTAGGCGTATTCGTCTTTAAGAAACTGCAACACATCGATGTCATCTTTAATTAAAAGCGGAGTGATGTGTGGCATGACTTCTTTGCGAAAGTACTTGGTGATCCAGCGTTTTTGCGTGTCATCCAGTTGGTTTTCATTAACCAAGAAAATGCGGCGTCGTGCCATCTCGCGGATCAAATCACCGTACAGTTCGTCAAATTGTTCGTTAAGCTTCAATGCTTTGGTTTGCATCTTAGTTAACAAGTGCTTAGAGTTATCGCTTCCACCTCGTTCTTGGCTGATCAAGATCCGACGTTTTACGTCTGCAAAGCGTACCTTGTAGAACTCATCTAAGTTATTGGAAAAGATCCCCAGAAAGCGAATACGTTCGATTAAAGGGACAGTTTTATCGGCGGCTTCTTGCAGTACTCTTTCATTGAAAGACAACCAACTAAGTTCTTTTTCTATATAGAGTTTTTCTGCGCTCATAACCTTACCTAGCCTAAAATGAAGTAAATCCGCACTCATCTGTGGGATAAAAAAGATGAGCCTGAACACTATGAGGTTTACGTTACAGTTTTATTTCATAACACGGCCTACATAAGAGTTGTATTCTTTTCAGTTGTTTAATGTGATCTGTAATATAATTGTCATCTTAACGACATATTCTAGTACTAAGTCAAAAAGGGTAGAGAGATCAATGGCACAAGCCGAGTTTTCATTGCAGGAAAAAGATAAAAAACGATTGATCAAAGATCGTTTGGTTCGTTTTGCAGTGACATCAGGTGGTGTAGGCGTTCTTGCTGCTCTTGTGTTGATCTTCGTTTACCTTGCGATGGTGATCATTCCTCTGTTTTCTGATGCAGAGATCGAAACCAATTATGCCGCTCGTGCAACCCAAAGCGGGAAGCCACTCGCAATTTCCGTTGATGACTACTCTCAAATTGGTTTGGTTTTAACCCAATTCGGTGAAGTTCGTTTTCTATCTCTTGATGATTCTAGCAAGCCCGCGCTTTACACTCAGCAGATAGCTAATAATCCTGTAGCGTTTTCTCAGTCTGCTCCGGGATTAGGGTGGTATGGTTTAGTCGATGACCAAGGTAAAGCGCACATCTTCAAGCCTGAGTTTAACGCGACGCTGCGCGAAAACACTCGTCCACCAGAAGTGGTGCCGTTTAGAACCTCAATCGACATGCAACTGACAGATGCATCTGATCCAGTTAAGACATTTGTTTTTAGTACTTCCACACAAGCTCTAACCCTTGTTTGGCAAACACAAAGCGGCGTGCTAAAAGCACGTTGGCAAGTCCCTCAACTATTAGATGCATCACCTGTTATCCATGATTACACCTTCTCTTCAGGTTTTGATGCGCCAGACCAAATGCTGCTGACGCCAGATGGTAATAACCTTTATTTGCGACATGGATCAGAGCTGATTGTCTTGGTGAAAGGTGACAATAAATTCTCAGTGCGCGAGGTTATCGATCTGACTCAGGGTGATAAAAAGCACTCAGTGAGAACGATGGATTTGCTGGCTGGGGCGTATTCTTTGCTCGTTACGCATAACGATGGTCGTGTATCACAATGGTTTGATACGTTGCAGGGCGACAAACGTACTTTGACTCACATTCGCGACTTTAAGTTGGCGTCTGAGCTGAAGTATTTACTTCCCGATTCACACCGCAAAGGTTTCTACAGCTTTTACACCAACGGTACTTTGCAAAGCCACTACACCACCAGTGAGAAATTGGTACTGTTTAAGCGTGCCTATAAACAAGCGCCAGCGATGGCTGCAATGTCGAATAATGAGCGCTATCTGATTACGTGGCAAAACGACAAACTGACGGTTGCATTTGTTGATAACCCATATCCAGAAGTCTCTCTGTCCTCCTTGTGGCAGAAGGTTTGGTATGAAGGTTACCCAGAGCCCGAATTTGTGTGGCAATCCACCTCCGCCAGTGACGATTTTGAAGCGAAGTTCAGCTTAGTGCCAATTGCGTTTGGTACCATCAAAGCGGCGATGTTCGCGATGCTGTTTTCGGTACCACTGGCAGTTTTAGGCGCAATTTATACCGCCTACTTTATGTCGCCACGTATGCGTCGTGTGGTGAAGCCATCAATCGAGTTAATGGAAGCTTTGCCTACGGTTATCATTGGTTTCCTTGCCGGGCTCTGGTTCGCTCCGATTGTGGAAGACCATCTAATTACCGTTGTGGTGATGCTGTTTGTTTTGCCTTTGAGCACTATGGTGATGGGCGGCCTATGGGCACTGATCCCACAACCGATACGTAATCGCCTGCCAAACGGGTGGCATGCTTTGGTCTTAATGCCTTTGATTTTGCTACTGATCGGTTTGGGTGTGTGGGTATCACCAATGCTAGAGCAAGCTTTCTTTGGTGGGGACATGCGTTTGTTCCTGACTGACCATGGCATTGGCTTTGACCAACGTAACGCGCTGGTGGTTGGCTTGGCGATGGGCTTTGCGGTTATTCCAACGATTTTCACCATTGCAGAAGATGCGATTTTCTCTGTACCTAAGCACTTATCGGATGGCTCATTAGCGTTGGGTGCGACGCCATGGCAAACCCTGATTTATGTGGTCCTGCTAACAGCCAGTCCGGGGATTTTCTCCGCAATCATGATGGGACTGGGGCGTGCTGTGGGCGAAACCATGATTGTATTAATGGCGACGGGTAATACGCCATTAATGGATTGGAACGTACTAGAAGGCTTGCGTAGCTTGTCGGCAACCATTGCGGTTGAATTGCCAGAATCGGAAGTGGGCAGTTCTCACTACCGATTGCTGTTCCTATCGGCATTAATTTTGTTTGTCTTCACCTTTGCGGTGAACGCCTTGGCGGAATGGGTTCGTCAAAGACTGAGAGATAAATATCGTGCGTTGTAATCAGTTAACGAAAGAGCGAGTAATAGCGTGTTAAATTGGATTCGTTCTGGCGCACCTTGGATTTGGTTAACCGGGGGAGCGGTAAGCATCAGTCTGCTTTCTGTCCTCGGTTTATTGCTATTGATTGGCTGGAAGGGGCTGACTTACTTCTGGCCTGCGCCACTTTATCAATGGAATGTTGCTGCGCTGACTCCGGTGCAGGGCGAAGTGCTGCATGAAAACTCGATTCTGGTTGGTCAGGTTTACGAGCGCAGTTTTGTGCCAAGAAGTTACCTACCAGAAGAAGCGGCGAATAAACTCGCAGAAGACGAAGAATTCGCGACACGTTTGAACATCAAAATTGCCAACCGTGAGTTGTATCCAGCTGACTTTATCTCGGTTCTGAAAATGCAGTTGGATGAGCCGACGACACCCGGTGAATGGGCGGTGATTGAACGCAGCAGCGGTGGCTACTTCTTCGGTAAGTTTGTTGCTTTTCAAGATGGCGAAACGCGCTATGAAAACAACATTCCAGCGCTTTTGGACCAGAAGCTCGATGATGCAGAAACCTTGCACCATGAAATTGATATGCTGGTGGATGATCAAGTAAAAGACTTAGGTTGGAAGCTAGAACAGCTTCGCTTAGACAAGCGCAAGCATGAGCTTAATGACACCATCACTGAAGAGTTTTTGGCAAATAACAGCCAACGCAAAGCAGAAATTGAAGCAGAGTTAGCCAAGCTAGACATGCAGCTTGATGGACTGCGTTTGGGCTTCTCTGATTATGCGCTGATTGTCGAAGACATGACTGGGACTCAAGTTTCGATTCCATTAGAAGACATTTTGGACTACTGGTACCCAAACCAAATGTCATTGCCTGAAAAGGTTGCCCATTGGGGGAAGCAGGTTTGGAAGTTCTTATCCGAAGACCCTCGTGAGTCGAACTCAGAAGGTGGTGTTTTCCCCGCGATTTTCGGTACGGTTTTCTTGGTAATCATCATGTCGATCATCGTGATGCCATTAGGTGTGGTTGCGGCGATCTATTTGCATGAATACGCCAAGAATAATGCTCTAACTCGGGTGATCCGTATTGCCGTGATTAACCTTGCAGGTGTTCCTTCTATCGTTTACGGCGTATTTGGTTTGGGCTTCTTTGTTTATACCATTGGTGCCTCAATCGATAACCTGTTTTATGCCGAGCGATTACCCGCTCCAACCTTTGGTACGCCGGGCTTGTTGTGGTCTGCATTGACGCTAGCGGTCTTGACGCTACCGGTGGTGATTGTTACCACAGAAGAAGGTTTAACCCGCATTCCAAGCTCTGTTCGTCATGGTTCGCTAGCCTTGGGGGCAACACAGTTTGAAACGCTTTGGCGAGTGGTTTTGCCTATGGCAACCCCTGCGATAATCACTGGTTTGATTCTCGCAATTGCTCGCGCTGCGGGTGAGGTAGCACCCTTGATGCTGGTGGGGGTCGTGAAGTTAGCTTCGAGCTTACCTGTGGATGGGCAATTCCCTTACGTGCATTTAGACAGAAAGTTTATGCACCTAGGCTTCCACATTTATGATGTTGGATTCCAGACCTCGAATATCGAAGCTGCGCGTCCGTTGGTTTACGCGACTTCCTTCTTACTCGTGACGGTTATTGTCGGACTAAACTTAACAGCAATCAGTATTCGTAATAATCTGCGAGAGAAATACCGAACTTTAGGACAAGATTAAGCATGTTTAACTTTGATAATACATTAGGTTATGAGCCACCATTGGATGTGCATAACCTGACGGATGAACAAACGGCTATCTCGATCGAGAACCTTAATCTTTTCTATGGTCAGGCTCAGGCGCTGCATGATATCTCCATGCGTATCCCGAAAGGGCGCGTAACCGCATTCATCGGACCGTCAGGTTGTGGTAAATCCACATTGCTGCGCTGTATCAACCGCATGAACGATTTAGTCGAAGGTTGTAAGGTGACGGGGAAAGTACGTTTGCACGGTAAGAATGTGTACAACCCAAGTGTGGATGTGGCAACACTGCGCCGCCGAGTAGGTATGGTGTTTCAGCGCCCAAACCCATTCCCCAAGTCGATTTACGAAAACGTGGTTTACGGTCTTCGTTTACAAGGTGTGAAGAACAGTCGCATGTTGGACGATGCGGTCGAGCGTTCACTGCGTTCTGCGGCATTATGGGACGAAGTAAAAGATCGTCTACATGAAAACGCATTTGGACTTTCTGGTGGTCAGCAGCAGCGTTTGGTTATTGCGCGCGCCGTCGCGATTGAGCCAGAAGTACTATTATTGGATGAACCAACATCGGCTTTGGATCCAATCTCAACTTTAACTATTGAAGAGCTTATCAACGAGCTCAAGACTCAATATACTGTGGTTATCGTTACCCATAACATGCAGCAAGCGGCGCGCGTCAGTGACCACACCGCATTCATTCATATGGGTAAACTGATTGAATACTCGGATGCGGATTCGATCTTCACCTCTCCAATGAAGAAACAAACCGAAGATTACATTACCGGTCGTTACGGTTAAGCCGCGACCTTTCAAGGATTAAAGGAAAGCCATGCACTTTGGACGTCACATCTCAGGACAATTTAACGTAGAGCTAGAATCGATTCGTACCCATGTACTCACCATGGGAGGCTTGGTAGAACAGCAGTTGTCGTATGCTATTCAAGCCTTGCACAAAGAAGACATCGAACTAGCGCGTAAAGTTGTGCGTGATGATCACAAAGTTAATGCGATGGAAGTGTCGATTGATGACGCTTGTACTCGCATCATCGCTAAGCGTCAGCCTACGGCAAAAGACTTACGCTTAATCATGGCGATCATTAAGACCATCACAGATCTTGAGCGCATTGGTGATGTTGCAACGCGTATTGCCTACGTGGCGATTGAAAGCCCGTCATCGCAAGAGCGTCAATTCCAAGTCTCATTAGAGCCTTTATGTCGTCAAGCGATCCAAATGCTGCACCAAGTGCTCGATGCGTTTGCGCGTATGGACGTAGAGGCGGCGGCAGAAGTACACAAGCTGGATGATAAGTTGGATGCTGAATACGAAGCGGTGATTCGTCAGTTGATGACTTACATGATGGAAGATCCGAAAAACATCCCACACATTCTGCAAGTGATGTGGTCAGCGCGTGCCATTGAACGCGTAGGTGATCGATGCCAGAACATTTGTGAATACATTATCTACTTCGTGAAAGGGAAAGATGTACGCCACCTTGGCGATCAAAGCATTGATGACGTACTGAAGTAACCTTATAAGCGCAGACCAAAACCCACAGAGAAGTTGACGGCCGTATCGGTAAACGTGTGGGTTTTGTCGTCTTTAAAGATATCCAAATCCGCCCCTGCTCTGACTGAGAGAATCGGATTTACCTGATACACATAAGCACCACCGATACTCAATCCTGTTGTATCTCTTCTTTCCTCTCTATAAGTGCCATCATAACTGGCTATACCAAGGCTGGCTTGAAATCCCATTTGTGGCTGGTGGTCAAACATGTGTTGAAAACCAACGCGATAGGCATCGATAGTTTCGTCAAAGTTTCCACTGGTGTAGGTCACTCGTGAGTAATCAAAATAGAGCGCGTCAAAGCCAGCGACGTCATTAGTGCCAAGCTGAATACCAGCACCGCGAAATGAGCCAACTTTCACTTCTGGAGAAACAAATACACCAGAAGCTTGGGCTGAAAGCGGCGCGATAATCAGGGCAATAAGAGAAAGGGTGCGTTTCATAGGTCTACCTAAAATGATGCCTTCCTTGGCAAATGGACTTACTAACTGAACTTGTGCTTACTTAAAGCTGATTTGAACACCAACGCCGCCAGCAACGTCAGAGGAAGAGTACTTACCCGATGATTCGTAGTGGAAGGTGCCTGATAAGCTAACTTGGTCTGTTAGGCCGTAAGCACCGCCAACCGCGACCGCTTCTTTGCTACCTGAGAAGCCAACACCTGCACCGATGGCCAGTTCACCATGAGTCGCATAAGGACGAGCGTTGGTGACAGCGTGTAGACTTGCGCGAATACCATCCATTTGTTCTGCTTGTTGGTTTAGGCGGTAATCGTATTCAGCTGCCAAGCCTTCTAAATGGTTGAGACGATCATCCGTCGGATTATTTTCAATAGGGTTCGATGGCAGTTGCGGTGTTGGACGCTCTGGGACTTCAGGAATCCCGTTGTCTGGTTCAGGAAGCGTTGGATGTTCTGGTGCTGCTTCGATTGGTGGCGTTGGTGATTGATCTGGGCGTGGACGATCTGGCACACCAGGAACACCATTATCAACTTCAGGTAGAACAGGTTGCTCTGGCACACCTTGAATTGGGTTGGTTGGAATGCCAGGGTTTGGACGATCTGGGACGACTGCTGCAATTGAACTAAAAGAAACAAGTAGGGTGCTAGCAGCGGTAAGCTTTACAATTTTTTTAATCATGTCTGAACTCTCAATAAGTAAACGAGGAACAGCATCCTTACTGTAAGCAATCGCTCTTTCTAAACTCCCTTAAAAGCAGGGCTATCTTATTGAGAAGTAAGGTTTATGACTAAATGGCTATCATTATCTGGGTGATAACTAAAGCTTATCGTTAAGAGACCTTGTCAGCTTGCTGTACTAGGCCTTGTTGAATTAAATCGACCAGCCATTTTACAAGTGGGTTGTTTCGATTTCTAACATGTATATGAGCATGGACAGACTTCATTTGTGGCTGTCCATCAATCGTGACATCGACAGCTCTTAGTCCTTGGAATTGCTCTATTGGGAATAAGTCGGAGTGTGGAAGGTACATATCAGTATGTTTCACCACATCTATGATTGCCATGACTAACTCAGAACGAAATCCAACAGTATGCTCGATCCCTAAATCAGTCAGTAACTGCGAAGCATAGCTGAATTTGTCGTTCCAGCCAGGGGAAATCAAAGATGCGATAGGGTAGCCACTCAAGTCATGCGGTTTTACGTGAGACTGTTTGATTGGGTGGCCTTCACGAACAAGAATCCGTCCCTTTAAATCGATTAGCTTAGGCGTGTAGATCTCTTTATTTGCTAGAAGTAACTCGTAATTGACCCCTATCAGCGTTTCGCCTTTCAAGATTTCATCAACCGTACTGTTTGACCAACTGACTAATTCAAGTTGCGCGTTAGGGGCTAACGCTCTCATTTGTTCGAAGAGGAAACCGGGCAAGCAAGTCATTGTGATTGGTGCCAGTGCAATTCGAATTTTGTTGTCCACTTCGGCAGGATCAAACTGATGAGAGCGGTTAACCGCTGCCGCTAAACCATCGAGGTGGGGCGTAATATCGTTGGCGAGAGATTCTGCGAAAGGTGTTGGTTCAAGACCTGTTTTAACCTTTACAAACAGCTCTTCATCGAAGTGATTACGTAGCTTTTGTAACGCTTGACTGATAGCGGGTTGAGAGACAAACAAGCGCTGAGAAGCTTTACGCATGTTTTTCTCTTGCATCAAAACCATAAAGGTTTTGAGCAGATTTAGGTCAAGGGTATGAAACAGGTCTTTCGCCATGGTACATCTCTAGTATTTATCAGGAACGAAGGTTTGATCGTCTATGGGTGCTCGGACGTAGCCTTCCTTATTCAGCTCTGGCAATTCGATAACTGGATGCTCAAGTTCTTCGTATTCGACTTGACTGAGCAGATGGCTGATACAATTCAAACGTGCTTTCTTTTTATCATCAGAAGGCACTACCCACCAAGGGCAGTTTTTTGTATCTGTGTAAGCAAACATTTTGTCTTTTGCTTGTGAATATTCCGCCCAGCGATTACGTGACTCTAAATCCATCGGGCTGAACTTCCAGCGTTTGATAGGGGTATTGATGCGCTCCAGAAAGCGCTTTTCTTGCTCTTCATCGGAGACTGAAAACCAATACTTAATTAAGATGATGCCAGAGCGTTGCAGCATGCGCTCGAACTCTGGGCAAGAGCGGAGAAACTCCTCATATTGTTCCGGGGTACAAAAGCCCATGACTTTCTCTACGCCAGCGCGGTTGTACCAACTGCGGTCAAACAGCACGATTTCCCCAGCAGCAGGCAGATGTGCCACGTAGCGCTGGAAGTACCATTGTGTTTTTTCTTTTTCTGTTGGGGCAGGAAGAGCCGCGATACGGCAGACACGAGGGTTGAGTTTTTCAGTGATGCGTTTGATGGTGCCACCTTTGCCAGCGGCGTCGCGTCCTTCAAACAGTACCACGACTTTAAGCCCTTTGTGTTTGACCCACTCTTGGAGCTTAACCAACTCAATTTGCAGCTGTTCTAGTGCTTCTTCGTATTCCTTTTTCTTTAGTTTCGCCATGTTTCCTCCCGTCCTTAGTTATCAATATGTTAGCACTCAATAACTAAAGACGGGATTTGAAAGCGCTTAATTGAGAGCTGTTACCATGTTCGCGATAGCATCGGTGTTGGTGACAGGAATCGAAAAATCATCCACATCGGCAGCGCCCATTTTGCTTTGCTCGGCAATAAAGGTCATGTGACTAGGGCGAGTTGTCTTGCCAGATAAATGCACTTCGGTGACTTTGGCTTGTTCAACAAGCTGGCCAACATTGTCTGCATTCACACCGGCGCCTGCCATGATCGCAATGCGTCCTTGTGCTTGCTCGACCAAAGCTCTAAGCACATCGATACCTTGCGGTGCCGAAGGTGCAAGGCCAGAAGTCAAAATACGCTCACAGCCTAAATTGATCACTTCTTCTAACGCTTTTTCAGCGTCACGACACTGGTCAAAGGCACGATGGAAGGTCACGCCTAAGCCAAGCGCTTGAGCAAATTCACACAGTGCAGTTGCGTACGGCATATGAATGTTGCCGTCTTGAGTGAGCACGCCGAGCACGACACCGTTCAAGCCCGCTTGCTTGGCAGCTTCAATATCCCAACGCATCATTTCGATTTCTTCCTCACTGTAGAAGAAGTCACCTTGGCGAGGGCGAATCATCGCGTAAACCGGAATAGTAGAGCGTTTAGCGGCTTGCTGCATAAAGCCATAGCTTGGGGTTAAGCCACCCAAAGCAAGTGAAGAGCAGAGTTCGATGCGGGTTGCACCACCGGTAATCGCGTTGTGGAGAGATTCAATGTTATCAATACAGACTTCAAGTTGAGTGTTCACGAGGTTGTCCTGAATTATTGTAATTATAGCAAATACTAGCAGGACGAAAGGGGAGAATCTGTACTGAGGGCGAAGGAAATAGAGGTAAACTTTTTGCGCGATGCTTGCCTCTTTTGCTTTTCAAAACCGCAGATAAAAAGAAAGCCCAGAGCGAACTCTGGGCTTTTTTATGACTTTACTTAGACTGATTGGCGTTTGCGGTTTTTCCGCTATAGCTTTTTGCTTTATATATACATCCAACCAACACGCCCGTTGAGCTTGGGCGGCAGTGTCTATTACTTGCTTAGGTCGTCTGCGTGCTCAGATAGGAACGCTGCAACACCTTTTGGAGATGCGTCCATACCTGCTTTACCTTCTTCCCATTGTGCAGGACATACTTCGCCGTGCTTCTGGTGGAAGTTTAGTGCATCAACCATGCGTAGCATTTCGTCGATGTTACGACCTAGTGGTAGATCGTTAACTACTTGGTGACGTACAAGACCGTCTTCGTCGATTAGGAAAGAACCACGGAAAGCAACGCCTGCTTCTGGGTGCTCTACATCGTACGCTTTACAGATTTCGTGCTTAACGTCAGCAACTAGAGGGTATTTAACTTGACCGATACCGCCATCTTCGATAGCAGTGTTACGCCATGCGTTGTGAGAGAACTGAGAATCGATAGAAACACCGATTACTTCAACACCTTTAGCTTGGAAATCAGCTAGACGGTTGTCGAATGCGATTAGCTCAGATGGGCAAACGAAAGTGAAATCTAGTGGGTAGAAGAATACTACTGCTTTCTTACCTTTAGTGAATTCTGCAAAGTTGAAGTTTTCAACGATTTCACCGTTACCTAGAACAGCTGCTGCAGTAAAGTCAGGGGCTTGACGACCTACTAGTACCATTTTTTTGCTCCTAAAAAATTTGGTTTGATCCAAACCTACATTCAGTTATTTAGGTTTGGTCCTTGTTTGTGCGAGACAAACTATAGTACAGATTGTAGTATTGAAAAAAGCGAAATAAATAGATTGAGTTCATCGAAAAAAGCGATAATAACGAAACTATTATCTCGATCACTGGAACAGCAATAGATACAAATAGAATTATGAATAAATGGCCTAGCTTGAAGCAGTTACACTATTTGGTCACTCTGCATGAAACTCGACATTTTAGTGATGCTGCTGAGCGTTGTTTTGTCAGTCAATCTACCTTGAGTAAAGGCATCCAAAACCTTGAAGAGTTGATTGGTTGTCCACTTTACGAAAAGAAAGATAAGAAAAGCCCACTGGTTTTCACTCAAGCGGGTGAAATGGTCGTGCAGCAAGGTCGCGAACTGCTCGCTAAAGGGCAAGATCTTGTTGAACTTGGTCGTCTATGCCAAGGCGATGATATGGAAGGGCAGCTAAAAGTAGGTTGTATTCCGACCATTGCTCCATTCTTACTGTGCGACCTTGTCCAAGAGGTAAACTACCGCTTCCCTCAATTAAACCTTCTATTAAGAGAAGACACGACGACTAACTTGCTGCAAGCACTTCGCCACGGTGAGTTGGACGTGTTGATTCTGGCTCTGCCTGTAGAGATAGAAGGAATGGAAAGCCGAGTAGTGGGACAAGACCCGTTTCGCATGGTGATCAGTGCCAATCAAGCGGATTCCGTACCAGTGCCGATCCGTTATGCAGATTTGCCAGATGAATCCGTCTTCTTATTAGAGAAAGAACACTGCCTTACTGAGCACGCGGTTTCAGCGTGTAAGTTGACGGACAAAGAGAAGATCAACCCATTCACCGCAACCAGTCTTCATACCTTAGTACAGATGGTTGCTAATGGTTTGGGTACTACATTTATCCCGCAAATGGCGATTGATCATGGTTTGCTACACAACCAGAACTTGGTGGTGATCGACCCTCCTGGTCAGCAAGCGTATCGCGATATTGGTTTGGTTTGGCGTCCAAGCTCGTCACGATCAAACACTTTCAATCAATTGGCAGAAGTCGTCTCTGAACTGCTTTAGCTATTAGTATTAGCCTGCGACTCCCGATCAAACATCAAAAAGCGCACTAGAAATAGTGCGCTTTTTAGCATTTTATTCTGCGCGTGAACTTTGACTTGTAAAATTTTACAGATGAATTTTCATGAAGCTTTCATAAAATAGTGAAATTTCACAATGTTAATTTTACACAACTGCCTGTGTAACGCGTTTAAGTCGTGTTTAATTTCCTCTTCCTAGCCCTTGTGAATACAAGGATTTTTCTCCTGCCTTACTATTCATACACTTGTTTGAATTCAAAAATAACCTGTAAAATTGATGTAATTTAATTACGTAATAACTTACAAATTGAACTCAAAAATCAAACACTTGTTTGATACCGAATAAAACTTTGAATTTAACGTTTTGTTTACTTGAGGGGTTTCGCTTAAACCTTTGTTGGGTTAGCTTAATTAAAGGCTTGTAAGACTTATGTCTAGATTGAAAAAGCAATTTAGGTTGCGCAAGGTATAGACACAACGAAGCGAAGTGAACACCAAATCGAAGGATGTAATTTGTTGTTCATAACTTACAAATGTAGCTTTAGGCTGACTGCCCAAGATGGATAAAGCACGTTAAGGATGAATGATTATGCTTGCTCAGACAGAACAAAAAACACAACAACTAAAGCAAACCCAAGGCATGCTTGAGGTGAATGGAGTCGTTGCTCCTGAACATCAAGCAATTTTCCCTGTTGAAGCCCAAACCTTTTTATCTCTACTGTGTGAAAAATTTGCCGGACGTGTTGAACAGTTGCTGGAAGCACGAGAAGAGAAGCAAGCACGCATCGATGCTGGTGAACTGCCAGACTTTCTACCAGAGACACAAGACATTCGTGAAGGAAGCTGGAAGATCCTTGGAATCCCGCAAGATCTACAAGATCGCCGAGTGGAAATCACGGGACCAACCGATCGCAAGATGGTGATTAACGCACTGAATGCGAATGTAAAAGTGTTCATGGCCGACTTCGAAGATTCGATGTCCCCTGCGTGGAGTAAAGTTCTAGATGGTCAAATCAACCTGCGCGACGCTGTTAATGGCACCATCAGCTACACCAACCCTGGCAATGGTAAACACTATCAGCTGGCAGAAGACCCAGCGGTGTTGATCTGCCGTGTTCGCGGACTGCATCTAAAAGAAAAACACGTAACGTGGCACGGTCAGATCATTCCAGGTGCGCTATTCGATTTCGCTCTGTACTTCTACAACAACTACAAAGCGCTACTGAAAAAGGGAAGTGGTCCTTACTTTTACATTCCAAAACTGCAATCGCATCATGAAGCGAAGTGGTGGAGCGAAGTGTTCCATTTCACTGAAGAATATTTCGGTTTGGATACAGGCACCATCAAAGCGACTGTGCTGATTGAAACCTTACCAGCCGTATTCGAAATGGATGAGATTCTGTTTTCTCTGAAAGAGCACATCGTTGGTTTGAACTGCGGTCGCTGGGATTACATCTTTAGCTACATCAAAACACTGAAAAACCACCCAGATCGCGTACTTCCGGATCGCCAAGTGGTGACCATGGACAAGCCATTCCTCAACGCTTACTCAAGATTGTTGGTGCGTACTTGTCATAAACGTGGCGCATTTGCGATGGGCGGCATGGCAGCCTTTATTCCGGCTAAAGACCCACAAGAGAACCAAAAAGTGCTGGATAAGATCCACAACGATAAATCGTTAGAAGCGAATAACGGTCATGACGGCACTTGGGTTGCTCACCCGGGGTTGGCAGACACTGCTATGGAAGTGTTCAGTGCCACACTGGGGCAGCGCAATAACCAATTGGATGTGAGCCGCTCAGAAGACGCACCAATCACCGCCGCAGAGCTGCTTGAACCGTGCGAAGGTGAACGTTCAGAAGAGGGCATGCGCCATAACATCCGCGTTGCGTTGCAATACATCGAAGCTTGGATCTCTGGCAACGGTTGTGTGCCGATTTACGGACTGATGGAAGACGCAGCAACGGCAGAAATCTCACGTGCTTCTATCTGGCAATGGATTCAACACGGCAAGTCGCTCGACAACGGATTGAAGGTCACTAAAGAGCTGTTCGAACTGTATCTGAAAGAAGAGATTGAAGTCGTGAAGCAAGAAATTGGTGAACAGCGCTACCAAGCTGGTCGATTTGAAGAAGCGGCAGACTTGATGGCAAGGCTCACCACCAGTGATGAACTGACCAACTTTTTAACCATTCCAGGTTACGACTACTTGGATTAACCCAAAGATTTAGAACACTCCATTGATTTAACTAATACATGTTTATTTAACTAATACGTGTTTGTTTAACGACTACGTGAAAGATTCGAGGCAGATAAGGATGTACTGCCTGAGAACGGAAAACTCAACGCACATGCACAAGTGCACATTATAAGAGGGATAGACCAATGACTAACTTAACTCGCCGCCAACAAATTGAAGCTCTGGAAAAAGATTGGGCAACCAACCCACGCTGGAAAAATGTAAAGCGTACTTACACAGCAGAAGAAGTAGTAGAACTGCGTGGCTCTATGGTGCCTGCGAACACAATCGCACAACGTGGTGCTGACAAACTTTGGTCACTGGTCAACGGTAGTTCAAAGAAAGGCTACGTAAACTGTCTTGGTGCACTAACGGGTGGTCAAGCCGTACAGCAAGCGAAAGCGGGTATTGAAGCGATTTACCTATCAGGTTGGCAGGTAGCAGCGGATAACAACACCGCTTCTACAATGTACCCAGACCAATCTCTGTACCCAGTAGATTCGGTACCGTCGGTAGTAAAACGTATCAACAACTCATTCCGTCGTGCAGACCAAATTCAGTGGTCAGCAGGTAAGTCGCCAGAAGACGAAGGCGGTATTGATTACTTCCTACCAATCGTTGCGGATGCGGAAGCAGGCTTTGGTGGTGTATTGAACGCTTACGAGCTAATGAAATCGATGATCGACGCAGGTGCGGCAGGTGTTCACTTTGAAGATCAACTGGCATCCGTGAAGAAGTGTGGTCACATGGGCGGTAAAGTACTGGTTCCAACTCAAGAAGCAGTGCAAAAACTGGTAGCAGCTCGCCTAGCAGCAGACGTTGCTGGCACGACAACACTAGTAATCGCACGTACAGACGCAAACGCAGCAGACCTACTAACGTCTGATTGTGACCCATACGATAAAGACTTTATTCAAGGAGAGCGTACGCCAGAGGGGTTCTACCGTGTACGTGCAGGTATCGACCAAGCTATCTCTCGTGGCCTAGCTTACGCGCCATATGCGGATCTAATCTGGTGTGAGACAGCAACGCCTTGTCTGGAAGAAGCACGCAAGTTTGCAGAAGCAATTCATGCAGAGTACCCAGACCAACTGTTGGCATACAACTGCTCGCCTTCATTCAACTGGGAGAAGAACCTAGATGCTGAAACTATTGCTAAGTTCCAACAAGAGCTGGCTAACATGGGCTACAAGTACCAGTTCATCACGCTAGCAGGTATCCACAACATGTGGTTCAACATGTTCGAACTGGCACACGCTTACGCTCAAGGCGAAGGCATGCGTCATTACGTTGAGAAGGTTCAACGTCCTGAGTTTGAAGCGGCAGAAAAAGGTTATACGTTCGTAGCACACCAACAAGAGGTTGGTACGGGTTACTTCGATAGAATGACCAACACAATTCAAGGTGGTAACTCGTCAGTGACAGCACTGACAGGTTCTACTGAAGAAGACCAATTCTAATCAGTATTGAGTCCACAATTACTACGTTAGTAATGACATCTTTGAGCGGCAATTGAGCCGCTCTTTTTTTGCCTGCGATTTGAGAGAATGAAACTTAGTAGCGAATTAATCCGCTTCGATCTCTTCCGGCTCGGTCTCTTCTTGTAATTCCAGCAAGTTAATTGCAATGGTTACAAAATCGGTATCGGTGATGATGCCGACCAAGTGACCTTTATTGACCACTGGCAAACAGCCGACTTTGTGCTTTTGCATATAGATTGCGCTTTCCTTTAAACCTGCTCTTGGTTCGGCAGTCATGATGTTGGTGTGCATCATTTGGTAAAGCGGAGTATCGAGGGTAAAAGATTGTTCAGCCTCATCTGGGTGCAAGCAGGATTCTTGTGCAGCAAGAATATCGCGTTGAGTCACCAAGCCTTTTAAGTGTTTATTGGCATCAACAACCGGAATATGTCGAATATCAAGCGCTTCCATCATGCTTTTTGCGTCACGTAATGTGTGCTCACGCAGCAAGGTATGGGGGTTGCGAGTCATCATGTCTTCAACCTTGATCATAGAGACCTCCAGCGGCATTGTCCTTCTCTTAAATATAGAGAATATTTTGCTGCATATCTGGGAGCTAACTCGTTTTTCACTAATAAAATAAAACGATTAGATGGAGATCAATCAGAGGTGAAAATGGACTGGTGTTTTCTATAATTCCAGCTACTCATTTGGGGTGAGTCTAGGATGTAAGCGCTATCATAAATAACCAAAGCTAAGGCGTTTAAACCTTAGCTTTGGTTACTCTTAACGTTGTTTAAAATACACACAGATAAGACCATAAGCTTTCGCATCGACACAGCGACCGATGTAGCTTTTATCTGGCAGGTTGACGGCACATAAGCGAGGGACCTGTTTTAGGTAACAGGCATCTTGCAACACTTTGAGTCGATCATTGCTGGAACTTGCGATTGCTCCAGATGAAAACGCGAGTACGGCAGCACTCAGCGCTAGAGTTAACATCTTCATACTTACCTCAATAAATGTCTAAAGAGCAAATGCTCACCTTCACTATAGTTCATAGAAATTGCTACTGATTGGTTTGTTAATTATTGTTATTTGCCGTTGAAAAACTCAATGCGAGTCAGTTTGCATTTTTCACTGATAAGGTATGTGGTCAGAATGTAATCTAATGAGTTGAATCGCACATTTTTACTTGCTTGATTTTCCAAGATAAGCCTGTGGAAGAAGATACGCTCAGGCTTACCAGATTGAAGATTACAACCTAAATGAAACGAACGACATGCAACAAGCTCATTGCTTTGGCAGTGGCGGCATTCAGTGTGCAATCCGCTCAAGCGATTGTGTTAGGAGATGAGCAAACCGACCCGGTTGATCGTGTGACTTTACGCGCAAGTAACATGGCAGAGTTTCCGCTGTGTGGCGGTACCATGCTGACGGAACAGTGGGTATTAACTGCGGCACACTGTGTGGTGATGGGGCAGGGAACCAACGAAGCGAGCTATTATGTTACTCCGCCGGGAGAGCTGTCGGTGAATGCCAATGTGTATGAACTCAATTCAGCAGGGCTTGATAACTTTTATCCTGTCTCTCACGTTGTGGTTCACCCTGACTATACGCGAATTTCAAAAGCTGAGATCGATAGCAACGGCAACGTGAAACCTATCCAAACTGGTTTAGATTCAGACATCGCGTTGTTGTACCTCACGCGCCCAGTGGCGAACGCGCGCGTTGCTGACTTAGCAAATAAAGCTGATATGGAAAATATCGAAGCGCGTTTGGCGGCGGATTGGGACGATAATTATCTGACTAATCAACGTGTCGAAAACGTACAAGTTTTTGGCTGGGGAACCACTCAGCCCGATGCTTCTGAACCTTCTAATACGCTCAAAACCACCATCAGCACATTTTTGCCGATCGACAAATGTTATGAGCGTCTAGAAATTGGCAGCAGTTTTCCGGGCATCATTGATTCAAGAGAAAACCAAACCAAAATTTGCACGTTACCAACGGAGAACCGCGTGCTGGAGCCGGATAGTCATACTCAATATGGTAACTCTGCGTGTAAAGGTGACAGTGGTGGCCCCCTCATTGATGTCGCAACGGGTAAGCAGATCGGTATCGTAAGTGGCGCGCCTCTTATTCTGCCGACGTGTGGCTCTTTAACTATTCCAAGCTTCTACACTAAAGTGGGCCAATATTACGATTGGGTGCAGTCCTACATCACCGCCGATGGTCCACCGAGCAGTTACATCATTGAGCCGAACTTCATCAAAGAAGCGAATAGTGGAAATGGTGGTGGGGAAGAAGAGTGCCATGATGGCATTGCGACCAACAACTGTGATTTCAGAGGCTCTGAAGACGACGGTGGTAGCTTAGGCGCTTGGCTATTTAGTTTGCTGGCTCCACTAGTGTGGATGCGTCGACGCAAAAGTTAAACTTTCAGTAACTGATAAACGTAATTAGACATTTTAAAAAGCAGCGCACTTCGCTGCTTTTTTTATGTGTGCTTATCCTGCACCTTTCACGTTTTATTACACTCTTAGTGAAAGCTTTTACAGTCAATCTAAGGGGATTTGCTTGCTATTGCAGCATGTAAACATATACTAGTCTGCTGCGAAAAACTCGTCGCAATTTTATCGTCGTCTTTGACGTGATTTGACCAATAGATAAGACAAGTAACATGCAAGTATCAGATTTCCATTTCGACCTTCCAGATGAACTCATCGCTCGCTACCCTCAACCAGAGCGTACCGCTAGCCGACTGCTGCAAATGGACGGCAATACTGGTGAACTTATTGATGGCACGTTTACCGATGTGCTGGAGCAAGTTCAAACCGGTGACCTAGTGGTTTTCAACAATACTCGCGTTATTCCTGCGCGTTTGTTTGGTCGCAAAGAGTCAGGCGGCAAGCTAGAAGTGCTGGTGGAGCGTATGCTCGATGAGAAAAGCATCCTAGCACACGTTCGTTGCTCTAAATCGCCAAAACCAGGCACAACGATCTTGGTTGGTGAAAACGATGAATACTCAGCGCAAATGGTCGCTCGTCATGATGCACTGTTTGAACTGAAATTTAACTCTGATAAGACGGTACTCGAGATTCTGGAAGAAATTGGTCACATGCCACTTCCTCCATACATCGACCGCCCAGATGAAGACGCGGATAAAGAGCGTTACCAAACGGTTTATAACCAAAAGCCAGGTGCGGTTGCAGCACCGACGGCGGGTCTTCACTTTGATGATGTTCTGCTTGAGAAAATCAAAGCGAAAGGCGCTGAGTTTGCGTACGTTACTCTGCACGTAGGTGCAGGTACGTTCCAGCCAGTTAAAGTGGATGACATCAACGATCACCATATGCACGCAGAATACGTAGAAGTTCCGCAAGACGTAGTGGATGCGATTAACGCAACTAAAGCGCGCGGTGGCCGTATCGTCGCTGTTGGTACAACGTCTGTTCGCTCACTAGAAAGTGCAGCACAAGACGCGCTAAAGAAAGGCACAGAATTGGTTCCATTCTTTGGCGATACTGAAATCTTTATCTACCCTGGTTACGAGTACCAGCTGGTGGATTGCTTGATCACCAACTTCCACTTACCAGAATCAACATTAATTATGTTGGTGAGTGCGTTTGCTGGTTACGAGAACACCATGAATGCTTACAAGCACGCGGTGGAAAACAAATACCGTTTCTTCTCGTACGGTGACTCAATGTTTATTAAAAAGAAGACAGCATAATGTTTTAACCCCTCTCTAGCCCTCTCCTTGTGACGGGGTCGGTTAGGAAGGGGTAGCTAACGATTTACGAGTGCTAGCAGTAGGCTAGGAAACAGAGCAGAACCTCTGCTTTGTCTCTCGCACGGAAGGCGACCGCTCCTTAAAGTGGGGGAAACCCCAAGATACATAGTCAGACTGTTTCTCTGACACTCGGAGGCATCGTGAAATTATCATTCGATCTTAAAAAGAAAAACGGCAATGCGCGTCGTGGTCAATTGACCTTCGAACGTGGCACTGTTCAAACTCCAGCATTCATGCCGGTAGGTACTTACGGTACGGTTAAAGGCATGACTCCGGAAGAAGTAAAAGGCACGGGTGCAGAAATCCTGCTAGGCAACACTTTCCACCTATGGTTACGTCCTGGTCAAGAAGTGATGAAAATGCACGGTGACCTGCACGATTTCATGAACTGGCACGGTCCTATTCTTACTGATTCAGGCGGTTTCCAAGTATTCAGCCTAGGTAAAATGCGTAAGATCACTGAGAAAGGTGTTCACTTCCGTAGCCCTGTAAACGGCGACAAGATTTTCATGGACGCTGAAAAGTCGATGGAAATCCAAAAAGACCTAGGTTCTGACATCGTAATGATCTTCGACGAGTGTACGCCATACCCAGCGACACACAACGAAGCGAAAAAATCGATGGAAATGTCACTACGTTGGGCACAACGCTCACGTGACCACTTCGATAAGCTAGAAAACCCGAACAACCTATTTGGTATCGTTCAAGGTGGTGTTTACGAAGATCTACGTGATGTGTCTATCAAAGGTCTGACAGAAATCGGCTTTGATGGTTACGCGGTTGGTGGTCTTGCAGTAGGCGAACCGAAAGAAGACATGCACCGTATCCTTGAGCACACGTGTCCACAGCTTCCAGAAGACAAGCCTCGTTACCTAATGGGCGTAGGTAAACCGGAAGATTTGGTTGAAGGTGTTCGTCGTGGTATCGACATGTTTGACTGTGTAATGCCAACGCGTAACGCGCGTAATGGTCACCTATTTGTGACTGGTGGTGTGATCAAGATCCGTAATGCGAAACATAAAACGGATACAACTCCGCTAGATCCGCACTGCGACTGTTACACTTGTCAGCACTACAGCAAATCGTACCTTCATCACCTAGAGCGTTGTAACGAAATTCTAGGTGCTCGTCTGAACACTATCCATAACCTACGCTACTACCAGCGTCTGATGGAAAGCATTCGTAAGGCGATTGATGAAGATCGTTTCGATGAGTTCGTTACTGAGTTCTATGAGCGTCGTGGTCGTGAAGTACCACCGCTAGCAAAAGAGCAGTAATTAACAGATTAAAAGAATTAAAGCCTTTGGCATGTTGCCAGAGGCTTTTGCTAATAAAGTAGGCTAACGTACGTTATTTTTGAGAAGGTGATCTCTATTACTTAATCTCAAACTTGAATCTAAATTACGAAAGCCCAACTTGTTGGATTATCAATAAAATATAATGAGGATGTTTTAATGTTTATTTCTCAAGCTCACGCAGCAGCAGAAGGCGCACCAGCAGGCGGCGGTTTTGAAATGCTAATCATGCTAGGCATGTTCGCGGTGATCTTCTACTTCATGATCTACCGTCCACAATCTAAGCGTGTTAAAGAACACAAGAACCTAATGTCTTCTATGGGCAAAGGCGATGAAGTTCTAACAAGCGGCGGCCTAGTGGGTAAAATCACTAAGATTGCTGAAGACAACGATTTCATTTCAATTGAGCTAAACGCAAACAATGAAGTTGTAATCAAGAAAGACTTCGTAACTGCAGTGCTACCAAAAGGTACGCTTAAGTCTCTATAAAACAGCTAAAGGATCCTCGCTGTGCTAAACCGTTATCCATTATGGAAGTACTTGATGGTATTTTTTGCCATCATCACCGCTGCGTTATACGCACTTCCAAATATCTACGGTGAAGATCCGGCTATTCAAGTTACAGGGGCGCGTGGCGCCTCTGTAGATATGTCAACGCTGGATGCTGTCACCAAAGCTCTTGATAAAGAGCATCTCTCTCATAAATCCATTGCTCTCGAGAATGGATCAATCCTTGTTCGTTTCAATGACACTGACACTCAAATCAGTGCCCGCGATATCATCAGCGAAGCGCTTGGCAAAGATAAAATTGTTGCACTAAACCTTGCTCCATCTACGCCAGATTGGCTAGAAGCAATCGGTGCGTCGCCACTTAAGCTGGGTCTTGACCTACGTGGTGGTGTTCACTTCCTAATGGAAGTTGACATGGACGCGGCGATGGAGAAGCTAGTTGGTCAGCAAGAAGAAGCTTTCCGTAGCGAACTTCGTGAAGCTAAGATTCGTTACCGTGCAATCCGTCCTTCTGGTACAGAAGGTGTGGAAGTCTTGCTACGTAATGAGGAGCAGCTAGCGGAAGCGAAAGCAACGCTAGAAAAGAATCACCCAGACATGAACTTTGTCGACTCTGATTCTAATGGTCGTTACGCGTTGATTGCCACCTTTACCGAGCAACGTTTACAAGAGATACGTAACTACGCAGTTGAACAAAACATCACGATTCTTCGTAACCGTGTTAACGAACTGGGTGTTGCTGAGCCACTGGTTCAACGTCAAGGTGCTAGCCGCATCGTAGTTGAACTACCAGGTGTTCAAGACACCGCTCGTGCGAAGGAAATTCTAGGTGCTACGGCAACACTAGAGTTCCGCGAAGTTGACGATAAAGCTGACCTATCAGCGGCGGCAAATGGCCGTGCGCCAGCAGGTAGCGAAATCAAGATGGACCGTGATGGTCGCCCAGTTGTGCTTAAGAAGCGCGTTATTCTTGGTGGTCAAAGCATCACGGATGCAAGTTCAAGTGTTGATGAATACGGTCGCCCACAAGTTAACATCTCGCTAGACAGCGAAGGTGGTAACAAGATGTCTGCGTTCTCTAAGAAGAACATCGGTAAGTTAATGGCTACCGTGTTTGCAGAATACAAAGACAGTGGTCGTCGTACGCCAGAAGGCAAAGTTATCCTTGATAAGCACGAAGAAGTCATCAACCAAGCAACGATTCAATCGGCTCTTGGTCGTAACTTCCGTATCACTGGTATCGACTCTGCAGCAGAAGCGCACAACTTAGCACTTCTACTACGTGCTGGTGCTCTAATCGCACCGATCTCTATCGTTGAAGAACGTACCATTGGTCCATCAATGGGTCAGCAAAACATCGATATGGGTATCCAAGCATGTATCTGGGGTATGGTTGCGGTAATGCTGTTTACGCTGCTTTACTACCGTGGCTTCGGTCTGATTGCTAACATTGCATTGATGGCAAACTTGGTTCTTATCATTGGTGTTATGTCGATGATTCCGGGTGCTACCATGACGCTGCCTGGTATTGCCGGTATCGTATTAACCGTCGGTATGGCGGTCGATGCGAACGTTCTGATATTCGAGCGTATCCGTGAAGAGCTTCGAGATGGACGTAGTCCTCAGCAAGCGATTCACCAAGGTTACGCAAACGCATTCAGCACTATTGCCGATGCGAACATCACAACGCTTATCACTGCGATCATTCTATTTGCAGTGGGTACAGGTGCGGTGAAAGGCTTCGCAGTAACACTATCTATCGGTATCTTAACTTCAATGTTCACCGCTATTGTGGGTACACGTTGTATCGTGAACCTGATTTACGGTGGCAAACGCGTTGATAAATTGTCGATCTAAGGCTGGGAATTAATATGTTTCAAATTCTAAAAGCAGAAAACACGATCGGCTTTATGCGTTGGTCGAAAGTCGCGTTCGTATTCTCTATCTTTATGATCGCTGCTTCTATCTTCACGCTATCAACCAAATGGTTGAACTGGGGTCTAGACTTTACTGGTGGTACGCTCATCGAGGTAGGTTTTCAACAACCTGCAAACCTTGAAGAGATTCGTGCAGCGCTAGATTCAAAAGGCTTCGGTGATGCGACAGTACAAAACTTTGGTAGTGCTCGCGATGTAATGGTTCGTCTTCGTCCTCGTGACGATATGTCTGGTGAAACACTAGGTAACCAAATCATTGGTGCTATCAAAGAAGGTACGGGTGAAAGCGTAGAAATGCGTCGTATCGAGTTTGTAGGTCCAAACGTTGGTGATGAGCTGACAGAAGCGGGTGGTCTAGCGATTCTTGTATCGCTGATCTGTATCCTGATCTACGTATCGATGCGATTTGAATGGCGTCTAGCGGCTGGTGCGGTAATGGCACTGGCACACGATATCATCATCACGCTGGGTGTGTTCTCGTTCCTACAAATCGAAGTTGACCTTACCATCGTAGCGGCGCTACTAACGGTAGTCGGTTACTCGCTCAACGATACCATCGTTGTATTCGACCGGATTCGTGAAAACTTCCGTAAGATGCGTAAGGGCGAACCTTCAGACATCATGGATGCATCAATCACTCAAACATTGAGCCGTACATTGATTACGTCGGGTACAACCTTGTTCGTAGTAATTGCCCTGTTCATGCAAGGTGGTGCGATGATTCACGGCTTCGCAACCGCACTTCTACTTGGTATCACGGTAGGTACTTACTCTTCTATCTACGTAGCATCAGCACTAGCGCTGAAACTGGGTATCCAGAAAGAGCACTTAATGCCACCTCAAGTAGAAAAAGAAGGTGCAGAGTTCGACGAGATGCCATAAGGCAGATTGAGAATCGCAAACAAAAACCGCTGAGCAGTCAGCGGTTTTTTTGTATCCAAAATTCTGCCTTTCAATTTTCTTTGAACTGTTTCGAGGCACTGATGACCCATTTTGAACGGTGAAATAGGAATCGCTATGTTGCTTTATTTCAAGGCCAATAGGAGAGTTGGGCTTCCAAAAGCTCGATGTAAAAATGATGGTTAAGTCCGGATTGTTTTCTTTCTGCTTGTTTACCATGAATGCACCTGCTGTTGCTGGGCAGCTTTATGATACCTACCTAACGATCAGAAACGACTTGTATCAGATGCAATATGCCGAGGTGTTGAAGGTGGTTGCAGAGCTAGATCTTTCTGCCAAAGAAAAACGCGAAATTCAGTCTCATCCAATAAAATTTGGTCATCAATTCCCATTTTTATCATCCATCCCATCAAGTTTGGTTACGGAGCTGTCTTACTTTGAAGCATACAGTGAGGATGGAGGCGTTGGGTGTCTTTCCGTAAACGGCTTTGGTGATGTATACCAGCCAGTCACGGTTTCGTTGCAGTTTCTAATGAAAGAACAAGTATGGAAGGTTAAGCACGTAAAAATAGACCACTTACCTGACTACGACCGTTTCTATAAACAGGCAGATTGTTCGATATAAAAAAGCCCCGCTCAATGAGCGGGGCTATTCAAAAGTCATCAGCGTGACGGGCTTAGTATGACTTGAGAATCTTACTTAAGGATCGCGCTGTTGCCGTTTTCGCGAACGTGCTTAAGGATAGATTTCACGCCACGAGCGCTAGAAGCAACAATGTTACCAGACTTCATGTACTCAGTACCGCCAGCGAAGTCAGTTAGGATTGCGCCAGCTTCACGAGCGATAAGCTCACCAGCAGCCATTTGCCAAGGTTTTAGGCCTAGCTCAAAGTAACCATCTACACGGCCAGCAGCCACGTAACATAGGTCAAGAGCAGAACAACCGCTACGACGGAAGTCAGCACACTCAGTGAATAGAGAACCTACGATCTTGATGTAAGACTCAGAGTGTTGCTTCTGTTTGAATGGGAAACCAGTCGCTAGAACAGTACCGTGTAGGTCTTTAAGTTGAGTAACACGGATACGAGCGCTGTTTAGCTGAGCGCCAGCACCACGTTGTGCAGTGAATAGCTCGTTTTGCATTGGATCGTATACACAAGCCACTTCAGTTTTACCTTTGAAGCGAACCGCGATAGATACTGCGAAAGTAGGGTAACCTTTTACAAAGTTATTAGTGCCATCCATTGGGTCGATGATCCATTGTACGTCTTTATCTTTACCTTCGATAAGACCAGCTTCTTCAGCAACGATGCAGTGCTCTGGGTAAGAGTGCTTGATAGTATCGATGATGATAGCTTCTGCTTCTTTGTCTACATTAGTAACAAAGTCATTAGTGCCTTTTAGCGTAGATTCAATTTTATCTGTGTTTTCTAATGATTTAGCAATGTGATTGCCTGCCTTTCGCGCAGCGCGAATAGCAATGTTTAGCATTGGATGCATACGAATTTCCCAACGGATGTTAAAGAACAATTTAAAGCGGCGGCGAGTATACCAGAGTCAAAGCAAAAGGGAAGTGGTTATTTTTTGCTCGTTAGAGAAAGGCGTTGTGATAGCTCTCTCGATAGAGAGGAAAACAATTGATGAGAATGCGAATAGAAACCTGCTTCGCTCTAGGGTGTATTAGAAAATTATGATAATATCCCTCGGTTTTAATTTAGGTAGCAAACACAGATGTTGGATCAAGTAAAAATCGTACTCGTCGGGACTTCTCATTCAGGCAACATTGGCTCGGCTGCACGAGCAATGAAAGTCATGGGTTTAAGCCAACTTGTATTGGTGGATCCGCAATGTGAAGTGGATGACCAAACTCTTGCTCTTGCCGCTGGTGCTAGTGATATTGCTCAAAACGCAACAGTCGTAAGCACGCTAGAGGAAGCCATTGAAGACTGTGGTCTTGTCGTCGGTTCTAGTGCTCGTTCACGCACACTTGAATGGCCAATGCTTGAGCCACGCGAATGTGGTGAGAAATTTGCTGTTGAAGGCCAAAAACACCCTGTTGCATTAGTCTTCGGCCGTGAGAGAACTGGCCTAACTAATGACGAACTGCAGAAGTGTCATTACCACGTTTGCATTCCAGCTAATCCTGAATACAGTTCACTTAACTTAGCGATGGCGGTACAAACGCTGAGCTATGAAGTTCGTGTTGCACACCTTAACCTAGAGCAAAGCCAATACGCGCCAAGTGAACCTGAAGAGTACCCGCGCCATAAAGAGCTAGAAATGTTCTTTGAGCACCTTGAAAAGGTGATGATTGATACCCAATTTATCAACAAAGAGCAGCCAGGTCAGGTGATGAACAAACTACGTCGTTTGTACTCACGCGCACGACCAGAGGCGCAAGAATTGAATATTCTGCGTGGTGTTTTGACAGCGATCGAAAAGAAACTCTGAACAAATAATAACCATTTTAGGTGTAAGGATGAATACCTGACTAAAATAGTCAAATAAATACTTGACCGTTTTAGTCGGGTATGGAAAAATCCTAATCATTACAAACCATGTGGATACGGTGTGGTATGAAACTTACATCTAAAGGAAGATATGCGGTGACAGCCATGCTGGATGTGGCACTGCATTCGCAACAAAACCCAGTACCTCTTGCAGATATCTCAGAGCGTCAGGGTATCTCGCTCTCATACTTAGAGCAGCTTTTTTCAAAATTGCGTAAAGCAGGCCTTGTAGCCAGCGTTCGTGGTCCTGGTGGTGGTTACCGACTTGGTGCAGACGCGCACAGCATTGCCATTGGCACTGTGATTGCTGCGGTTGATGAGTCAGTAGACGCAACCAAATGCCAAGGTAAAGGCGATTGCCAAGGTGGCACTCGTTGCTTAACTCACACACTATGGCGTGACCTGAGCTCTCGTATTAGCGACTTCTTGAACAACATTACGCTCGGTGAGCTAATGACAGACAACGAAGTTTTAGAAATTTCTGACCGTCAGGACATTGATCTGGCGGTAACTCATGGGCTTTCAAACAAAAATACAACCGCCGCGCCCATCGGTGTAAACGTCCGCTCTTAGCGGTCAGCATTTTACATTGGAGTAGAGAATGAAACTGCCGATTTATCTTGATTATTCCGCTACATGTCCAGTAGATCCACGTGTTGCTGAAAAAATGGTTCAGTACATGACAATGGATGGCACATTTGGCAACCCAGCTTCGCGTTCGCACCGTTACGGCTGGCAGGCAGAAGAAGCTGTAGATACTGCTCGTGAGCAAATTGCTGACCTTCTAAATGCAGATCCTCGCGAAATCGTATTCACATCTGGTGCGACAGAGTCTGACAACCTTGCTATTAAAGGTGCAGCACATTTTTACTCTAAAAAGGGTAAACACGTAATCACTTGTAAAACAGAGCACAAAGCGGTACTTGACCCATGTCGTCAACTAGAACGCGAAGGCTTTGAAGTGACTTACCTAGAGCCAGAATCAAACGGTCTGGTTGATCTAAACAAACTTCAAGCAGCAATGCGTGAAGACACTGTTCTAGTTTCAATCATGCACGTAAATAACGAGATTGGTGTCATTCAAGACATCGCAGCAATTGGCGAGCTATGTCGTGAACGTAAGATTGTGTTCCATGTGGATGCTGCACAGTCTGCGGGCAAACTGCCAATCGACGTTCAAGAAATGAAAGTTGACCTAATTTCACTGTCTGCGCACAAAGTATACGGTCCTAAAGGTATTGGCGCACTTTACGTACGTCGTAAGCCTCGTATCCGTCTTGAAGCGCAAATGCACGGTGGCGGTCATGAGCGTGGCTTCCGCTCGGGCACACTTCCAACTCACCAAATCGTGGGTATGGGTGAAGCGTTCCGCGTAGCAAAAGAAGACATGCAAAAAGATTACGATCACGCGCTAGCACTTCGTAACCGTCTTCTAGATGGCGTTAAAGATCTAGAAGCTGTAACGGTGAACGGTGACCTAGAGCAGCGTGTTCCGCACAACTTAAACGTGAGCTTTGCATTCGTAGAAGGCGAATCTCTACTGATGTCATTGAAAGACCTAGCAGTATCTTCTGGTAGTGCTTGTACATCAGCGAGCCTAGAGCCATCTTACGTTCTTCGTGCACTTGGTCTAGACGACGAATTAGCACACAGCTCAGTACGTTTCTCATTTGGTCGTTTCACGACTGAAGCAGAAATTGATTACGCAATTGAACAAATCCGCGTTGCAGTGACTAAGCTACGCGACATGTCTCCTCTATGGGATATGTACAAGGAAGGGGTTGATCTGAGCACTGTTGAATGGGCTCACCATTAATCTCACGGACTGAATAGAGGATTCGAGGTAATTTATCATGGCATACAGCGAAAAAGTAATTGATCACTACGAGAACCCACGTAACGTTGGTTCGTTCGATAAAGAAGACCCATCAGTAGGTAGCGGCATGGTTGGCGCACCAGCTTGTGGTGACGTAATGAAGCTTCAAATCAAAGTGACGCCAGAAGGCATCATTGAAGACGCGAAATTCAAAACATACGGTTGTGGTAGTGCAATCGCTTCAAGCTCACTAGTAACTGAGTGGGTAAAAGGCAAGTCTATCGACGAAGCGGCATCTATCAAAAACTCTGAGATTGCAGAAGAGCTAGAGCTTCCACCAGTGAAAGTTCACTGCTCAATCCTAGCGGAAGATGCAATCAAAGCAGCAGTTGCTGACTACAAGAAAAAACACCAGGAATAATTATTCCGTATATAATGGGAGCCCTTAAAATGCTCCCATTCCAAAACGTAATTTAGACAGACTAAGGTGCAGTATGGCCATCACAATGACAGAATCAGCGGCAAGTCGCGTAAAAGCATTCCTAGATAACCGAGGCAAAGGTATCGGTTTGCGTCTTGGAGTGAAGACGACAGGCTGTTCCGGCATGGCTTACGTCCTTGAGTTTGTTGATGATCTAAACGAAGAAGACGAAGTGTTTGAACTGTCAGATGTGAAGATCATCATTGATAAGAAAAGCCTAGTATACCTAGACGGTACTGAGCTGGATTACGTGAAGGAAGGGTTGAATGAAGGTTTTGAATTCAACAACCCTAACGCAAAAAGTGAATGTGGTTGTGGTGAAAGCTTCAACGTCTAATTGACTGTCCTTCTGGGCAAGCGAGTCCAGAAGGCTTTACTAGGACCCGATCTTAATGAATCACTTTGAATTATTTGGGCTACCAAGTCAGTTTCAGCTGGATGGTAGCCTTCTTTCTTCTCAGTTCCGAGAACTACAAAAACGCTTCCACCCAGACAATTTTGCGACCGCCTCTGAGCGCGACCGCTTGATGGCTGTCCAAAAAGCAGCGCAAATCAACGATGCGTATCAAGTACTTAAGCATCCTATCTCTCGCGCTGAATACATTCTGGCAGAAAACGGCACAGAAATTCGTGGTGAGCAACAAACCATGCAAGACCCGATGTTCCTAATGGAGCAAATGGAGCTGCGTGAAGAACTGGAAGACATTGCTGACAGCTCTGATCCTGAATCAGCGCTTTTTGACTTCGATTCTAAGGTCAGCAAAATGTACAAACAGCATTTGGCGAGTGTAGAACAAGAACTTGACCAAGGTCTTTGGGCGGAAGCTGCAGACCGAGTTCGTAAACTCAAATTCATTGCCAAGCTAAAGAACGAAATTGAACTGGTTGAAGATAAACTCCTCGGCTAGTTAGCGCGACAAGGACCCATCATGGCACTACTTCAAATCGCAGAACCGGGCCAAAGCTCGGCACCTCATGAGCACAAGTTAGCAGCGGGTATCGACTTAGGTACCACCAACTCTTTGGTTGCATCTGTTCGCAGCGGCGACGCAAAAACACTGACAGATGACCAAGGTCGTAGCATTTTGCCGTCTGTGGTGAACTACGCACAAGATACGGCGTTAGTTGGTTACGAGGCCAAAGCAAAAGCAGAGCAAGAACCAGAAAACACCATTATTTCGGTAAAACGTCTAATTGGTCGTTCATTAAAAGATATTCAAGCTCGCTACCCATCTTTGCCTTACCAATTTAAAGAAAGCGACAACGGTCTGCCTATTCTGCAAACTGCGCAAGGTGACAAGAACCCGATTGAAGTGTCTGCCGACATTCTTAAATCACTAGGCAAACGTGCAGAAGAGACACTAGGTGGCGAGTTAGCTGGCGTGGTTATTACTGTTCCTGCTTACTTTGATGATGCTCAACGTGCTGGTACAAAAGATGCAGCGAAATTGGCAGGTCTTCATGTACTGCGTCTGCTTAACGAGCCGACAGCAGCAGCGATCGCTTACGGTCTAGACTCTGGTCAAGAGGGCGTGATTGCGGTTTACGATCTAGGTGGTGGTACATTCGATATCTCTATCCTACGTTTGTCGAAAGGTGTATTTGAAGTATTAGCAACAGGCGGTGACTCTGCGCTAGGCGGTGATGATTTTGACCATCTATTAGCGGATTACCTAATGGAGCAGGCTGGTCTAGAAGCGCCACTTTCTGCTGAGAAAAACCGTGCACTACTGAACATTGCAACGGCAACTAAGATTGCTTTTTCTGAGCAAGACTGCGTTGATGTTGATGTATTTGGCTGGAAAGGCTCAGTGACTCGCGAGCAGTTCGAAGATCTGATTCGTCCGCTAGTGAAGAAAACTTTGATGTCTTGTCGCCGTGCACTGAAAGATGCGGATGTGGATGCGGAAGATGTACTTGAAGCGGTTATGGTTGGCGGTTCAACTCGCACATTGCTTGTACGTGAAATGGTTGGCGAATTCTTCGGCCGTACACCACTGACAAGCATTAACCCAGATGAAGTAGTTGCAATCGGCGCAGGTATTCAAGCAGACATCCTGGCGGGCAATAAGCCTGACTCGGAAATGTTGCTTCTGGACGTTATTCCTTTGTCCCTTGGTATTGAAACCATGGGTGGTTTGGTTGAGAAAATCATTCCACGTAACACCACCATCCCTGTGGCCCGCGCGCAAGAATTTACGACGTTCAAAGATGGTCAAACAGCAATGAGCGTTCACACCGTACAAGGTGAGCGTGAAATGGTGGATGACTGCCGCTCATTGGCTCGTTTCTCATTGAAAGGCATTCCACCAATGGCGGCAGGTGCTGCGCACATTCGCGTGACGTACCAAGTGGACGCTGATGGTCTATTGTCTGTCACCGCGATGGAAAAGAGCACGGGTGTTCAAGCTGAAATCCAAGTGAAACCTTCTTACGGCCTAAGCGATGATGAAGTTGCAAACATGCTTCGTGACTCGATGACTTACGCGAAAGAAGATATGCAGGCTCGTGCGTTGGCTGAGCAGCGCGTAGAAGCGGATCGCGTGATTGAAGGCTTGATTGCGGCGATGCAAGCTGATGGTGATGAACTACTATCAGACCAAGAGAAACAAGACCTAGTTAAAGTGATTGAAGCGCTGATTGCACTACGCAACGGTGAAGATGCCGACGCCATCGAGCAAGGCATCAAAGACACCGACAAAGCAAGCCAAGATTTTGCGTCGCGCCGTATGGATAAATCGATTCGAGCTGCACTGTCAGGTCAGTCAGTTAATGATATATAAGAGATAAGTAGTTATGCCTAAGATTATTGTATTACCACACGAAGATTTGTGCCCAGAGGGTGCAGTGTTGGAAGCAAACACTGGTGACACCGTTCTAGACGTTGCGCTAAAAAATGGCATTGGTATTGAACACGCATGTGAGAAGTCATGTGCATGTACGACTTGCCACGTGATCATTCGTGAAGGCTTTGATTCGCTAGAAGAGAGTGAAGAGCTAGAAGATGACATGCTGGATAAAGCATGGGGTCTTGAGCCTGAATCTCGTCTTGGTTGCCAAGCAAAAGTAGCGGATGAAGATTTGGTTGTTGAGATTCCAAAATACACGCTAAACCACGCGTCGGAAGATCACTAATACTATCTCCCCAATATAGGGGCGAAGCAAAAGGAAGATGAGCAATGAAATGGACAGATTCTCGCGATATCGCGATTGAGCTTTGTGACAAGTTTCCCGACTTAGATCCTAAAACCGTACGTTTTACCGATCTTCACCAATGGATCATGGAATTGGATGAGTTTGACGATGAGCCAAACCATTGTAATGAAAAGATTCTTGAAGCGGTCATCTTGTGTTGGATGGACGAAGCGGATTAATGCTCGATTCGGCGGTAAAACGCAGCAGAGTTAACAATTCTCACTAAAAAAAGCGGACCTTAAGGTCCGTTTTTTTATCAAGTTGACATTTTTACCCTACATAATGCTAACATCCGGTAGTTATTAAAAAAGAAGAGGCGTAGGCAACGCCGTTATAAGACAAGGAGAAACCATGTCTACACAGATGTCTGTATTTCTAAGCCAAGAACCAGCGGCACCACATTGGGGCGACAAAGCGCTGCTTTCTTTCGCTGAGAATGGCGCAACCATTCACCTAGGTGAAGGTCACGATCTTGGTGCGATTCAACGTGCAGCGCGTCAACTCGATGGCCAAGGAATTCGTTCAATTTTACTTGCTGGTGATAACTGGGATTTGGAGAGCATTTGGGCATTCCACCAAGGTTACCGCAACCCGAAAAAACATGGCACGCTAGAGTGGGTTACGCTATCTGAGCAAGACCAAGCAGAGCTACACGCTCGTATCACCTCTACGGACTTTACTCGCGATATCATCAACAAAACAGCTGAAGAAGTGGCGCCACGTCAATTGGCAACCATGGCGGCTGAATTCATCAAATCAATCGCACCACAAGGTACAGTAACGGCTCGTATCGTTAAAGATAAAGACCTGTTGTCAGAAGGTTGGGAAGGCATTTATGCAGTGGGTCGCGGCTCTGAGCGCACATCAGCAATGCTGCAACTTGATTACAACCCAACAGGCGATGAAAACGCACCAGTGTTTGCGTGTCTAGTGGGTAAAGGCATCACCTTTGATTCAGGCGGTTACAGCCTTAAGCCATCAAACTTCATGACAGCAATGAAAGCGGATATGGGCGGTTCAGGTACGATTACCGGCGGTCTTGGTCTTGCTATTCTTCGCGGCCTTAACAAGCGTGTAAAACTGATCCTTTGCTGTGCAGAAAACATGGTTTCGGGTCGTGCACTTAAACTTGGCGACATCATCACTTACAAAAACGGTAAGACAGTAGAAATCATGAACACTGACGCAGAAGGTCGTTTGGTTCTTGCTGATGGTCTTATCTACGCAAGTGAGCAGAACCCTGAGCTGATCATTGACTGTGCAACCCTAACGGGCGCAGCGAAGAATGCACTAGGTAATGACTACCATGCACTGATGAGCTTTGATGATGAGCTTTCTCATCAAGCGCTAACGGCGGCAAACCAAGAGAAAGAAGGTCTATGGCCACTGCCTCTTGCTGATTTCCACCGTGGCATGCTGCCATCAAACTTTGCTGACCTATCTAACATCAGTTCTGGTGATTACTCGCCAGGCGCAAGTACAGCGGCAGCATTCTTGTCTTACTTTGTTGAAGATTACAAGAAAGGTTGGTTGCACTTTGACTGCGCAGGCACGTACCGTAAGTCAGCGTCTGATAAATGGGCTGCTGGCGCTACAGGCATGGGTGTCCGCACACTTGCTCGTTTCCTGAACGAACAAGCCGAAAAATAACACTTTTACCAGTGCAGACACCCTGTCTGTACTGGTATAACTTAGAGAGACGCAAGTCACTCATATAAAACTATTATTACAAGTACAAAAAGGAAACCTTATGGCTCTAGAAAGAACGTTTTCAATTGTTAAGCCTGACGCTGTAGAACGCAATCTGATTGGTGAAATCTACCACCGTATCGAAAAGGCGGGTTTGCGTATTGTTGCTGCAAAAATGGTTCATCTGACAGAAGAACAGGCGAGCGGTTTTTACGCAGAACATGAAGGCAAACCTTTTTTCCCTGCACTGAAAGAGTTCATGACATCTGGCCCTATCATGGTTCAGGTTCTTGAAGGTGAAGATGCAATCGCTCGTTACCGTGAGCTAATGGGCAAAACAAACCCAGAAGAAGCGGCATGCGGTACAATCCGTGCTGATTACGCACTGAGCATGCGTCATAACTCTGTTCATGGTTCAGACAGTCCTGAATCAGCGGCTCGTGAAATCGAGTTTTTCTTCCCAGAGTCAGAGATTTGCCCTCGTTAATCTTGTACTAGTTTGATTACCAAGCCTCGGTTTTTTCCGGGGCTAATTATATGGTCCGCCTCACTCTCAAGCCCTACGCTTAGAGTAGGCTCTCA
>NZ_JAADJW010000042.1:0-40591 GCF_010092875.1 Vibrio sp. LB10LO1
CACCCAAGGGGTTTTGATGGACTCAAAGCAAGAACGAATTGAATGTGTAAGAACTGAAAACAGCTTTCCAGATTTTTTGCCTTCAGTTTTTAGAAAAAGCTGAAAGTAAAAGCAAGAATTTGCTTGGCGACCATAGCGATTTGGACCCACCTGATTTCCATTCCGAACTCAGAAGTGAAACGAATTAGCGCCGATGGTAGTGTGGGGCTTCCCCATGTGAGAGTAGGACATCGCCAGGCTTTAAATTTAGACTTTAGGTCTAACCAGTGCGGAGCGGTAGTTCAGTTGGTTAGAATACCGGCCTGTCACGCCGGGGGTCGCGGGTTCGAGTCCCGTCCGCTCCGCCACTTATTCAGACAAAGCCCTAGCAGAAATGCTAGGGCTTTTTCGTTTGCGCTATTATTTTTGGTCTACGACCAACGAGTCCCGCTTGCTTGCAAGCCCAGCCGCTCCGCCACTTATTTAGAAAGCCTTGCTAGAAATAGCAAGGCTTTCGTCGTTTTTAGAACCTTCAAACTCCTGCTTGTTCTAATCTCACTTATTATTAAGTTCCCTCCTTGTTAAACCGATCTCTTTTACTTCTTCGTTATATGTGTGTAGGTGCTTACTACCTTTTTAGTGCCCACAATATATGGATCTTCACTTACAATCTCTGACCCTAAGCATCATAAGTGCACATCTTTAAAAGATAAGTGAGAATCATTATTAATATTTAGTTACACTCACATCAATTGGAATAATAAGTGACTAAATACATGGATATATCTCGTCGACGCTTTCTTCAATCTTCCTTAGCGATCTCTGCGCTTACCGTTCTGCCTGCATGTTCTCTATCTAGGGGCACTAACAAACAAGGTCAGCATATATACGACATCACTGCAGAGCCTTCTATTGCTGAATTAGTACCAGGATTTAATACGGATGTACTCGCGTTTAATGGATCGATTCCAGCTCCTACGATTCGTTGTCGCCAAGGCGAGAAAGTTATTATCCGATTTACCAACAAGCTTTCAGAGCCAACTACAATCCACTGGCATGGCTTGCGAATCCCTATTGAAATGGATGGTGTCCCTTTCTTGAGCCAGCCGCCTATCATGCCGGGTGAAACATTCGTTTATGAATTTACACCGCCAGATGCGGGTACGTTTTGGTATCACCCACATATGAATAGCGTTAAGCAGCTTGGTATGGGGTTAGTTGGTCTAATTATCGTTGAAGAGGCTGAGCCTGTTCAGTTTAATGAAGAGCATGAAGTCGTCCTCAAGCATTGGCATTTAGATAAGCAAGGTCAGTGGAAGAACCTTATGGTGCCGCGCTTGAGTGCACGTATGGGAACGCCAGGAGAGTGGAGTAGCGTCAATGGTGTTCATGAACCTGTTTATGCGTTGAAGCAGAATGCAACAACGCGACTAAGAATTGCTAATGTCGATAACACCATTACTTACCCGATCGCCATAGAAGGTGCAGAGGCTTGGGTTATTGCTATAGATGGTAATCCTGTTAAAACGCCTTATAAGCTCACTCAGCACAAAATTGGTCCGGGAATGAGGTTAGATGTCGGATTGATTGCTCCGAAGGCTGGAGAACGTGTTTATGTGCGTCAAATGAAAGGACGCTTCCCATTCCCTTTGTGTGAGTTTGATATTGTTGAGTCTGACCTGCCGAGTAATCAGAAACTGCCTTTATTGCCTCTCAACCCTGTGCCAGATCTTGATTTGGAAAATGCGGAACAAATTGATTATGTGTTTGAATGGGAAGGGGCGATCACTCCTACCGATAAATCGGGCAAAGCGATACCTAAGTTTTGGCTGATAAACAAACGAGCTTGGGAGGGAATGAGTAAAGATAATATTCCAGCGCCGCTTTCAACATTGGAGATTGGAAAAACCTATATCTTCAACCTTAAGAACGTCACCCAATATCATCATCCTATTCATCTTCATGGACATACATTTACCGTCCTTGAATTAGATGGCAAAAAACTCGATGAACCGTTTCATACCGATACGGTCTTACTTGGAAAAAATGGCAGTGCGAAAGCGGCATTTGTTGCAGATAACCCTGGGCGTTGGATGTACCATTGTCATGTGATCGAACACATGAAGACGGGGTTGATGGGTTACATCGAAGTAAAGTGACTCCTGTAACTTTTTAAATCTTGATAAGTTTTAAGCGCTATACTTTGCTGAATTCTAAGATTGTATAATCACTATTGCCGTAAATTTGATTACAATGTCGCCATTAACTTTTCTGGGGGAATTATGGGACAACTAGCCGTTTTGGGTTTTATTGCATTGGGTGGCGCATTTGGTGCATGTTCTCGTTACTTAATTTCTGAACTTTGTGTGATGCTACTCGGACGTGGCTTTCCGTACGGTACCTTAACCGTGAACGTGGTTGGCTCATTTATTATGGGTCTACTGATTGCTGCGTTTGAAACTGAGTTGATGGTCACTGACCCATGGCGTCAAATCATCGGTCTTGGTTTTTTGGGCGCATTAACCACATTCTCTACTTTCTCGATGGATAACGTGTTGCTTATGCAGCAGGGCGCTTTCTTTAAGATGGGATTGAACGTACTACTGAATGTCGTGTTAAGCATTTCAGCTGCGTGGATTGGTTTCCAATTATTGATGCGTAGCTAGCAAAAATACTCAAATCTTAATCAGGTCGGCTTGGTTTAACCAAGCCGTTTTTATATACTGATTTCACTTGTCGGAGTGCCATAAGGCTGAGACCGTTAATTCGGGATCCGTTGAACCTGATCAGATTAGAATCTGCGAAGGGAACAAGAGAAGATATCTACACCAGAGCTCTATCTGGTCGACCTATCAAATAGTCGAATGTTGTTATAGACGAAGAGCACTCGCTCAACTTGTCTTTAATTCGATTCCTCTTGTCGCATCTATCCGCCAAGCATTTTTATCCCAATACTTTTTATCTAAGCATAACAAAGCAAGGAAAAATGCTATGTCGAGTCGCAAGCAAGCGAGACTGGAAGCAAAACAGTTCATTGATACACTCTCGGTACAACCGTACCCAAACTCAAGCAAAGTCTACGTAGAGGGTTCACGTCCTGATATTCGTGTGCCAATGCGTGAAATATCACTCGCTGATAGCCTTATTGGAGGCACAAAAGAAGCGCCTATTTTCGAGCCTAATGAGCCAGTACGCGTTTACGATACCTCGGGTGTATACACAGACCCAAATCACACCATAGACCTTTACAACGGCTTACCTAAGCTGCGAGAAGGGTGGATTGAAGAGCGTGCCGATACTGAACTACTTGATGAAGTAAGCTCGGTATACACCAAAGAGCGCCTAGAAGATGAAACGCTAGACGATCTTCGTTACGGCAATCTACCACGTATTCGACGTGCCAAAGATGGGCAGTGCGTGACTCAATTGCACTATGCTCGCAAAGGCATTATCACCCCAGAAATGGAATACATCGCCCTACGTGAAAATATGGGGCGTGCTCAATACCGCGATGAAGTGCTGAATCAACAACATCCAGGTCAAAGCTTCGGAGCGAATCTTCCAAAAGACATTACCGCCGAGTTTGTGCGTAAAGAAGTCGCCGAAGGTCGCGCTATTATCCCTTCTAATATTAACCACCCAGAATCCGAACCAATGATCATTGGCCGTAACTTTTTGGTCAAAGTGAACGCCAACATCGGTAACTCATCGGTCACTTCTTCGATTGAAGAAGAAGTAGAGAAACTAGTGTGGGCGACGCGCTGGGGTGGCGATACCGTTATGGATCTCTCTACTGGACGCAATATTCACGAAACTCGCGAGTGGATTTTGCGTAACAGTCCGGTTCCGATCGGTACCGTACCAATGTACCAAGCGCTTGAGAAAGTGAATGGTGTGGCGGAAAACCTTAACTGGGAAGTGATGCGCGATACTCTGATTGAGCAAGCAGAGCAGGGCGTTGACTACTTCACTATTCATGCCGGTTTACTACTTCGCTATGTGCCAATGACTGCAAAACGCGTTACTGGCATCGTCTCTCGTGGTGGTTCTATCATCGCGAAATGGTGTTTAGCGCATCACCAAGAAAGCTTCTTATATACCCATTTCCGAGAGATCTGTGAAATCTGTGCTAAGTATGATGTGGCACTTTCTCTCGGTGATGGTCTGCGTCCTGGCTCGGTTGCCGATGCTAACGATGAAGCGCAATTTGCAGAGCTTCGTACCCTTGGTGAGTTAACCAAGATAGCGTGGGAATACGATGTACAGGTGATTATCGAAGGTCCTGGTCATGTTCCAATGCATATGATCAAAGAGAACATGGAAGAGCAGTTAGAACACTGTCATGAAGCCCCTTTCTACACACTTGGTCCACTGACGACAGACGTCGCTCCTGGTTACGACCATATTACTTCAGGCATCGGCGCTGCCATGATTGGTTGGTATGGCTGTGCAATGCTTTGCTACGTAACTCCTAAAGAGCATCTTGGCTTACCAAACAAAGAAGACGTGAAAGTAGGCATGATCACTTACAAGCTTGCTGCGCACGCCGCTGATTTAGCGAAAGGGCACCCTGGCGCTCAAGTTCGTGATAATGCGCTTTCTAAAGCTCGCTTCGAGTTCCGTTGGGAAGATCAATTTAACTTGTCGCTCGACCCAGATACTGCTCGTGCTTTCCATGATGAAACCTTGCCTCAAGAATCCGGCAAAGTTGCTCACTTCTGTTCGATGTGTGGACCAAAGTTCTGCTCGATGAAGATCTCGCAAGAGGTACGAGAGTATGCGAAAGACACTGAGCAAGTTGCTGCGGACCAAGCTATATCGATCAAAATGCTGGATGATCCTCTTGAGGGGATGCGTCAGAAATCGCAAGAATTTAGAGATACAGGTTCTGAACTATACCACCCAGTAGCACATACCGAGGTAAGTGACTAATGAGCAAAATCCTTATTCCGTCATCATTGATTGAACTGACTGGTTTAGTTCAGCAATGTTTGTTGTTGGCGAAAGAACAGGGTTTTAGCATCGAAGACATTGAGTTGGGTGTGAGCCCAACTCAATCTATTCAGCTTGTTCGCGACCAACAGACCACGCGCATAACGACAGATCTTATTGATGGTTATGACTCTGAGAATGAGAGTTCATTTGTGCTCTATTACCGCTCTGCTTTATCGGTAGAAGCGTGTGCTAAGCAACCGTCGAAAGCGATTTATATTGGCATTGCTGATACGCAGGTATCCGATGAAAAGGAGAAAGTGCTTCAGCTTGATATCTGGCGTCACCCAATTAACAACGAAGTGAGAGCGCTTTCCGTTAAGTCCAAATTCAACGCAATGTTCGATCCCGGACATCACCTTGCTTGGATTGTAACGCTGACAGTACTCGATTTTCCTATCGAAGATGCGTTAACACTTACTCGAGGAATGCTAACTCAACAAGCGAATGTTTCACGTGAAACACTGTTGAATGACAACCTTGACGAGGGAAGATCTACTCAGTGGGCTGACCAATTTGATGATTTCCCCACACCTGTACTGGAGGATAACCGACTAGGGATTCAAGTTGGTTGGTCTGCACAAGGCGAGAGCGTTAGCTTTCCAACTCTAACTAAGCAAAGTCTAGGGCTCTATCCAGTCGTTGATGATGTTGCGTGGATTGAGCGTCTACTGCCACTAGGCATCAACACTATTCAACTGCGAATCAAGAACCCACAACAAGCCGATTTAGAACAACAGATCATTCGAGCAATTGAGCTAGGTCGTCAGTATCAAGCACAAGTGTTCATCAATGACTATTGGCAGTTGGCAATCAAGCATGGCGCTTATGGCGTTCACCTAGGACAAGAAGACATAGAAGAATCGAATTTGGCTCAGCTAACTAAAGCCGGCATTCGTCTTGGTCTTTCTACTCATGGTTATTATGAGCTACTACGCATCGTACAAATTCATCCTAGTTACATCGCGCTAGGGCATATTTTCCCAACCACCACTAAACAGATGCCGTCGAAACCACAAGGTTTGGTGCGCTTGGCTCTGTATCAAAAGCTGATTGATAGCATTCCTTATGGAAACGCGGAGTCGGTTTTCCATCCTTCAAAAGACAAAGCAGATAGTGACTATGTGCTTGGCTTTCCGACGGTCGCGATTGGTGGCATTGACCAATCTAATGCAGACCAAGTTTGGCAAACAGGTGTTTCTAGTTTGGCAGTTGTGCGAGCTATTACGTTGGCAGAATCACCTCAGTCCGTCATCGAGTTTTTTGCACAACTGATGAAGGAAAGACTGCTAACGTTTACTGAACAGAATAGTGAATTGGTGGATACCAAGAGAGGCGAGCATGCTCACGGATAAGCAGTTCCTTCGCTATCAACGCCAAGTCGCTCTGCCTGAAATTGCCGAAGTTGGGCAAGAGCGTTTGAGCAAATCGCATGTGCTGATCATCGGTTGTGGCGGATTGGGGAGCGCAGCGAGTTTGTACTTGGCGTCAGCGGGCGTTGGTAAATTGGTTGTGGTTGATGACGATGAAGTTGATAGCAGTAACCTACAACGTCAGATCATTTATCGTGAACAAGACCTCCAAGTTGCGAAAACAGAAGCTACTGTAAAGCAACTGACTGGCCTTAATTCTATGGTTCAAGTTCGTGCTCTCAATAAGCGATTAGACAAAGCACAGTTGCAGCTTGAGGTGATGCTAGCGGATGTGGTGCTCGATTGCACCGACAACATGCCAACCCGCCAGCTCATTAACCAAGTTTGTTTCGAGCAAAATACGCCGCTCATCTCAGCGGCGGCAATTGGTTGGCAAGGGCAATTCGCTGTCTTTGATTACCAAACCCCAATTGAACAAGAAGCGCAGAGTAAAGCATGTTATCGCTGTTTGTATCCGTTCGACGAGTTACCGCAAACGCAAAAATGCAGTGAGAGCGGTGTCGTCGGTCCGGTGGTGGGCACACTTGGTAACTACCAAGCGATAGCGGCAATTCAAAAACTGGCGACGGGAAAGTTTCATGTCGAGACTGCCAAGTTGCATCTGTTTGATGGGTTGAAACTGCAATGGCAAACCATGGCGATAAGCAAAGACAAACAGTGCCAAGTGTGTGCTCAGATTTAGCTTACGAGTAATGGGCAGAATTAAGAGAGTTGGAAGCAATGACGTTATCAGAACAACAAACAACACAAATGACCGCTGCTGGCTTAGATGTGATCACTATTGTTATCAATGACCAGTCACATCAAGTTGCCAGTGAGTCGAATCTACAGCAAATCATTAGTCAATTTGCGCTGCCCGAAATGGGCTGTGTTTTTGCAATTAACAACAATGTTGTGCCGCGCAGTGAGTGGGCTAGCACAGTTCTTTCACAGGGAGATAGCATCTCTTTGTTTCAAGCGATCGCAGGGGGTTAACGTCGATGCTTAAAATTGGTGATAAACAATTCGAATCAAGACTGTTCACGGGAACAGGGAAGTTTGCCAACAGCCGATTAATGGCAGAAGCGATTCAAGTGTCGGGATCTCAACTTGCGACCATGGCGTTGAAGCGTGTCGATGTGAACGACCAACAAGACGATATTTTGCTGCCGTTAGTACAATCGGGTGTGAACTTATTGCCGAACACCTCAGGTGCAAAGAATGCTAAAGATGCTGTGTTTGCTGCGCAACTGGCGCGAGAAGCGTTAGGTACAAACTGGCTAAAACTGGAAATTCACCCAGACCCGAAGTACTTGATGCCCGATCCAATTGAGACACTTGCAGCCGCTGAGCAACTGGTTCGTGAAGGCTTCATTGTCCTTCCTTATTGTCATGCTGACCCAGTTCTGTGTAAACGATTGGAAGAAGTAGGCTGTGCTGCGGTCATGCCATTAGGTGCGCCGATTGGTTCCAACAAAGGGATAGTTTCTCACGATTTCCTAGAGATTATCATCGACCAAGCTAATGTTCCTGTCGTTGTTGATGCGGGTATCGGCGCACCTTCACATGCCGCGCGTGCGATAGAAATGGGAGCGGATGCCGTGCTCGTCAATACTGCGATTGCAGCTTCGAGCGATCCCGTTGCGATGGCGAAGGCATTTAAGTTGGCGGTAGAGTCGGGGCGTATGGCTTATGAAGCCGGACTTGCTGGTAAGGTTTCTCATGCGATTGCGTCGAGTCCACTGACGTCATTCCTAGATGAGCTTTAGTCCTAGATTGGTTTAGCTATTAAGCGAGGAAAACATGAGCTTCGTTGAACAATTTAAGCAGCTGAATTGGGATGATATTTCGATGTCGATCTACGCGAAAACGGCACAAGATGTCGAGCGAGCATTGAATAAACCCAAGCGTGATTTGGAAGACTTTAAAGCGCTAATTTCACCAGCGGCTGAAGCGTACTTAGAGCAAATGGCGCAACTGTCATACTCGGCAACTCGTAAGCGTTTTGGTAATACCATGTCGCTTTATATTCCATTGTACCTTTCTAACTTGTGCGCCAATGCTTGTACTTATTGTGGCTTCTCGATGGAGAACAGAATCAAGCGTCGTACCTTGAATAGGGACGAAGTCGCTGCAGAAGTTGAAGCCATTAAACGCATGAAATTCGATAGCGTATTGCTGGTGACTGGCGAACACGAAACCAAAGTGGGCATGAAATACTTCCGCGAAATGGTGCCGATGATTAAGAAGCGCTTTAATTATTTGGCGATGGAAGTGCAGCCACTTGATCAAAACGAATACGCCGAGCTCAAGACATTGGGTTTGGATGCGGTGATGGTCTATCAAGAAACGTATCATCCTTCGACTTACGCCGAGCACCATTTGCGTGGCAATAAGATGGATTTCGAATACCGATTGGATACACCCGATCGTCTTGCAAAAGCGGGCATCGATAAGATCGGTATTGGCGCTTTGATAGGGTTAGAAGAGTGGCGAACAGATTGCTTTTATGTGGCAGCGCACCTGAACTATCTTGAGCGCACGTATTGGCAGACTCGGTACTCAATTTCATTTCCGCGTTTGCGTCCTTGTGAGGGGGCCAGTTCTTTAAACGGAAAGCAACCAAAATCAGTCATGACGGATAAACAGCTTGTGCAGTTGATTTGCGCTTATCGCTTGTTGAATCCAGAAGTGGAGTTGTCATTATCGACTCGTGAATCACCGAAGTTCAGAGACAATGCATTACCGTTAGGTATCACCAGTATGTCTGCTGCATCGAAAACTCAGCCGGGTGGGTATGCGATGGATGATGTTGAACTCGAGCAGTTTGAGATCAGTGATGAGCGAAGTGCTGGTTCTGTGGAAGAGATGATTCGAGCCAAAGGGTTTGACCCAGTATGGCGAGATTGGCACTCGGCGTATTCTGGTTAAGTAGCAAAGAAAGCCCCTGGTCATCGTTATGTTTCACGTGAAACATAGGCAAAAATAGAGGGTTGATGCAAAACATCAACCCTCTATTTTTTTCTAGCTTCTAGCTTCTAGCTTCTAGCTTCTAGCTTCTAGCTGTGTGCTACAGGTAGCGTTGCTTGACGAAGCCACTCTTTCACATCACCCTCAACTAGCGGGCTGATCTCATCCCATACTTTCTGATGGTAATCATTCAGCCAAGCAAGTTCTGGACGAGTTAGCATATCAACGTTGATGTTGCGCTTGTCGATTGGGCATCGTGTTAGCGACTCAAATGAAAGAACAGGGAAGTCACCGTTAGTTGGAGTTTCAACAACAAGCTCTAGGTTCTCGATACGGATACCAAACGCATCTGCACGGTAGTAACCTGGCTCGTTGGATAGCACCATACCTTCTGTTAGAGGCACGTCGATTTGCTTCTTAGAAATGCTCGCCGGACCTTCATGAACACTTAGGAAGTGACCAACACCGTGACCTGTACCGTGATCGTAATCGTAGCCTTCCGCCCATAGGTGCTGACGAGCTAGCGTATCGATTTGGTAACCACGTGTGCCTTTCGGGAAACGTGCACGAGCAACACCGATGTGACCTTTTAGTGCGAGAGTGAATTGTTTAATCATCTCTTGTGAAGGCTGACCGATCGCAATTGTACGCGTGATGTCTGTCGTGCCATCTAGGTACTGACCGCCTGAATCCACTAGGTAAAGTGTGTTCAGTTCTAGCTTGCCAGGTTCAGGTTGGTTTTCGTGGTTGTAGTGACACATCGCCGCGTTGCCACCTGCTGCCGAAATAGTATCGAAGCTAAGATCCATAAGCGTCGGGTCTTCGCTACGGAACGCTTCCAATTTGTCAGCCAATGTTGCTTCATCATGCAAGTTACCCGCAACGACTTCTGCATCTAACCAAGATAGGAACTTGCTCATCGCCACGCCATCTCGGATATGACATGCTTTCATACCTGCGATTTCAACTGCGTTCTTCGCCGCTTTTGGCATTAGGCATGGGTCAGCTTTACTCACCACTGATGCGCCAGCATTTTGTAGAACCAACTTAAACCACGCGTTACTTGTCGCAGGGTCAACCAGTACATTCTTGCCAGTTAGGGTTTCTAGTCGTGCTTGCAATGCTTCTGGGTGATGAACCGTCACGCCAGAACCAACGTGAGTGTCAAACTCTGCAGGTAGGCGAGCTGGATCTAGGAAGTATTCCACGCTTGAATCTGAATGCAGAATCGCGTGAGAAAGCAGAACTGGTAGACGTGATACATCAAGACCACGAACGTTAAGCAGCCAACAGATAGAGTCAAGTGCTGTGATCACTGCGCTGTCTGTGCCGGCTTTTTTCACCAGCTCTGCGATTTCTTGGCGCTTACTTTCACTTGATTGACCAACCGCTTCTGTTGCCATTAGGCGAACATCAGAAACTACAGGAGCAGGGCGGTCGTGCCACAGCTCATCAATTGGGTTGCTGTCGAGAATCTTAAGCTCAAGTGCACCTGCAAGTTTTGCTTGTGCCATGTCTAACCAAGCAGAGTTGTGCATGCGAGGGTCGATTGCCACAGAGGCGCCATTTGCAAGATGGTCTTTAATCCAATCTAGTGCAGGCTCTTCAATCAGGTGACGGTATTCGAATAGATCAGCAGGAACCTGCTTAGTGACTTGTACCGTGTAGCGACCATCAACAAAGATAGCGGCTTTGTCTTTGGTGATTACCGCAGCACCAGCAGAACCGGTAAAACCAGTTAGCCAATGTAAACGCTCGTTGTGCGCTGGTACGTATTCGCCCAAGTACTCGTCTTCATGAGGGACAAGTAGGGCATCAATATTATGTTGTGCTAGCCATTCGCGAATTGCATTCACGCGGCTTTGGGTATCGTTGTGCATCTGTGTTATTCCTTCAAATTACCGCTCCTTCATGCTCAGGTGTGGGAGCTGTTTCCATCTGCTTCATGCAGTTTACGATTCCATTGAGGTTCGCAATCACTTCAATAGAGTCGGAGTACAACAGGCCATAGATGAGCCAAAAAGGACTATCGACTGTTAAGCTACTCATTTTACCGTAAGAGCGCAAATCGCGTCCGGGATTTTTATCTAAGATGATCGGTTTTTTGCGTGATCATGGTACGTAGCCAAGTTAAAGCCGGGTCATTTTCTCTGTCTCGGTGCCAGAACAAAGTGTAAGCCATTGGCGGGAATTCGAGTGGCAGCGGCAGTAATGCCATGTCGTGTTGTTTGGCTGCCAGCTTCACAAAGTGGCTTGGTGCGGTAAACACAAAATCAGTGTAAGAACACAAACTGGCGGCACTGTTAAAGTCCGGTACGGTGACTGCGATATCACGTTCGCGACCAATGTCGGCTAAACGATAGTCGAGCAACCAACGGTCGTTGCCATCACAACGCACCTGAACATGGCGCAGGGCTAGATAAGCTTCTAAGTTCCAATTACCTCGCAAAGCCGGGTGGTCTTTACGTACGATACACATTTGGTGGTCGCGATAGATTTCCTGCTCACAAATGTCATCTGGCGGCAGCATAGTCAGCTTGGCATCGTTGATGTCGATATCTCGACCCGTCATGCCTAAATCGATTTCACCACGCTGAATCATCTTGAAGGTTTGCTCCGACCAAGAGTGGGTACTGATGGTCACGCCTGGCGCTTGTTGGAAAATTGCTGGCAAGAAGTGAGGCAGAATGAGCGGGTAGACACTCTCTACCGCTGCGATTTGAAAACGGTACTCACTGCTCTGTGGTGAGAACTCTTCGGGTTGAGTGAGCACCTCAAGTTGGTTTATCAACAGATCCAGTTTCGGTTTAAGGAACAATGCGCGCGGTGTTGGCGTCAATCCGTGTGAGTTTCGAGTGAATAAGGGATCATCAAATTGGGTACGTAATTTAGCCAAGGACTTACTCACGGCGGACTGGCTCAAGCAAAGTCGGTGAGCGGCTCGGGTGACATTCAACTCTTCAATCAGCACTTTAAAACAGACCAGTAAATTGAGGTCGATACGTGCCAGTTTCTCTACGTTCACAGTGATTTTCCCCATTGGAATAATGGTCATGAGTATACATCATTTCCATTCATATCATCAGATGATTAAGCTTTGCGCAAAGTTCTTGTTCAATTTGGAGTGTTTTGTGTCTAGCCATATTACAAATAGCAAAAAACAGATGGCGCTGTTGACCATGTTAGTTCTGTTCAGTCCGCTTGCGATTGATATCTACCTACCTGCTTTGCCTCTTATCGCGTCCACTTTTCAGGTAGAAAATGCATTGGCACAAGACACCATCACTTGGTTCCTATTTGCTATGGGTGTTGGTCAGCTATTCGCTGGTCCCTTGGCAGATAAACTCGGACGTCGAACTGTTGCATTGGGAGGCATCACCATCTACGCATTGAGCGCTTTATTGGCGTGGAGTGCTCAAAATATTGAGTGGATGTTGGCGGCTCGCTTGCTACAAGGCTTAGGTGCATGTGCAACATCTGTGGCAGCCTTTGCAACAGTTCGCGATATCTTTGGTCCGGAAAAAAGCGGCAAAATGATCAGCTACCTTAACGGTGCGATCTGCTTTATTCCGGCACTAGCCCCGATTCTTGGTAGCTGGTTAACCCAACAATTTGATTGGCGCGCAAACTTCAGCTTTATGGCGGGCTTCGCTGTGATTGCAGGCTCGATGATGTTCTTCGGTATGAAGGAAACTAACCCGGCAACTGAAAAGCAAGCCGTGTTTAAGCTAAGCCGCTATTGGTCGGTACTAAGTACACCGTCATTCATTTTCCATGCATCATTGTGCTTGATGGCGATGGCCGTGATTCTTGCTTACGTAACTTCTGCTCCAGGCGTCTTGATGACAGGTATGGGTTTGTCGATGAACGAATTCACTTTCTGGTTTGGCCTTAACGCGGTATTTAATATTGCGGCATGTATGCTAGCGCCTAAGTTCATGGATCGCTGGGGCACACACAACTCGCTTGTGGTTGGTATCAGCTTGTTAGCAATTGCTGGCGTGATCATGATGGTAATGAAAGAGCACAATACGGCGTTGGCTTTCATGTTACCAATCTTTATCTCATCGGTTGGCTTTGCTTGGATTCTTGGTGCGGCAGCAGGTAAAGCACTAGAACCGTTTGGTGATAAGGCGGGGACCGCGGCAGCACTACTTGGTCTGTTCCAGATGAGTGGCTCTGGTTTGTTGGTGGGTACGCTGCAACGCCTATCACTTGAACCACAAACTCTGATCGCGATTCATATGTGGGTTCTGCTTCCAGCGTTGGTGATTCTGTTTAGTAAAGCAGGGAAGAGCTGGCATGCAAAATTGGCGAATGCGTAAAACTCGACAATTTAGTATTTTCCAATGTACTTAACGCGTGTATATTTGTCGTTCAAACTTTTCTCGACACCATAACGGAACTCATAAAGTAATGTCGTTAACCACGTATGAAATGGCTCGTATCCTAGAGCAAATGGAAGAGTCACCAGAAAAGGTGATGTTTGGTAAGTTGCTAAATGAATTAGGCAACCAAAGCTCTGAGCGTATTCGTAGCGCGGCAAAACAAGTTCCTGTGCCAGTTTTACGTGACCTTGTGTATCAATTTCAGCAAGTGATTGAGTCACGCAAAGGTGAGCAGGTTGAGCAGATGGCAAAAGACCTTGCTCAACAAGGTATCTCAGCTGAAGAGCTAATGGCTTACTTAAACAAATAATAAAAAATCCCCGCTTCATGCGGGGATTTTTTTAGTTGGTAATTTTCTTTTTCAGGATATGGTCGAGGGACAATGGTCCTGGCCCCCACACAATCACAACAAGAATCATCAATCCCCAAAGTTGGTGATCATAGAAACCTTTCTCCCACAGCAATGGGTAAGAGACTACAGCGATGATGTTGAACACAAACAGAATCGCAGCCATCGGGCGGGTAATCAATCCGAGTGCCAAGAACACAGGTAGAACCAATTCCGCCGCCGTACCTAAGTAAGCTGCCAACTCCCACGGTAGTATTGGCACTTGGTACTCCAGCTCAAATAAATACAGTGTGCTATCCCAAGACGAGATTTTGATTAGCCCTGAATTGAAGAACACCCATGCAACCCACAAGCGACAAAAGAGAAGTAGTAAAGGGACAAAGCCAGCTTGTAGGGTACTGATTAAATCGTCGTACCGATTTACTAAGTTTTTAACCGTATCCGTCATAGAGTGCTCCTTAGATTGATTTCAATGTAAAGCCGTCAACGAGATCGAGTGCCATTATGCTATTGAGATGAGCGAGTAAAACTTCAGGTATTTCGCTTAAACTCAGCTTCTGCTCTAAACATCGCAGCAGTTGGAACACATCAGCATCGAGTGCGTGACACAAGGCTTCTCCATTGGCTTGAATCGAGATGACACCTTGCTGTAATTGGTTGATATTAAGTTGTTCGAATTGCCCAGTTTGAATCGCGCCAAACAAATCAAATACGGCGTAGCTAGAGTCAAAGCTGCGGCAGCCTTTTTTAAGGTGCAAAATCAAAGCGGGTTGTTGCTCTTCACTCACTTCGCCAAGTGCCGCAAGCGGTTTTAATTCTGCTGCATTGGATTGTTCATACTGCGCTTGACGAGCAAGGTCGATATGCCACTCGAAGCGAGCGACTTCAGGGCTGTAAGGGGCTTGTGCGATCACTTGACTGAACTGCATGATGGTGTCTTGAAAACCTTCGCCATAATGGACCACATTTCCTTCTTCTAATGGATAAGTGAGAACATGCTGGCGAGCCATCTGTTCAAAGCATTCTTCACCAAGTAGCGCTTCAACCATTGGGTAGGTCGCGGATAACACCTCGCTTAAGCTGACGATAAAGTTATTGCGGTAAATCTGCATGCGTTCATCAGCGGTAAACTCATCACTGGCAATATCACAATCTTCCCCGAGTGCTTGATAGTGTAGGGCTTTAGCAAACTGGCTTTGTAAGGTGGCTAGATTCATGATGCCTTCCTTGGTTCGCTTTGTTCACTTGGGAGTCTGCCTTGCAATAGCAGTTGCGATGCTTTCTTCGCTTCTCCGAGCAAGACTTCTGGCGCAGGGATATCCAAGTCCCATTCAATCAACGTATGGCGTGGACCGTGTTTCTCTGTCCACTGCGCGAATAACTGCCAAACTTCATCACTAACTGGGCGGCTATGGGTATCAATCCATATCTCACCTTTGTCGAGTTGTTTGATGGTAAAACCTGCCAAGTGAATCTCATCCACTTTGTCGGCTGGAATCGCATCTAGGTATGTGTCGCAATCAAAACCGTGGTTGAACGCCGAAACATAAACATTGTTTAAATCGAGCAACAAACGACAGCCAGTGCGCTGTTGAACTTCGGTAAGAAACTCCCATTCGCTGATGGTCGAATGTTGAAACTTCACATAACTAGATGGGTTCTCTATCAAGATCTCGCGTTGCAAATAATCCTGTACTTCATTCACGTTACGAGTGAATACTTTGAGCGCTTCTTCCGTATACGGAAGTGGAAGTAGGTCATTAAAGTAATGACCACCGTTCTCGCTCCAACTTAAATGGTCAGAAACAAGAATCGGGTCGATCGAGTCAATCAGCGCTTTAAGTTGAGCAAGGTGCTTCTGATTCACACGTTCCACCGAACCTAATGACAGACCAATGCCGTGGCAGCTAATTTGATACTGCTCGCGCAGCGCGTGCAGTTGATGGCGCTCTGCAGCGTTGGGTTGAAAATAGTTTTCACTGTGGATTTCTAACCAAGACAACTTGGGTTTGTTTTGGCTAAAGTAATCGAGGTGAGGGGTTCTTAATCCAACTCCAACATGGTCGTGGAAGGTGTGGTGTTTCACGTGAAACTCCTTTTTCAAAGCGGTCGGGAAGAGAAGGGTGCGTTGCTTGAGCATCAACGCACCCTCGCAGCAATTAGCGATGAAAGATTACGAAGAAGAAGTGCTACCGCCAGTCAGTTTGTCACACAGACCTTTTGGTACGACTACGAATGCGTCTTTTTGGTTATCTTCTTTAGAAGTACCGGCACATGAGCTGCTTTTCGTTGCACAGTCGTTTTTACCTGCTTTAGAAACGCCGTAGCACTTTTCTTTCTCAGCAGCCACAGCTGGAGCCGCGGTTAGCATTGTGCCGCCAAGTGCTAGAAGACCAGTAACAGCAGCAGTAACAGCTAGATTCGACTTTTTCATAATAAATTCCTCTGAATGATTTCCTTTACTTTAAGTTGGCAAGGTGAACCGCCTGTTTTGGCGTTTTGTTATCAGCTTGCTTAATTTAAAAGATAGGAAGCGGACTAAAAAACTTTCATAAATATTTTCGAAATCAATAGATTTGAAAGGTAGAATTTATATAAACCCTTGATGTTTAGAGTGAAAATGCAACGATTTTTTTATGAAATTTTGTCTAATCTGAACTGGTTGTTTAGGTTATAATCTATTTTTATGTATAAATAACCAGTAGCTCTCATCATGATGGATCCATCTCTATTACTCGACGGTTTGAACGACAAACAACGTGAAGCCGTTGCAGCACCTCTAGAAAACTTGCTCGTCCTTGCTGGTGCAGGGAGTGGTAAGACACGCGTTCTTGTTCACCGTATCGCTTGGTTGATGTCGGTAGAGCAGGCTTCTCCGTTCTCAATCATGTCAGTAACCTTTACCAATAAGGCGGCGGCAGAGATGCGTGGACGTATCGAAGAGCTAATGATGGGCAGTGCAGGCGGTATGTGGAATGGTACTTTCCACGGCATTTGTCACCGTATTCTGCGTGCGCACTATCTTGATGCCAAGCTACCGGAAGATTTCCAAATCATCGACAGTGACGACCAACAGCGCCTACTAAAGCGTTTGATCAAAGCGCAAAACCTTGATGAGAAGCAGTGGCCAGCACGCCAAGTGGCATGGTGGATTAACGGCAAGAAAGACGAAGGTCTGCGCCCGTCGCACATTGATGCGTACCATGATCCAGTGACCAAGACATATCTGCAGCTGTACACCGCTTACCAAGAAGCGTGTGATCGTGCTGGTTTAGTCGATTTTGCGGAAATCTTGCTGCGCGCACATGAGCTACTGCGTGATAACAAGTTCGTCCGTGAACACTACCAGGCACGCTTTAAGCATATCTTGGTGGACGAGTTCCAAGATACCAACAACATTCAATATGCTTGGCTACGTATGATGGCGGGTCCTGAGTGTCACGTGATGATCGTGGGTGATGACGACCAGTCGATTTACGGCTGGCGTGGTGCAAAAGTCGAGAACATTGAGAAGTTTACGCTGGAATTCCCAAGCGTGAACACCATTCGTCTTGAGCAAAACTACCGTTCAACCAAGACCATTCTGGAAGCGTCCAACGCTCTGATCGCGAATAACACCGAGCGTATGGGTAAAGAGCTTTGGACTGATGGCGTTGTCGGTGAGCCTATCTCGGTATACAGCGCTTACAACGAGTTGGATGAAGCCCGTTTTGCGGTAAACAAAATCAAAGAGTGGCAAGACAAGGGCGGTGCTCTGAATGACGCTGCAATGCTTTATCGTAACAACGCCCAGTCGCGTGTTCTGGAAGAAGCCTTGATTCAAGCTGGTCTGCCTTACCGTATCTACGGCGGCATGCGATTCTTCGAACGTCAGGAAATCAAAGATGCCTTGAGCTACATGCGTCTGATTGCTAACCGTAATGATGATGCGGCGTTTGAACGTGTGGTGAATACGCCAACACGTGGTTTAGGTGACAAGACGCTTGAAACCATCCGTTTTGCGGCTCGTGATCGTGGTTGCACCATGTGGGAAGCGAGTGTGGCGATGTTGGATGAGAAGGTACTTGCAGGTCGTGCTGCTGGTGCTCTGAGCCGTTTTATCGAGCTTGTCACAGCACTAGAAGACGACACCATCGAGATGCCGCTGCATCACCAAACTGACCATGTGATCAAATACTCGGGCTTGTTCGCGATGTACGAGCAAGAGAAAGGTGAAAAGTCTAAGGCGCGTATTGAGAACTTGGAGGAATTGGTGACCGCAACTCGCCAATTCGAGAAACCAGAAGAAGCCGAAGACATGTCACTGCTGACGGCATTCCTTACCCATGCAGCATTAGAAGCGGGTGAAGGACAAGCGGATGAGTTTGAAGATGCGGTTCAGCTCATGACATTGCACAGTGCGAAAGGTCTAGAGTTCCCGTTAGTGTTTATGGTCGGTGTGGAAGAAGGCATGTTCCCAAGCCAAATGTCGGCAGAAGAAGCAGGGCGTTTGGAAGAAGAACGTCGTCTGTGTTACGTAGGCATGACCCGTGCGATGCAGAAACTGTACATCACTTATGCTGAAATGCGTCGTTTGTACGGTCAGGATAAGTACCATAAACCGTCTCGCTTTATCCGTGAACTGCCAGAAACTTGTTTAGACGAAGTACGCATGAAGGCGCAAGTTAGCCGTCCTGCAAGCAGCGGTCGATTTAGCCAAACGGCGGTGAAAGAGAGCTTTAATGAAACTGGCTTTACGCTAGGTTCTCGAGTGATGCATCCAAAGTTTGGTGAAGGTACCATCATCAACTTCGAAGGCAGTGGTCCACAGAGCCGCGTACAGATTGCCTTTAATGGTGAGGGCATCAAATGGTTGGTGACTGCTTACGCACGACTAGAGAAACTGTAAGGCTTTAACAAAAATAATCAACTTAAGAGCTGCTTCGGCGGCTCTTTTTGTTTGTGCTGTTTGTATGTCGCTAATGCAGTAAAAATGGAATGATAAATGGAGTGCGAAAGCGCGATTTAACTATACCGTTTGAAGTGAAAGGTGGGCGTTGTGGGGGAATGTCTATTTCCAGCAGAGCAGCTGAGAAAAATGTTAGGCAAAGAAAAACCCCGAGGGCTTGCGCCCATCGGGGTTATAGTCTTACTCGCAGCAATCCGGCTACTAAGAGTGCTCCATGCATCTAATCCATGATAGTGTGCTGAATCCGTCAGCTTAATCCTTACGTCGCCTTCCTAGCGGTGTCCTTAATGACCTTATCCTGGTCTGCTAACCATCCTCGTTAGCTCTCATCACTTGTTCCCTGAGCGGTGTCCCTGACATCATCCTGATGTTCAAATCCTTGCCTCGTCCAGAGGTGTCCATTTCCCGTCCTTAGTAGCAACCATCCTAGTCGCTATTGATTCCGTTCAATGTCCAATTTTGCAATCCATGCCCGACTATTCATCCTGAATAACCGTTTCTTCTTCCTGAAGTTCACCAAGTCCGTGGTGTTTCCTGTTCCGTGTCAGCATCCTTCCGACAGGTTTAATACTACGTGTTTAACGGTTTCCAACAACGGACAAATCTCACATTTTTTTACTCTCTTAGCGTTTAAAAAAGATACATAATCATTTAAATCAATATCTTATGTGTTTTTGTGCGCAGTTTTGCCATTAAAAAAGAGAGGTTTGCTCAACCCTTTGTGAGAGATCTCGCACAAGGGGTCGAGCTAAATGCGCTTAATGTCCGATAGCGGCTCCTTCACGCCTTGGATCGGCCGCACCTTCAAGGCCTTGTTCAGTTATACGTATAGCATGCAGTCCAGAGTTCAAATCACGAACATCGGTCTTAAAGCCCATTTTCTCCAACGTAGGTTGTAAGCTTTCTGCCGCAGTACCTTGCTCAATATCTAAGGTACCAAAACGGTTCAGTAGTCGTGGCTGATTAATCGCGCTTTGGATGTCCATATCCCATTGCGTGTGGGCGATAATGGCTTGTGCAACGTAACCAATGATGCGGCTGCCACCCGGTGAGCCAATTGCCATGTAAGGTTTGTTATCCTTCATCATAATGGTTGGTGCCATGGATGAGCGTGGGCGTTTACCCGGCTCTAAGCGGTTCGCGATTGGCACACCATCTTGGTGAGTGCGGAAGGAGAAATCGGTAAGTTCGTTATTGAGCAAGAAGCCGCGTACCATCAAGCGTGAGCCAAAGGCGTTCTCAATGGTCGTTGTCATTGAAACCACATTGCCTTGCTTATCGACGATATTGAAATGGCTGGTGGAAGGCAGCTCGATCGATTGGTCCATGCTTAAGTTCATCGCGTGCGACCAAGGAGGGTTGCCGGCTTCAACCTTAGTCAACGCTTTACCGACTTGAATAAGCTCAGCACGTTGTTTGAGATAGTCTTTATCAAGCAAGCCTTCGGTTGGCATTGGCACATAATCTTGGTCAGCCATGTACTTACCGCGATCTGCAAACGCAAGGCGAGATGCGTCGGCGATCACTTGCCATGATTTCGCGCTCTCGGCTCCCCAACCTTTAAGATCGTATTGCTCGGTGATCGCGAGAATCTGGCCAACCGTCAATGCGCCAGAGCTTGGTGGTCCCATACCGCAAATATCATAGCTTTGGTAAGCCGCACAAACCGGCTCACGTTGCTTGATTTGGAACGCATCAAAGTCAGGTTGTGCCAATACGCCAGGATTGCCCGGTGCATTTTGTACTGTCTTGATGATGTCTGTGGCGATATCGCCTTGATAGAAAGCTTTTGCCCCTTGCTCTGCAATTACCGACAGAGTGTGCGCGTATTCAGGGTTCTTCAACAACGTGCCTTCGGCTTTTGGTGAGCCATCTGGATTAAAGAAGTAAGCCTTAGTCGCAGGGAAGCGTGATAGGCGCTTGGCATCTTTCTCAATCAGATTCGCGAGGCGAGGACTGACTTCGAAACCTTGATCAGCCAAGGTAATCACAGGTTGGATGATCTTCTTCCATTCCAACTTGCCGTATTTTTGGTGCGTGTCCCACAGTAGTTTCACTGTGCCAGGAGTAGCGACGGAGCGCCCACCGACAACCGCATCGTAAAATTGCAGTGGTTGTCCTTTGTCATCTAAGAAGAGTTTCGGTGTTGCGGCGAGTGGTGCGGTCTCGCGTCCATCATACGTAGTCAGTTTTTGCTTCTCACTGTCCCAATACACTAAGAAGGCACCGCCACCAATGCCAGAAGATTGCGGTTCTACCAAGCCCAGCATCAGTTGCACGGCAACCATGGCATCAATAGCATTACCACCTTGTGCAAGAACATCCGCACCAGCTTGGGTGGCAAGTGGGTTGGCTGCGGTGACCATATAGTCTTTGGCTTTGACCAGTTGCTTTTGCTCGAAGCCAGTACTGTGCTCCGGTGCAACGGTATCTGCTGCTTGGTTAGCAAAGGCTGAGGTAGATAAAACGAGTGGGGAAGTAAGAAAAAGACCCGTGGTCACGAGTCGGTTGAACGTCCAATGCATGATGACTCTCCATGTTGCCAGTTTTGTGTTTCCAGCTTGGCAGTCATGAAGAGTCACGTCGAGTCAGCAATCTTAGAAATGTCGATTGTGCTACGCTTTTAAATCAGTACTTTATCCGATAAAAGTGCTGATCGTTTGGTATAAAATACTACCGCCCACTAGGGTAAATACCACCCCACACAGACCGTCGATGTAGATGCCCGCTTGCTGCAATTTACGTTGTAAGCGCTGTGTTGATAGCATCCACGCGAGACTAGAGAACCAAAGCAGCGATAAGCCAAACAGAATCACCAGAGCCATGCCTTTACCAGTCACTGACATGCCGGCAGGGACTAAGCTCGACATTAAACTGATAAAGAACACCAAGGCTTTTGGGTTAAGAATGTTGGTCGCGAACCCTTTAGCAAATGCCTGACGTTTGTTGCTGATCACTAGGTTATTTTGCTTCTTAGGTTGATCCGCCTTTGGGTTTTTGATCATTGAGATCACGGCGCGCAATGCACCAATACCTAAATAGAGCAGGTAACTACCACCGAGCAGTTGCACCACGGAATACAACACTGGGTGCTGGTGGACGATATAACTCACGCCTGTCAGGCTGAACAAAGAGTGCAGCAAAATACCGACAGACAATCCCAACGCAATGTACAAGCCAGTTTGACGACCATGACGCGTCGCGTTTTGTACGACCAGCGCAAAGTCGGGACCTGGACTCATTAGGGCAATAAAGTGAATGCTGGCAAGCGTCAGCAATATGGTGGACTCATTCATAACACATCTCAAATATAACCAATGCGGCTATTGTCGTGACAAGTCACCTGTGGCGCTTGTAAAAAACTGACAGCTTTCTCGGTAAATGAAATTAACGAGTCACTTGAGAAGGGGAAACGCCGTAGGTCTGCTTAAACGCTTTGCTGAAATGTGCTTGATCGTAGAAACCGATCTGATGGGCAACGTCGGTACCACATTGACCAGATTGCAGTAACTTCATGCCTTGTTCGAGGCGCAGACGTGCGAACCATGCGTAAGGCGTCATGCCAGTTTGCGCTTTAAAGTGGCGCTGGAACTGAGTTGGGCTCAGTTGGCACAGCTTTGAAAGTGAATCCAAACGCACCGCTTGGTCGAGATTCGCCATTAGATAATCTTTTAATGTTCCAAGCGATTGATTTCCTAATGGCACCACTTTTTGTCGCTCAAGCGATCCGTAGCGATCAAAAAGCTGGTTAAACCCTTCAAAAGGAAGGCAATCTTTGGTGAGCTGGCTGAGGTTTTCACGACGAAGTAGCCCGTGCAAGTTACTAAGTTGTGAAAATATCTGCGGATCCGAGATGATCAGCTCGTTGAAGTGTATTATTTGACCGTTTTGCTTAAGATCAGCCAGATCGCTCAATAGGTGAGGTTCGATCGCAAACACATTTACTTCATAGCCACTTTCTAGCTTAGATTGCCCGTCGTGCAACTCATCTGGCGGCATAAGCACGATTTGCCCGTGCCCGACATGGTGACTGTTGCCTTGGAATTGGAACTTCTGCGCGCCATGCGTGATCAGACCGAGGTGAAAATCCAGATGGTAATGCCTTTGGAAAGCAAAGGTCTGGTATTTCGCCTCAATCAGACTCAAGTCGTTATGATCGGTTGCGTAGTATTGAATATGTTCCATTAAAGAAAAAAGCTTGGTCACAATATAACCAAGCTTATCCATCAATTTCTGAAATGTCTTGTAAAAAACGATCACTCAGCTTGAGCGAGCATCGTTAAGCCGTGTACCCAAGGACTTTTATCTCTTGGAAGTTATTCCACAAGACTAGCTTAGGATCGCTGCCATTATTGCCGTTGCATGTCAGGCGAATAAAGTTAACGCCTGCTTTTCCAATCTGCTGCTCGACGAAGCCAGTGGTATTCCCAGGGGTAAGGACTTGCGTCACCAATTCGAAGTTTATCCCGTTATTACTGACTTCAACATCAAATAGGTATTGGCGTACGTCGCCTTTCGCTTGTGAGTAAAGTAGTTTGGTGACGGTCGAGGTTGCCGACAACTCGATCAGGTATTGAATCCCTTGTCCCTTCGCAGTCCACTTGGTAAACAGGTCACCATCAATGGCCATTTCTGGCGTATGATCGACACGTGTTTCACTGGCGCTGACGGCCAAGATAGGCAACTCAGCTTCTTGCTCTTTATCGAGATAGTCTCCCAAGAAACCAAGATAACGGCTTGAGAAAGCGTTGTTGTGGCTTGGAGATAGAGTAGGGAAAATCAGATCGACACCTTGCTCACTGAGCCCCATCCAGCGACATAAGGTTGCCCCCAGCTGCTCAGACGATTGTGAGGGAATGAACTTGTTGCCCCACGCATCGTCACCATCACGAACAAAACTAGGATAGCGCCCGTAACTACGTCCGCCATTGACCGCCTCACCAACCACTAGCTGATTACTACCCCAGCCATGATCAGTACCTTGGTTACTGTTGTTCTCAATGGTGCGGCCGAAATCGGATAGCGTAAAAGTGACCACTTTTTCGGAGAGGGATAACGCATCCAACGAGCGGTGAAAGGCACTGACGGCTAAATCAATAGTTTCCAACAAACCGTCATGTCGTCCTCTTTGGCTGCGGTGGTTATCAAAACCGCCCAGATTGACGAAGAAGACCTGGCGTTGGTGTCCTAAATCGGTGGCGGCTTGTATCATGCGTCTTACCATTCTTAACTGTAAACCAAGCGATGAGCTTGGGATACTTGAGTCTTCTGGGTAAGTATCGACAACTGATTGCAGCTCAGTCTGGAAATCTAAGATGCCCTTAAGGTGTTGGTTATAGGTTTGCTTGAAGTCAGAACCGTAAGGAGAATTCACAAGCGCAGTGAACTGATTGTTGACCGCATTGGAATGTCCCAATGCATCCATTGCCTTTATCTCTCCTGAAGATAATGAAATATCTTTTGAGATGGTTCCGGTAAGGAGTTCATTACCAGAAAACGACATGGAATCTGAGACGACGCTACCACTACTCAAAACATCCATCATCAAACCGGCCCACCCATAAGGGTGATAACCCGAATCGCCCCAACTTGATTGCCAAGCCGTTTGTTGCTTGTTGTGTGCCCCGAGATTATTAGGCTTCTTGACGTCGTAAAGGTTTTGTTTGTTGGTGGGCTCTACCAAGGTACCGATGTTAAGCAGTGCGGCACCTTGGCCTTGATTCAGCATTTCGGCAAGGTTAGGCATGCGAGCATTGATTGCTAGCGCTTGGCCTGCTTCTGAATCAGGGATCGAGAGCTTTTCCTCATTGCTGAGGTAAATATCAGGTCGAGCGGTGGCGTATTGCACGTCGTTATTGCCCGGCACAATCATGTTAAATGAGTCGTTACCGCCGTGAAGAAACAGACAAACTATAGCGCGGTAATCATTGGTGGTATTAGCGAACGCGCTGTTCATTGGTAAAGAAAGAGAGAGTGGCACCATGCCAGATACCGCGGTGCCTGAGGCGCCTTTCAAAAAGCTTCTACGTGTAATCGACATAACTTACTCCTGTACCATGAAATCGGGAGACATAAAGGCAATAAACAACATCTTAGGAACGGCATAAAACTTATTGTTGTGGCCGTTATAGATGTTCTGAAGCCGGGTGATCACATCGGGCGAGCCCTGCTGGTGGAGTACAAGTTGATTGATGGTCGCCACCAATTGTTCGCCTTGACCAGATTCAGCCATGTCTTCAAGGGCTTTAGGTGCGATATAGAGTTCTTTCTTATTGCTGCTGTTACCACGGTTTTGGCCATAGTCGAGGAGGCTGCGATAAAAAATGTTACCCATGTTGATAAGTTGGCTCCAATCAATGATGGCCAGTTCGGGAGCGCTTAACCTTTTTTCTGCGAGTGCACCTGGAGGCTGATAACTAGGTTGATAAAAATTGAAAACCGAGTTGGCACCAAGAGGGTACTGATTGAAGGTTTCTTTATAGCGCATGGGGTCATAAACAATATCGTTGCCTCCGCCAGGATAAGCTTCCATCGCTCGGTAAAGGTAGGTCATGGCTAGAATGGGTTCTCTTACTTTTGCCATGTTGTCATTCGGTGCTTCAAGTAAGGCATTGTCGGTGTAAATTGCACGTATGACTTCTGCCAGGTTGCCATTGCTGTTATGAAATGTCGTCGCCACTCTTTCGATGTAGTCGCGACTAGGGTTTGATGTTGTTAAACGCTTAATCAGCAGAATGGAAATAAAAGGCGCGACGTTTGGGTGTAAGGTAATGTGCTCAAGAAACGACTCGAGGTCCTGAGTGGCGGTTTGGCCTGCAGGGTAGGTTCGTTCAAGGACCTGCTTTTCGTCCATATCATGTAGGCTGTTATCTTCAACCATTGGCGTCAATGTGTTGCCGCCATCAATATCCCAACCTGTAAACACCCGAGCTAAAGACTCTATGTCGGCGTCTTGATAGGTCTCAATCGGATTACCAAATGCATCAAGAATCAGTGAGCCATCCATATTGAGCTGATATAAGCCGATGGTAAAAAGCTGCAAGACTTCACGAGCGTAGTTCTGATCTGGTGCTTGCCCTGTTACGCTCTGTGGCTTGTTGCCATTCATGGTGAGATATTGCCCCATCGCCGGGGATAAAGTGATATTGCGGAGTAAATTCTTAAATGTCCCAAATGCACCGTTCGCGAGAACATCGTAGTAGTGGGCCAATGCTTCTGCGTCTTGGTTCAGGTTTCCATCCTTTTCGCTGACGACAAAGATCTGGCTAAACGCGAAAGCAACGCGTTGGCGAAGTTGCGCTGCATCTCCAAGTGCAATATCAAACCAAGCGCCAACACGACAATCTTGGTTACTCTGAGTCAGTCCTCTGGAATTCGCTTGGTAGCGAGTTCGGTCGAGATGCTTGGTATACGGCTGGTTGATTTGTTCCTCTATCCAACGTCCTCTGTCATCAAGTAATAAAAACTGTTCGAGTTCAGACTGTTTAACCCCCATTGTTGCTAAATCGAGGAATCTAGACGCCTGCTGTTGAGTTAAATTTTCCATATTCTTCTCCATAGCCAGTGACACAGCATGAGCGTTCAATCGAAATAATTAGGTGCTCATGTGCATATCAAGCGTTAATGGAAATGAAGAAGATTTCTATGAAGAAAGCAGGGTTTTATCTAAGGTGTGATCTTTTGGGAGAAGATAATAACGAAAACAAACATTACTAGAGTTGTAGCTTTAAATTTCTTTCATAACAGTGATTTATGGTTTTTGCTTTCATATGGGCAGGGCTTGTAGAAAGAGAAAAATGCCCAAGCTGAGTTGGGCATTTGTGCATTCATATTAGTTGGTTTGTTTTGCTTTGCGTGACTTACGATTGTTACGCAGACCATCAAAGCTAAATACCACCAAGGCGCCCCAAATAAAGGCGAAGGTGATGGCTTTATCACTGGTGAACGGTTCGCCGTAGATCAGCACCGCAAGCAAGAACATCAAACTTGGACCAATGTATTGGAAGAAGCCCAACGTCGATAGCTTTAGACGGGTTGCTGCGCCAGTAAAACACAGTAGCGGCAGGGTAGTGATCACACCTGCGGCGATCAGTAAGGTATTCAGCTGCCATGGGTTCTCAAACATGTTTGAGGTTGGGGTGCTGGCAATAAAAAACAGAAAGATACTTGCCGCAGGCAACATGACGAGAGTTTCAATGAATAACCCCGTTTGCGCTTCCACACTGACTTTCTTACGCAGTAAGCCGTAAAAACCAAAGCTCATTGCCAGTGCGATAGCAACCACAGGGACAGAGCCAAACACGATCAGCTGCACTAATACACCACAAGCCGCTAGCGCGACTGCGAACCATTGCAGCTTACGTAACCTCTCTCCCAGAAACACCATCCCGAGTAACACATTGATTAACGGGTTGATGTAATAGCCGAGACTGGCATCGAGCATATGATTTGACGTGACCGCCCAGATGAAAATCAGCCAGTTTGCCCCAACTAAAATAGCAGTAGAGATCAAATACATCATCTTGGTTTTATTTTTGATGATGTCTCGAACCGAGCGCCATTGGCGACCAAAGTGGAGGAGTGCAGCTAGCAAAAAGAAAGACCAAAACACTCGGTGGCTTAAGATCTCAAGTGGTGAGACTTCAGCAATCGATTTGAAGTAAATGGGTGCGATGCCCCACATGGTGTACGCACCAACTGCAAGCAGGACGCCTTGCCGCGCGCGTTGTTGTTCTTCTGGTGTCATGGGATGTCACCTAATTGAGTTTTTATAGAGCAGAAAATCAGTATACGAGTCGTGAGCTGAATCACCTAACAATTTGCGGTTTTATTCACCATGAAACCCCATTACAATGTGCCCTCACTTTGCGTGCTAGTGGCATGCATAAGCACCTCTTTTTAAGACCCAATCTGAGATTTTTCATGACCTCGACTTTGCTAGCCGAACAATCTGATTCGCCTTTGACGCCTCAACGTGTGTTGGAGGATGTGTTTGGTTACCAAGAATTCCGAGATGGTCAGCAACTGGTGATTGACGCCGCGGTAGAAGGTCGCGACAGCTTAGTTATCCTGCCTACGGGTGGCGGTAAGTCGCTGTGTTATCAAATTCCTGCTTTGGTTCGCTCTGGCATTACTTTGGTTATTTCTCCGCTTATCTCGCTGATGAAGGACCAAGTCGATCAGCTTAAAGCCAACGGCGTGGCGGCTGAGTGCATCAACTCGACCATGCCTCGTGAAGAGCTGCTCAGCGTGTATAACCGCATGCACACTGGTCATCTTAAGTTGGTTTACGTCTCGCCAGAGCGCGTATTGATGCGTGATTTCATTGAGCGTTTGGAAAACTTGCCGCTATCGATGATTGCCGTCGATGAAGCGCACTGTATTTCCCAGTGGGGACACGACTTCCGTCCAGAATACGCAGCGCTTGGTCAGCTTAAGCAGCAGTTTTCCCATGTGCCATTTATGGCGCTGACGGCGACGGCGGATGACGCAACGCGCCGAGATATTCTTGAGCGTCTGCAACTGAATAATCCAGAGGTTTATCTAGGCAGCTTCGACCGTCCTAACATTCGCTACAACTTAGTTGAGAAGCACAAGCCAGTTTCGCAAATCGTTCGTTATCTTGAAACCCAAAAGGGTAATTGCGGCATCATCTATTGTGGTAGCCGTAAGAAAGTTGAGATGGTGACTGAGAAGCTGTGTAACAACCACATTCGTGCTGCTGGTTATCACGCAGGTATGGATGCCGATGAGCGCGCTTACGTTCAAGAAGCTTTCCAACGTGATGATATCCAAATCGTAGTGGCGACTGTGGCATTCGGTATGGGCATCAACAAACCAAACGTGCGCTTTGTGGTTCACTTTGATATCCCGCGTAATATCGAGTCCTACTATCAGGAAACCGGTCGTGCAGGGCGTGATGGTTTGCCTGCGGAAGCGATGATGTTGTATGACCCAGCGGACATCAGTTGGCTGCGTCGTATGTTGGATGAGAAAGACGATGGTCCACAGAAGCAGGTGGAAACCCACAAACTGAATGCGATGAGTGCCTTTGCTGAGGCGCAAACTTGTCGTCGTCAGGTGCTATTGAATTACTTTGGTGAGTATCGTGAGAAGCCATGTGGCAACTGCGATATTTGCTTAGATCCACCGAAACACTTTGATGCCACGGAAGAAGCGCGTAAGGCGTTGTCTTGTGTGTACCGTGTTAATCAGAGCTTTGGTATGGGCTACGTGGTAGAAGTGCTACGTGGCATGCAAAACATTCGTGTACGTGAAAACGGGCACGATAAAATTTCTACCTACGCGATAGGGCGTGATCACAGCCACGATTACTGGGTGAGTATCTTCCGTCAGTTAATCCACAAGGGTCTGCTGTTCCAAAACATCACTCGTAACTCAACGCTGCAACTTACCGAAGAGGCGCGTCCGCTTTTGCGTGGCGATGTGACTCTGGAGTTAGCAGTTCCGCGTTTAGACACCGCAGCACGCGCGGCGAAGTCAGATAAACTGACCAGCAAGAATTACGATAAGAAGCTGTTTGCCAAGTTACGTAAGCTGCGTAAGTCGATTGCTGATGAAGATGGTTTGCCACCATACGTGGTCTTCAGTGACGCGACTCTGATTGATATGGCGGAAATTCTGCCAACGTCTTACGGCGAAATGCTGGCAGTTAGCGGTGTTGGTCAGCGCAAACTGGAGAAGTATGCCGATCCATTCCTCGATTTGATTCAAGAACACATTACTCACCACGGATAAGGAACCAAGATGCAAAAGGAATTTGGCTTAGCGGACTACATGGCACAAGAAGGGCGCTTAATCATTACCGCGCCGAGCTTTGACCTTGATAGCTTTCCTGCCTTAGGTGAGCGTTTAGTCGGCTTGCTTTCTGCAACTGTGGTGGAAAAGCAATGGGATGCAGACATTCACTCTTGGCTGATTGACTTTGAAGGTTGCCGACTGTTTATGAAAGCAGAGCATTACAGCGAAGCGATTTGGTTTGAAGCTTTAGCGATTGAAGAGAGCAGGGAAGAGTTGGATTATCTTGCAGGATTGTTCCAGCGCGGTTTCTAAAATAGAATTTTTCTTGAAAGGGTGTTTCACATGAAACACCCTTTTTTATGCTCAAACGTTTGCGTAAAACAGACGACTTGCGGCGAAAAGTGGTTAATGTATAATCGCCCACCGCTTCGCTCAGAATGAGCCAAGCCAGTTTATTTTTCATTTTACATTGTTGGTAAGAGCCACTTTATTCAGTGACTCGATTTGGGTTCCCTCACCCCCAAACCAAACTAAAAAGGTATCGCATGAGTAACTTTACCCCTGCGCAGCAGCGCAACGCCCTTATCTATCTGGTTCTATTCCACCTAGTCATTATTGCATCTAGCAATTACCTAGTTCAGCTACCGTTTACTATTTTCGGTTTCCATACCACTTGGGGTGCATTCACTTTCCCATTTATCTTCTTAGCGACTGACTTAACTGTGCGTATTTTCGGTGCTCAGTTGGCGCGTAAGATTATCTTCTTAGTGATGTTGCCTGCTTTGGCAGTATCTTACTTCTTATCGGTGGTGTTCTTCGAAGGTCAATTCCAAGGTTTTGGTCACCTAGGGGAATTTAACTTATTCGTTGCTCGTATCGCGATTGCTAGCTTCATGGCGTACCTACTTGGTCAGATCATGGATGTGCATGTGTTCAACCGCCTACGCCAAATGAAACAGTGGTGGGTGGCACCAACGTGTTCAACGCTTTTCGGTAATGCACTTGATACCATCGCTTTCTTCGCCATTGCGTTCTACCAAAGTCCAGATCCATTCATGGCGGAGCATTGGACGGAAATCGCGCTGGTGGATTACGGCTTCAAACTGATTATCAGTCTTGGTTTGTTCGTTCCTATGTACGGCGTACTACTGAATTACCTGATTAAGAAGCTGACTGCGGTGAACCCTGACTTTAAGGTGACCACAAGCGTTCAGTCTTAATATCAGTGGGAACCCCGAAAGCCGCTTGCTCAAATCAAGCGGCTTTTTTGTGCCTGTTTACTTGGGTTTAGAGCGTTTTGTACAGCGTGGGGAGTAATTAGATCATGGGTGTCCAAAAGCTCCCTAAGCTGTACGAAGGTAAAATGAGCAATAAAAAAGGCCCCGATAGGGACCTTCAACTAAGCAATAAGTTATCGTGACGTTTAGCAAGTCACGATACTTAACGGCCAGCCAATGTCTGTTTGACGGTTGGATTCAATTTCCAACTCAGCAGCTGTCAGTGGGTTTGCCTCTAGCCATTTCGCATCAATACTTAGCGTCAGTTTGTCGCCTTCCGCAGTGAGAGTCACACATGGCTCTAGATCTGGATTACGACGATGGCTGAGTAAAACCGCAAGGCGCAATAGGCGCAGTACGCGTTTACCACTGGTGCCTGAAAGGGCATGTTGCTCAGGCAGTGACGTCAGTTGTTCACGGTAACGGCGAGCAATTTCACCGATAAAGAACTTCTGTGCACGGGTGTAACCAGGCAAATCCAGATGCTGTAGCAGGTAAGCGCTGTGCTCACCGCCCTTTTTGAAGTCGATAGTTAGACCGATTTCGTGCAGTTTGGCTGTTGTTTCCAGCAGGACTTTACCCTGAGGTTCTGCAACCCAAGCTTCACCGCCAACTTGCTCAAGCAGTTTGCCCGCAAGTTTTGCAACTTGTTCGCCGTATTGGCAATCTAGCTGGTAACGGTTTTGTACGCTACAAATGGTGCGTGCACGGATGTCGTTTTGACGAAGCTCGTCAACCATCTCGTACACCAAGCCTTCACGTAGTGCGCCGCCAGCCAGTGTCATGGCATCGATTTCTAGTAGCTCAAAGATCGCAATTAAAATGGATAAGCCACTTGGGAATACCAAAGCACGTTCTAGGGTAAGGCCTTCAATATCGAGTTCTTCCAAGTGATCAGCAAGCATCGCCTGCTTTTGTAGACGCTTAAGTTTGGAGTGAGTAATCACTTCGTCCATACCCTGCGTTAACATTATCTCTTGTAGTGCTTGAACTGTACCCGATGCCCCAACACACACGTCCCAACCTAGGTCGGTGTACTGTTCTAAGATTGGCATCAGAGTTTGCTTCGCGCCTTCAATGGCGGCTTCGAAGTTACGTGCATTCAATTGGCGGTCTTTGAAGAAGTTCTCTAACCAAGTCACACAGCCCATTTTCAGACTGGTCAGTGCTTTGGCTTCGAAACCTTCACCGATAATTAGCTCGGTACTTGCACCGCCGATATCGACTACAAGGCGACGACCACTACCGCCAGAGGTGTGTGCAACACCTTTATATATAGTGGCAGCTTCTTCTTCGCCGGTAATCACTTCGATAGGCTGACCTAAAATTTGGTTCGCCTTCTCTAGAAAAACATCCACATTGGTCGCGGTTCGCAATGTCGCGGTACCCACAATGCGGATGTTCTGTTTAGGAATATCCTGCAAGCGTTCTGCAAATAGACTTAAGCAGTCCCATCCTCGCTGCATAGCTTCCATACTAAGAGAGTTATGTTCATCTAAGCCCGCGGCTAGACGAACTTTGCGCTTAATTTTAGCCATAGTTTGAACGCTGCCATCGATGTGACGCACAACGAGCATGTGAAAACTGTTCGACCCGAGGTCGATGGCGGCGTATAGCGGTGATGATCCTGCTTGACTCATAAACGACTTCAGTTTCCTTTTATGATTGTTTTGGCGCTGATTGACGCGGCTGACGAGGACGACGTCCTTGCGGCTTGCGGTTACCAGAGCGAGTGCCACCTGTATTGGTGCGACGTTGTTGAGTACGAGGCGCGCGCATACGAAGTGGTGCAGGCAGATCTTGGATTAGAGCCGAAGCGTCGTAATCAGAAACTGGGATTGCGTGCTCAATGTATTCTTCGATTGGTGGCAAGTTGATTGCGTAATCTTCACAAGCAAAGCTAATAGAGTGACCACTTGCGCCAGCACGGCCAGTACGACCGATACGGTGAACGTAATCTTCACAGTCATCCGGTAGGTCGAAGTTGAATACGTGTGTCACTTGAGGAATATGAAGACCACGTGCTGCAACGTCAGTTGCGACTAGTAGGTCAACTTCACCACGAGTAAATTGCTCAAGGATTTTTTCACGCTTCTTCTGTGGTACATCGCCAGTCAGTAGACCAACACGGTGACCATCGGCTGCTAGGTGACCCCAAATCGACTCACACTTATGCTTAGTGTTAGCAAAAACGATCGCGCGGTCTGGCCATTCTTCTTCAATAAGAGTTTGAAGCAGTGCCATCTTGTCTTCATTAGAAGGGTAGAAAAGCTCTTCTTGGATGCGGTGACCGGTTTTTTGCTCTGGCTCAACCACAACATGCTCAGGGTTGTGCATGTGTTCGAATGCCAATTCTTGTACGCGGTAAGACAGCGTTGCTGAGAACAGCATGTTCAAACGTTCTTTTGGCTCAGGCATACGACGGAACAAGAAACGAATGTCTTTAATAAAGCCAAGATCGAACATACGGTCCGCTTCATCCAGAACAACCGCTTGAATGTTGTTTAGGTTGAATACGCGCTGCTTGTAGAAGTCAATGATACGGCCAGTAGTGCCAATAAGAATGTCTACACCATCTTGAAGCTTGGTAAGTTGCTTATCGTAGCTTTCGCCACCGTAAGCTAAAGCCGCTTTAAGACCTGTGCTCGCAATCAAAGGCTCAGCATCGTTAAAGATCTGAATCGCTAGCTCACGCGTTGGCGCCATAATGATTGCGCGCGGTTGAGTTGGCTTACGACCTTCGTGCTCTGGCGTGGTCAGAAGGTGGTTGAAGGTAGCAGTAAGAAACGCGAGGGTTTTACCAGTACCCGTTTGGGCCTGGCCTGCAATGTCTTGGCCGGTGAGCAGTACCGGCAACGCCAAGGCTTGGATAGGGGTACAATATTCGAACCCTTTTTTCTCCAATCCTTCAGTAACTTGGGGCTTTAAACCCAAATCGGCGAACTTTTGCTCTGTGATATGCGTCTTTTTCATGGCGATAGAATATCAGCTAAAGCTTGCAATAAGAAAGTAAATACATTCCAATAGGGCATCTATTTACTGGTTATCATCCAACCAGTTTCGAAAAACACATTGGAGTGGAAGATGAGTGATAAGATTTTGCAGCTTACTGATGACGGTTTTGAAAACGATGTAATCAACGCTGCAGGCCCGGTTCTAGTTGATTTTTGGGCAGAATGGTGTGGTCCTTGTAAAATGATCGCTCCTATCCTGGACGAAATCGCTGACGAGTACGAAGGCAAACTCACTATCGGTAAACTAAACATTGACCATAACGCAGGTACACCACCTAAGTTTGGTATTCGCGGCATTCCAACGCTACTGTTATTTAAAGACGGTAACGTAGCGGCAACGAAAGTTGGTGCTCTGTCTAAGACTCAACTAAAAGAGTTCCTAGACGCAAACCTATAATCACCAAGTGATTACAAACAAAACCGTGCAATATGACAATGCGCGGTTTTGTTTTTCTAACTCTGGACTAGAATATTAATTAGTGCTAACTTATCGCGCGTTAATTGAACAAATTTCTCTTCTTGGTCGATCCTGAGACCAAATCCATCTTAACTAGAAAACAGATCTTATTTTGACTAAACAAGCATCCACCACCATGAATCTTACTGAACTGAAGAACAGACCTGTGTCTGACCTTGTAAAGCTTGGCGAAAGCCTGGGTCTTGAGAACCTAGCTCGTCTAAGAAAACAAGACATCATCTTCGCAATTCTTAAAGCGCACGCGAAAGGCGGCGAAGACATCTTTGGCGATGGGGTTCTGGAGATTCTGCAAGACGGCTTTGGTTTCCTACGTAGCGCGGACAGCTCATACCTTGCTGGTCCAGACGACATCTACGTTTCGCCAAGTCAGATTCGTCGCTTCAACCTACGTACTGGTGACTCAATTGCTGGTAAAATTCGCCCACCAAAAGACGGTGAGCGTTACTTTGCTCTGCTAAAAGTCAACACAGTAAACGACGACAAACCAGACAACGCTCGTAACAAGATCCTATTCGAGAACTTAACGCCTCTACACGCTAACGAGCGTATGGTTATGGAGCGCGGTAACGGTTCTACAGAAGACATCACAGCACGTGTTTTAGACTTGGCATCGCCAATTGGTAAAGGTCAACGTGGTCTGATTGTTGCTCCGCCTAAAGCGGGTAAGACAATGCTTCTGCAAAACATCGCTCAAAGCATCGCATACAACCACCCAGAGTGTGAGTTGATGGTACTTCTTATCGACGAACGTCCTGAAGAAGTAACAGAGATGCAGCGTCTAGTTAAAGGTGAAGTAGTAGCGTCAACGTTCGATGAGCCAGCTTCTCGTCACGTACAAGTAGCGGAAATGGTAATCGAGAAAGCAAAACGTCTTGTTGAACACAAGAAAGACGTGGTTATCCTGCTTGACTCTATCACTCGTCTAGCTCGTGCATACAACACCGTAGTGCCTTCATCAGGTAAAGTACTAACTGGTGGTGTGGATGCAAACGCACTACACCGTCCTAAGCGTTTCTTCGGTGCTGCGCGTAACGTAGAAGAAGGCGGCAGCCTAACTATCCTTGCTACGGCTCTAGTCGATACTGGTTCTAAGATGGACGAAGTTATCTACGAAGAGTTCAAGGGTACAGGTAACATGGAAATTCACTTGAACCGTAAGATTGCAGAGAAACGTGTATTCCCTGCGATTGACTTCAACCGCAGCGGCACACGTCGTGAAGAGCTTCTAACTAAGAACGAAGAACTTCAGAAGATGTGGATTCTACGTAAGATCGTTCACCCAATGGGCGAAACTGACGCGATGGAGTTCCTAATCGACAAGCTAGCGATGACGAAGACCAACGACGAGTTCTTCGATGCAATGCGTCGTCAATAGTCTCAGATAAGCAATTCTGCGAAGAGCCACCGTATATCGGTGGCTTTTTTATTGCTTTCTCCCGATAGAAGCAGCAGAATGAAGAAAATGTTATCGGGAGGTTAACATGCAACAAGGAATGTTGTCGTCATTACTCCTGAGCTTGTCACTTATCACACTACCCGCGACGTTAACTGCCAAGGAAATGCAGGAAACCGTGGTAGAACAGTGGCTTCAGGACTCTCAAATACAGACCAAAGTATCTGAACTGCTTGATTACGCAGTCAGGGACGAAGTTGACTCGCTTAAATTTGCCCTAGACCGGCTTGCCTTTCCTCAACAAGAAGTCGTCCGTTTCCTTTTGCTCGAAAAGCTAGAGCAACAAGAACTCATCCTTACGCCAAGAATGTCGATTTTTGTCGAATCCCAAATCAGCATAACTCCAACTTACCAAGTGCTTGAGCGAGGGGATGGTTATGAATTCAGTGTACCTGCGTTTAATTTCCCGGCCATTGCTAGCCGTCTGATAAAACGCTGGAAGCAGGATCAGAGAACGTTAGAATTTGTTTTGGAAGCAGAGCGGCAGGAGCTAAACCTCAAGGATTGGTTAACAGGTACGACGCATCAAGTGCAAACCAGAGAAGCGTTACTTATTCGTGAGCTAGACAGCTTATCGCCAGACGCGCTTGAAGCACTGACCAAACAATTAACCCATGCTAATGTTACCAGCTGGCTGCCATCCACAGCCGTGATTGTACGTTTGGCACAAGTAAGCCAAAATCAGGCGATGTACGATCTGTTGTGGCGTATGCGTGCGGATTACAACAGCCAAACAGAGTTAGCCAGATTAGCAGAAGTTGGAGATGAGTTTTCACTACAACAGTTGATGAATTCCACCGTCAATCCAACCTTAAAACCTTATGCGATTGAACTGCTCACAAGATCCAATCCACTCTCTCATGACGTAAAACAATTCCTAGTGGCCAAGATGGCACTTTCAGAAGAAGCTACTTTGGTTGCTAGAGAACTCGCAAAGCAAGGGCATCACTCGTGGTTAGAAGAGTTGGTCTCAAACAATCACCAAGTAAAAACACGACAGATTGCGGAATTCTTGGAATAACCGTAATTGATGTTCTTTAAGTAACGACTCTTGTCGCTATCGAGTTCACATACCCACACAAAATAGGAGGATCTTAGCGTCCTCCTATTTGTTATACTGCGGACAGTTTAATCAGCCAGCATGAAGGCCTATGAGTTTTAAGGATTTACGCGAATTTATCGACCACCTAGAACAGAAAGGTCGACTTAAACGCATCACTCACCCCGTCGACCCCGCTTACGAAATGACAGAAATTAGCGACCGTACCTTGCGTGCTGGTGGCCCTGCGCTGTTGTTTGAGAACCCAATTGGCTACGACGTACCTGTTTTGACGAACCTATTTGGTACGCCAGAGCGTGTCGCGATTGGTATGGGACGTGAAGACGTTAAAGAATTAAGAGAAGTCGGTAAGCTGCTGGCTTATTTGAAAGAACCTGAGCCACCAAAAGGCTTCAAAGACGCATTGGAAAAACTGCCAGTGTTCAAGCAAGTATTGAACATGCCAGCCAAGCGCTTAAGAAAAGCGCCATGCCAAGAGATTGTGTGGCAAGGTGATGAAGTCGATTTGGATAAAATCCCGGTGATGAGTTGCTGGGCGGAAGACGTTGCGCCACTGCTTACGTGGGGATTAACCGTGACCAAGGGGCCAAACAAGAAACGTCAGAACCTAGGTATTTACCGCCAACAGAAAATCGCCAAGAACAAAATCATCATGCGTTGGCTAGCCCACCGAGGTGGTGCGCTTGACCTGCGCGATTGGATGGAAACTAATCCAGGTAAACCTTTCCCTGTTTCGGTTGCGTTTGGTGCAGACCCAGCTACCATTCTTGGTGCAGTAACGCCAGTGCCAGATACGCTATCGGAATACGCATTTGCAGGTTTGCTACGTGGCAGCAAAACGGAAGTCGTGAAGTCAGTCAGTAATGATTTGGAAGTGCCAGCGAGCGCTGAAATCGTGATGGAAGGCTATATCGACCCGAACGAGTTTGCCGATGAAGGTCCTTATGGCGACCACACTGGCTACTACAACGAAAAAGAAAAGCACCACGTGTTTACCATTACGCACATTACTATGCGTAAAGACCCAATCTACCACAGTACCTACACAGGCCGTCCGCCAGATGAGCCCGCTGTATTGGGTGTGGCATTAAACGAAGTGTTTGTGCCGATTCTGCAAAAGCAATTCCCAGAGATTGAAGACTTCTACCTACCACCAGAAGGTTGTTCGTACCGAATGGCGGTCGTCACCATGAAGAAGCAGTACCCAGGACATGCCAAGCGCGTAATGATGGGTGTGTGGTCTTTCTTACGTCAATTCATGTACACCAAGTTTGTTATTGTGTGCGATGAATCGGTAAACGCGCGAGATTGGAATGATGTCGTTAAAGCCATGTCAGAGCATATGGAGCCTGTACGTGACACCTTGATGATAGACAACACGCCAATCGACTCACTTGACTTTGCTTCGCCTGTGGTTGGTCTTGGCTCCAAGATGGGGTTAGATGCAACTATTAAATGGGATGCCGAGCTAGCGACGCGAACCGAGGTCACTGAGCGAGACAGCAAAGCGATTACTGAAACAGAACTGAATGAGTTGAAACAGCAACGCCCTGAGATTGTCGATATCTATCTACCAGCAACAGCTAATAACCAGTTCGCTGTTGTGACCATGAAGAAAGACCAAGCTGGTCAATCGCAAGCCTTGATGGAATACCTGTGGGACTTCTTTGCTCAATACACGGATAACAAATTCATTATCTTGTGCGACGATGACGTTAATGCACGAGATTGGAATGACATCATTTGGGCTGTAACAACCCGAATGGATCCAGATAGAGACACTATTCAAGTGCATGGTAAGACTCATAGTTCATCCAAATTAGGACTGGATGCGACCAACAAGTTCGAATCCGAAGTCACGCGCGAGTGGGGTACGCCTATCAAAAAAGATCCTAAACTTGTGGCTAAAGTCGATGAGATTTGGGGCCAGTTAGGTATTCTATGAGTCATCAAGTCCACCTTCTACCAATGGACGTTAGGTTCCAAGTAAAAGAAGGGGAGACGGTGTTGGAAGCTGCGCTCAACAACAATATTCGCTTCCCACACCGTTGCCAAGTTGGCGCTTGCGCCATGTGTATGTGTAAAAAGCTAACGGGCGAGGTGAGTTACCACCTCGAACCGATGCTAACCGAAAAAGAGCAACAGCAAGGTTGGATATTCCCTTGCCAAGCCTATACAGAAAGTAATTTAGTGCTTACTTTTGATGAGTAAGCGAGAGGAACACCATGACCATCCAATGTAAAGTAAAGTCTATTCAGCCGTTAGCTTGTAATACTTATCAAATCCTTCTTCATCCAGAATCACCTGTACCTTTTAAAGCAGGTCAGTACCTTATGGTAGTGATGGGTGAAAAAGACAAACGTCCTTTCTCTATTGCGAGCAGCCCATGTCGTCATGAAGGTGAACTTGAACTGCACATCGGTGCGGCGGAACACAACGCTTATGCACTAGAAGTCGTTGAAGCAATGCAAGCGGCACTAGAAACAGATGGTCATATCGAGATTGATGCTCCACATGGTGATGCTTGGGTTCAAGAAGAAAGCGAACGCCCACTATTATTGATTGCTGGTGGTACTGGCTTTAGTTACGTGCGTTCGATTCTGGATCACTGTGTTGCACAGAGCAAAACCAATCCTATCTATCTATACTGGGGTGCGCGCGACAATTGCCAACTTTACGCTAAAGAAGAGTTAGTCGAGATCGCTGCAAAGTTTGCTAACGTTCACTTTATTCCAGTAGTAGAAGAAGCACCTGCCGACTGGCAAGGTAAAGTTGGTAACGTACTACAAGCGGTGAGTGAAGATTTCGAAAGCTTAGAAAACTACGATATCTATATTGCAGGTCGTTTCGAAATGGCTGGCGCAGCTCGTGAACAGTTCACTCAGAACAAGAAAGCGAAGAGTGAACGTATGTTCGCAGACGCGTACGCATTCATTTAAATACGGCTTTTGAGGCAGAAAAAGAGGGTTTTTTACCCTCTTTTTTGCTTTTTTGATGAAATAGTCATCGAACGGTCAGTTTTTTCCATTTTTTTTCAAAAAAGGGTTGCGAACGGATCAGAGTTCCCTATAATGCGCATCCACCGACACGGCAGACGCGATAAGGCTTCAGCAGAGTCGGAGAGGTGAAAAGCTTCTGAGAAAATAAATTGAAAAAAGTGTTTGACACTCTCAATTATCTCGTTAGAATGCACCTCCGCTTTGAGAGAAAATTTCTCGATAAGCAAGCTCTTTAAAAATATAGACCTATCAATCTGTGTGGGCACTCGTTGATGATAATCCAATTAGATACCTCGGTATCAAATTAGGTTTCAATGAAACGAAGTGACCATTCGAATTGGAAAGCAGCCTTGAGCTGTTTTATTTCACTTTTTAAAAAGTGAAAACCAATAAGAGCACAGTCAATTCAAGCATTACTTTATGTAATGTTCAGTATTCATTGAGCCGAACAAAATCTTAAATTGAAGAGTTTGATCATGGCTCAGATTGAACGCTGGCGGCAGGCCTAACA
>NZ_JAADJW010000043.1:0-40122 GCF_010092875.1 Vibrio sp. LB10LO1
ACTGAGCCCGTAGAGGACTTTCACCTCCTAGATCAACGCCATGCTCGGCGCACCATAAAAAAAGCTCGCATTTCGCGAGCTTTTTAGGGGTATTGAGTTATTAAACCTTAGTCAAAAGCTTGTTGATGGCACCAACGAATTGCGAAGGATCTTCCATCGAACCACGCTCAGCGAGCATCGCTTGGCCCAGTAACACCTCAACCCAGCGACCAAACGCTTCTTCGTCCGCTTCATCCGCCATGCGCTTCACTAGCGCATGCTCTGGGTTAATTTCGAAGATGTATTTCACTTCTGGTACCGCTTGGCCTGCCGCTTCAAGAAGCTTCGCCATCTGCGTGCCCATTTCGAAATCGTCCGTCACGACAACAGCGGGTGTTGTTGCCAGTTTAAAGGTGGTGCGAACTTCTTTAACACGGTCACCAAGGTAAGACTGAGTACGTTCAACAACAGACTTAAACTCTTCTTCCGTTTCTTTCTGTTTTTCTTTTTCCGCTTCGTCTTCAAACTTGCTTAGGTCTAAGCCCGCTTTCGTGATCGACTGGAACTGCTTACCATCAAACTCTGTTAGGTAGTTCATCAACCACTCGTCAATTCGATCGAACATCAAAATAACTTCGATGCCTTTCGCTTTGAATTGCTCTAGGTGTGGGCTGTTCTTCGCCGCAGCGTAACTGTCTGCCGTTAGGAAGTAGATCTTGTCTTGACCTTCTTTCATGCGTTCAACATAAGAAGCCAAACCAACGGTTTGTTCTGCGGAGTCCACTTCAGTAGATGCGAAACGCAATAGACCAGCAACTTTCTCTTTGTTTGCCATGTCTTCTGCAACGCCTTCCTTCATCACAAGGCCGAACTCTTTCCAGAATGATTGGTATTTCTCTGTATCATTCTTTGCCATGCGCTCTAGCATAGTAAGCACACGCTTGGTACAAGCATTACGTAATGACTGAGTGACTTTGTTATCTTGTAGGATTTCACGCGATACGTTCAAAGGCAGATCATTTGAATCGATCAGGCCACGCACGAAGCGCATGTAAGAAGGCATAAACTGCTCAGCGTCATCCATGATGAATACGCGCTGTACGTACAGTTTCAGACCCGATTTATGATCGCGGTTCATCATATCCCAAGGTGCTTTCGCTGGGATGTAAAGCAGACTGGTGTAGTCGTTCTTACCTTCTACGCGGTTGTGGCTCCACGTAAGAGGATTTGCAAAATCGTGAGAAACGTGCTTGTAGAACTCTTGGTACTCTTCTTCAGAGATATCTGACTTATTGCGCGTCCAAAGTGCTTGAGCTTTGTTGATCTGCTCCCACTTCTTCTCACCCGTTTCTTTGCCTTCATCATCACGAACCGAAGTTTGGATAGAAACAGGGATACCGATATGGTCAGAGTATTTGCTGATCACATCGCGTAGACGCCATTCGTTTAGGAATTCTTTACCTTCTTCACGCATGTGAAGCACGATGTCCGTACCTCGAGAATCTTTGGTAATCGTCTCAACGGTGTAGTCACCTTCGCCAGCAGACTGCCATTGCACCGCCTCATCAGCAGCGAGACCAGCCGCGCGAGTGCGCACAGTCACCGCATCCGCAACAATAAATGCTGAGTAGAAACCCACACCAAACTGACCGATAAGTTGAGAATCTTTGCTCTGATCATCTGACAGCTTGGAGAAAAATTCTGCAGTCCCTGATTTCGCGATGGTACCTAGGTGCTCAATCACATCATCACGGCTCATACCGATGCCGTTGTCAGAGATGGTTAATGTGTTCGCGCTTTCATCGAACGCAAGCTTCACGCCTAAGTCAGCGTTGCCCTCATATAAATCTGGGTTAGATAGCGCTTGGAAACGAAGTTTATCTGATGCGTCGGACGCGTTTGAGATCAGCTCGCGTAGAAAAATCTCTTTGTTGGAATAAAGAGAGTGAATCATCAGATGAAGTAGTTGTTTTACTTCCGATTGAAAGCCACGAGTTTCTTTGTTGTGAGATACGGTTTCGCTCATGTTTGCTCCATAACATCTAAACTAATTAGACTTTTAATGACAAAGCCCTAACCGCCACTTCATAAAAGCGGCATTACTAAGATGTCATTTAACATGTGGCTGACAAATGTAAATTCAAGGTCAATATTGCTAAAAACGGTGTTTTTTTAGAAAATTTTAATTATCCTACGTATCTAAAAGCATCTAAAACGTGGCACATGTCCTTTTGCGCACGCCTTATTACGTGACGTAAATCACTATAATTACAGAATCATCCACCTAAGAAGAACTAAATGACTAACATCGGCACCAAATTTCTGCTTGCTCAAAGATTCGTCTTTGACCCAAATAGTAATTCGCTCGCTGACCAACAAAATGGCAACGAAGTTGTACGATTAGGCAGCAACGAAAGCCGTATTCTCCTCATGTTGGCAGAGAGACCTAACGAAGTGATAACGCGTAACGAACTGCATGAGTTCGTTTGGCGTGAACAAGGCTTTGAGGTGGATGACTCAAGCTTAACTCAAGCGATCTCTACACTGCGTAAAATGTTGAAGGATTCAACAAAATCACCAGAATTCGTTAAAACCGTGCCAAAACGCGGCTACCAACTTATTTGTTCTGTTGAGCGTTTAAGCCCGCTTTCTTCTGACTCTACCCCTGATATTGATGATCAAGAAGAAGAGAACGAAGCGCCAGTGGTTGATTTAGAGCAATTTGCCGAAGCTACCACAGAAACGCAAGCAGACATCGCTCCAGAAGCCGCCGCTCCAGTAGAAAAGCCGAAGCCAACACCAGCGCAGAAGAACGCGAAATGGCTATTCCGTATCTTGGTTGTCGTTGCTTTGCTGCTGCCAGTTTGTGTACTGATGTTGACTAACCCAGCAGAATCTCAATTCCGTCAAATTGGTGAATACCATAATGTGCCAGTAATGACGCCAATTAACCACCCTCAATTAAATAATTGGTTGCCTTCCATTGAGCAATGTATCCAACGTTATGTCGAACACCACGCCGCGGAATCTTCACCAGTCGAAGTCATCGCGACAGGTGGTCAAAACAACCAGCTGATTCTGAACTATATCCACGATAGCGATCATTCATACGAGAATGTCACGCTGCGTATTTTCGCTGGTCGTAATGACCCAACCGACATCTGCAACTAAGGGAGGCTGAAATGAAGATTAAAATAGCATCTGCGGTTTTGGCCGTATCCATCCTTTTTAGTGGCTGGCTATATTGGGGCAGTGACCTAAAAGTGGAACAGGTTCTGACTTCAAACGAATGGCAGTCAACCATGGTGACACTCATCACCGATACTCTGCCAGACGATACAGTTGGCCCACTACGCAAAGTTAATGTTGAGTCGAATGTGAAATACTTACCTAACGGTGAGTACATTCGTGTGGCGAACATTCAATTGTTTGCTCAAGGCTCAAATACTGAATCAACCATCAATATCTCTGAGAAAGGTCGCTGGGAAGTAAGTGATAACTACTTGCTGGTTTCGCCTTCTGAATTCAAAGATATCTCAGCATCGCAATCAAAAGACTTCTCTGAGTCACAGCTTCGTCTCATCACACAAATCTTTAAATTGGATGCAGAACAAAGTCGCCGTATTGATGTCGTCAACGAAAAAACACTACTACTGACTAGCCTGAACCACGGTTCTACGGTACTGTTTAGAAACTGATTTTGATTCAATGATAAGGGGCCAAGGTGGCCCCTTTATTTTTCGCATGGATTGGCTAGATACTCTCACTCTCTTCTTCGGTTCTCTCGTTGCAAATACACTCGCTTCTCTCTCTGGCGGCGGTGCAGGATTATTGCAATTTCCATTATTGATCTTTCTCGGCTTACCCTTTCCTGTCGCTCTTGGAACACACAAAGTGGCTTCCGTCGCGCTGGGGCTTGGCGCTGCAAGCACGCACCTCAAAGCCGGCACAATAAAACCGAAGATCGCGCTTTATCTGATTCTAGTCGGCAGTATTGGTGTCGTGATTGGTGCAAATCTGATTGTCCAAATACCTGACGATATCGCAGAGAAAATGCTTGGCGCGATGATCCTTGCTCTTGGCATCTATTCCCGCTTTAAAAAAGAACTTGGCCAAGTCGAGCTTGCGACTCATCGAGACACATTGGGTTGGGTCATCGGCGGATTAGGATTGATGCTGATAGGCGTCGTGAATGGTTCGCTAACTGCAGGTTCAGGTCTCCTCGTGACGCTGTTCCTCGTGCGCTGGTTTGGTTACGATTACAAACAAGCAGTGGCTTACACCATGATCTGTGTCGGTCTGTTTTGGAATGGTATTGGTGGTGTTGCCATCGTACAAGCAGGCGCTCCGATTCATTGGGCATGGCTACCCGTGCTGTTATTGAGTTCATTTTTAGGTGGTAGTTTAGGCGCGTGGGCAGCAACTCGATACAGCAATCGCGTTATCAAGATTGCGTTTGAGGTCCTCACCTTTGCAGTCGGCATCAAACTGCTACTTTAGTCTTTAGAGAAAGGAAATGAGAAATGGATAAAGCCATTATAGACATTTACTACTGTCGCCAGTGCAATTGGATGTTGCGCTCTTCTTGGCTATCGCAAGAGCTGCTTCATACGTTCAGTGAAGAAATTGAGACCGTCAGCTTGCATCCTGACACAGGTGGTCGTTTTGAGATTTTCTGCAACGGCACGCAAATTTGGGAGCGTAAAAAAGACGGCGGTTTTCCTGAGGCTAAGGTCCTTAAACAACGAGTAAGAGACATCATCGACCCAGAGCGTGATTTAGGCCATTCAGATACAAAATAGGGAGCCAGTGGCTCCCTATTGTTTGATATCTTATGTGCTCTATGGCTCGCTGATTAAATCGTGGTTTGAGCCAACACTTCACCCTCTGGGGTTTGCACCGTGAGTGTGTTGCCTTCCAGTAGACCATAGCTACGCGACAAACCATTTCTTGGGAAAGTCAGCGAACCAGGGTTGAAGATCACTGCCCCATCCTGCATTTCGGCAACAGGCACATGAGTATGACCATGAGCAATGATGTCACCTTCACGCAGTGGTGGACGTTTTGCACTGTTGTACAAGTGCCCATGAGTAAGGAACATGCGCTTACCAGATTCGAGTAGTATCCACGCATAATCCATCATCATCGGGAAACTCAACAGCATTTGGTCAACTTCGCTGTCACAGTTACCACGTACAGAAATAATCTGATCGCTGTATTGGTTCAGTAACTCAGCGACTTGCGGTGGGTTGTACCCTTCTGGGATAGGGTTTCTTGGCCCATGATTTAGTGTATCCCCTAACAAGATGAGATGATCGGCACCAGAGGCCAAGTAAAGCTGAATAGTTTCTTCGGTTGCTGGCAAAGAGCCGTGCAAGTCTGAGGCAAAAAATAGTTTCACGACATCGTCTCCTCAAAAAATATGAGCCTATTCTACGGCATTCTTATAGAAGCTCAACCTAAGTACCTATTAATGGCTGCGTAGCATTTCCACCAGCATTGGCACTAGATAGAACCAAGCGACATAGCCAACACCAGCTAAAACAACGATCCAAAAAATGAACGATAGAAACTTCGACTTCGCTAAATGGTTGAGCGGATCAGGCTCACCACATCCGGGGCAAGTATGAGCTCGTTTTGAAATTTGTTTTTCACAAACAGGACAAGCAACTAGCGGCATGACATGACATCCTCAATTATTCTTTAATTCTCAAAGAATAAGCCTCAGATTGCAGATATGCAATGGCACAACTAAGCAATTCGCAGGGGCTTTGCTAAATGTCGCTGACCTGAGAAAAATTATCAGCCTGTTTGCACTTGAGCCTCTCAGCAAACACGGTTACAAGGCTTCCCGGGCCATCCCATTGATCACGATATTGTTGTAGCTCACCATACCAATCACTTCTCCGTTTTCGATCACTGGCGCACGGCTAATACCAAAGCGCTCAAACAAACGAGCGCAGTATTTAACATTCATGTTTGGGTCGACGGACAGTGCCGGCTTGGTCATGATCTCGTAGATATTAGTCCGCTGCGGTGAGCGATTTTTCGCCAAGACTTTTTTAGCAATGTCGTTCATCAACACAATGCCGTATTCATCATCTTCATGGCGTTTTTTTACCACCAACGCTTTCACTTCACTCTTTCTCGCAAGTGTTATGCCTTCGTGTACTGTAATTAATCCATCGACAATGATGTACGTTGCCGCCATTACGTCTCTGACTCGAATCAGCTCATGATTACTCATAACTCGTCCTCTACCACTTTGGTCAGTTTTTCTACTTGGTGCGCGACGCCAACCGCATCTTCAACATCAATTTGCACTGCGATGCCTTGGCCAGACTCCTGGTCGAACTCTCCGACGTCACTAATGGTCTCCAAGATATGCCTTGATAAGTGCTCTTCCACCACAAACAGTAAGACGTCTTTCTGCACTTCCAGCGTCAAACCAAAGAAGGTGCGCTTTTGGTTTAAGCCCTGTCCTCGTGCATTATTAATAACCGTCGCTCCTGTTGCACCTGCCTCACGAGCTGCATCAAGCACCTTGTCGGTTTTACTGTCCTCTACAAAGGCCAGAATCAATTTAAAGCGCATTTTCATTTTCCTCCGCGGTCTCTTTGTTCAACCACTGGGTGATCTGGGCATAGCCCATCACTGAAATGATTGGAAATAAGCTGGCAAAGGCAATCAAGCCAAAGCCATCAATCATTGGGTTTCGTCCCGGAACCGTCGATGCCAATCCCAAACCAAGGGCCGTAACTAAAGGTACCGTTACGGTCGACGTCGTGACGCCACCGGAATCGTAAGCCAACGGCACAATCAGCTTGGGGGCATAAAAGGTTTGGATCACCACTACGATGTAACCAGCAATGATGTAGTAATGAATCGGGTCGCCGACGACAATTCGATAGCTGCCAAGTGCAATGCCGAAGGCCACGCCCAAAGCCACAGCGATACGCAATCCGTTAACACTAATACTGCCGCCGGACACTTGATTGGCTTTAATCGCAACAGCAATGAGAGAAGGCTCTGCAATGGTGGTGCTAAAACCTATAAAGAAAGCAAAGATGTACACCCAGTAATAATCAATCCAGCTCAGAGCTTGGCCAATGGAGATTTTAAATTCCATCAAGAAAGCCGGTGCCGTCAATTGAGTTGCCATGGTTTCGCCCAATGGGAATAACGCCATTTCTAACCCAAGCAAAAACAGTGACAAGCCCAGAATGACGTAAGTAAAACCGAGCAATACCTTAGGTAAATTAGAGATGGGACGACGTAAAACCGCCAATTGAAAGCCGAAGATAATCGTCGCAATGGGAACCACATCGCTGATGGTAGAAACGAAGGTATCGATGAAATGTGCAAACGAAATCATGCCACCACCATCCCATAGATCATGACAAACATCATCGGCAGTAACGAGGCAAACGCGATCAAACCAAAGCCATCAATCATCGGGTTTCGCCCTTTAATCGCCGAGGCTAAGCCAACACCAAGGGCTGTTACCAGTGGCACCGTGATGGTAGACGTCGTCACACCGCCAGAGTCGTAAGCAACGCCAATGATCGACTCAGGCGCAAACCCTGTAAGGATCACGACACCGATATAGCCACCGATGATCATGTACTGAATCGGCCAACCTTTTAGAATCCGCAGCACACCTAACACAATCGCTACCCCCACCGACAAAGCAACCGTCAAACGCAGTCCATCAGCGTAGTCTTCCATCGACTGCTTTGTATTAGCGATCATGCCACCTTCAGCTGCAACTTCCGACGCCTCCTCTGCAACCGCCGTTAAAGCAGGTTCAGCGATGGTGGTGCCGAAACCCAAGCAGAATGCGAAAATCAAGAGCCAAAAGACGCTGCCTTTATTGGCAAAAGCTTGCGCCATATTTTCACCGATAGGGAATAAGCCAAGCTCCAGACCAAAGATAAAAAAGGTCAAACCGAGAATCACAAGAAGGAGACCAAATAAGATTGAGACAAGATTGGGGAGTGGCTCTTGAAGGACAACAAGTTGGAAGAAAGTGATAACAACAACGATAGGCAGTAGGTCACGGGCGCTACTGAGTAAGGCTCGAAACAGAGCAATAAATGCTTCCATACACACCTCCTACCCGAGTGCCTTCTTCTTTTAAAATCAGCATGGCACAGTTTCTTTGGGCTAAGTGTGAGCAACACTCAAAGCCTGATAACATTTTGTTACACTTGTTAAAACTGTGAACTTCGCACCGCTTGGGAAGAAAACACTTCTAACTCGTTAGGAACTAATAATAAAATCGACATTGCAAGTCATTGATATGATCATGCAAGACGGTTAACGACTATAATGTCTGAATGGTTTCACACTCAAAGGGACGACATGAAGATACTACTGACTGGCGGAACAGGCTTTATTGGTTCTGAGCTACTCAAAATGCTCACCACTCATCAAGTCATTTTGCTGACGCGCACCCCCGCGCAGGCAAAACAGCGACTTCAGCATGCCGATGTCGGTAATATTGAATACCTTGATTCCCTCGATTCACTGGAAGATCTCAACGATGTTGACGCGGTGATCAACCTTGCGGGCGAGCCCATCGCAGACAAACGCTGGAGCCAGGAACAAAAAGAAATCATCTGCAACAGTCGCTGGAAAGTGACCGAGCGCATTGTTGAACTGATTCATGCGAGTACTGAGCCACCGTCGGTGTTCATTAGTGGTTCTGCCGTAGGTTATTACGGTGACCAGCAAGACCACCCGTTTGATGAGTGCTTACACGTAAATAGTGAGGCATTTGCACACTATGTATGTGCTCGTTGGGAACAAATTGCCAAGCGTGCAGAATCTGAACAAACACGAGTGTGTTTAATTCGTACTGGTGTTGTCCTCGGTCAAAATGGAGGTGCGTTGGCAAAAATGCTGATGCCCTACAAACTAGGTGTAGGTGGGCCGATGGGAAGCGGTAAACAGTACATGCCTTGGATTCATATCTTGGATATGGTTCGCGCCATCATGTACTTACTCGAAACACCGCATGCGCATGGCGAGTTCAACTTGTGCGCTCCTCACCCTGTTAGCAACAAAATTTTTAGTGGCACATTGGCCAAGACTCTTAAGCGTCCGCATATATTGTTCACCCCGAAATGGGTGATGAAGATGGCAATGGGGGAATCCTCTTGCCTGCTGTTTGATAGCATACGCGCAAAACCGAAAAAGCTTACCGAGCTTGGCTTTAAATTCAGTTACTCCCGAGTGGAGCCTGCACTCAAGAACTTGCTTCAAGATAGAAGTTGTTGAATCATAAGGCTCACGAACTCTCAGTGAGCCCTAAACTATGAAAAAGTCTGTTCTTATCACCGGATGCTCTACCGGTATCGGTTACGTATGTGCCCACGCTTTGCAAAAGGAAGGCTTTCACGTCATTGCTTCCTGCCGACAAGACCAAGACATTGAACGCCTAACCAACGAGGGCCTAACGTGTATTAAGCTGGACCTGAATGAACCTGAGAGTATTTCGTCCGGCGTCGCACAAGCGCTCGAGTTGGCTGAGGGTAAACTTTATGCCGTCTTCAACAATGGCGCTTACGGCCAACCGGGTGCTTTGGAAGATTTGCCGACAGTGGCCCTTCAAGCACAATTTCAAACCAACTTCTTTGGCTGGCACCAACTCGTAAGAGAAGTGCTACCGCACATGCGTAAACAAGGTGAAGGGCGCATCATCCAAAACAGTTCCGTACTCGGCTTTGCCGCTATGAAGTATCGTGGTGCCTATAACGCCTCAAAGTTCGCGCTAGAAGGCTGGACAGACACCCTACGTTTGGAATTGATGGACACCAACATCAAAGTAGCATTGATCGAACCTGGGCCGATAGAGACCCAGTTTAGACAAAATGCCTTAAAGGCGTTTGAGCAATGGATTGATGTGGAAAGCAGCGCCCATAGAGCAGCTTACGAGGGCCAAAAGCAGCGTTTAGATAACGACAAGTCGAACAACAAGTTTGTGCTTCCTGCTGAATCTTGTATTGAGCCCGTGCTTCACGCACTCACCAGTGATAAGCCAAAGATTCGCTACAGAATCACCACACCAACCAAAGTCTTTGCCGTTTTAAAGCGCCTATTACCCACTCGTCTTCTTGATAAAATTTTGCGACAAGCAGCATAAAAACTTTTTATCACAATGTAATTTTACCGTAACAATGTGATGTCATTATGAGCATGTAGGTTAAGAAAACCTCAATGTTCGAATCAATTTCTAGGTTAGCATCTTCATCCATCGAGCCTGAACGCGATGTGGATACTCACTTTAGATTTGGTATCGCCACCCTTTCTGTTTTGTATTTTCACGAGACAATAATGACATTAAATCAGCTTAACTGGCTTAGTGTGGGTGTAGTGTTGACCATGTTCATCCTATTTTGATACCACACCCAGCACACAACTATAACGTCTAACAAGGCTCTTTAACCCGTGCTGGACTTGCCAAATTTAATAGCACTTTCGCTTGCTATCAGGAATACGCTGCTTCGGCAGCGTTTTTCCTTTCTATCGCTTGAATTTCCCAAATATCAACTCCATATCTACAATCAACGACAAGAAACAAAAAGCAAGGATACTCTGATGCAATCCCCATTTATCGTTGAGTTAACAGAACAAAACTTCCGTGAAACGCTTGAAGGATCAATGAACACGCCGGTGTTGATTCATTTTTGGGCGAGTGCTCAACCAGAAAGCGCACAAGTGATTCCTGAATTACAAATGCTGGCTCAGCAATACAACGGCGCTTTCACCCTTGCTCTATTGAACTGTGAACAGCAGCCTACTCTTGCTTCTCAATTCGGCGTACAAGTGCTACCGACCATCGCATTGTTTATGAATGGTCAAGCAGTCGATGGGATGGGTGGCCCTCAGCCAATTGACGCGATTACGGCAATGCTGCAAAAGCATCTACCAAGTCAAGATGAAATGCAGTTGAAGCAAGCCAGCGAACTGCTCCATCAAGGCGAGCATGCTCAAGCTTTGGCTATTCTACAAACGTTATCGGAAGAGCTTCAAAACCGTGGTGATGTCAAACTAGCGATGGCAGATTGTTTACTGGAAACCAAGCAGTTTGAATTGGCACAAACGCTGTTGGGTACGATTCCACTGGAATACCAAGACAACTACTACAAAGGTTTGATCGCTAAGTTAGATCTACATCTTCAAGCCGCAGATAGCCCAGAGCTTCAACGCCTTGAACAAGAGCTAGCCGCAAACCCTGATAATTTAGAACTCGCGTGTGAGCTTGCCGTTCAATACAACCAAGTCGGCCGTGATGAAGAAGCACTTGAGCTGCTTTGGAACATTCTCAAAGCTAACCTTGGTGCACAAGACGGTGAAGTAAAGAAAGTCTTTATGGATATCTTGAGCGCACTTGGCCAAGGTAACGCATTGGCAAGCAAATACCGCCGTCAACTTTACTCGATTTTGTACTAATCAAACCTTCGTAAAGTTAAAGAACTTGAATAGAAAAGGCCGGAAAACCTCCGGCCTTTTGTGTTTCTGCGATTTCTCAAAACACTTGTTCAACCAATCGCTAGCACTAGAAATCACTGTATAGTGTTGGAACCGCTGGTGGGAATTCTATTGGCTGCCAACGATCATTAAAGGTGTACTTGGCGTAAAGCATGAAATGGTTTGGCGTATAAAACTCTGAACGCTGCAAATCCACTAGCGCACCAAGGTACCAGCGTTTACTCACTCGTTTCTCAACGGCTGCTTGCAGCGAGGCACCAAAACCGCCACCTCGCTCAGAAGTGTCACCTGTAGACAAATAAGGCGCATCTTCTTGCGTCCATGAATTAGAAATAGAAGCGCTAAGCTGATACGACCATGTACTGTTGTAACGACCGTAATAGTTCACTGGCAGTGATACAGAGAAGTAACTTTGCGGGCTGTAGTAGCCGCCATGCCCAAGCGTGTATTCACCTAAGTTTTTATCGTAATCGAGGTACATCAAGTTGGTGCCGATACTCAAACGCTGGTCATCCGTAGCAATCAGTTTGTAGTAAGCCCCACCCAGCACACCGAGACGAGTATTATCTTCAACGTTTTCCCCCGTCAGAGCATGGTATTGCAGGCTACTCCAAAAACCGGAAGGGCCGCCAATATCCCAGCTTGAATTGAGCTTAACACCAGTGCGAACCACACCACCCCATTTTTTGCCTTGAGGATCGCTGGTTCCACTCGGTACCGTCATTCCAGCATAAGAAAGTGTGCTGCTGGTCTCTGGTCGGCGAGACGCTTCTGCAGTCCAACCAAAGTCCCCAAGATCGCCATCAACACTGATGCCACCAACCCAAGTAGTATGATCAAAACCAATCGGTGTAGTGCCGATATCCACTTGCCAATCTTTGGCTTGCCAGCCTACACCAAGTGCCATACCTGAAGCTTCATCTTGGAATGAGGTGCTATCAAAGCCTCCCTTTTTCTCGTAATAATCTAGCTCACCAGAATCGACAGAGACATAATCCGCTCTCAGCAACAAGTGACCGTCGAGTGATTCGATAGGAATGCGCGCTTCGATTGGCACTTGGTTAGATGCATTCAGCCCGTCACGGGCACTGTAATCCCAACCAATAAGCACATGACCATCACTACGATCATGGAGCGTATCGATGTCTGACTTAACATTGCGAGTCAACCAGTAGTCATCCGCTGTGTCATACAACTCGCGCAAAGTGAGAGTATCTTGCTGGGCTTTGTTCGGATTTGCGCTTTTTTCAATTCGGTCGCTATTTAGCGCTTGGTAACCTCGTTTTTCAGCTAACTTCCATTGCTGATTGTCCATCGCAATCGACATGCTGTCTCGGTAAGCCAAAGCATCAGCACCTTGCACGTCATCGAGCAAGCGGTTCAGGGTGTTCGCATCATTGCGGTAACCAAGTTGATTGAATACCGAAGCAACCGTCATCAGCTGAGCAGCATTCAGCGTGTCACGCTTCTTATTCAAGATCAGATGCAAGTCGTGATAGGTTGCCTCATCTCCACTCTGGGCGCTGGCTTGCAACATCCCGACCTGAGCTTGCGTTTTGAATGGCTCAGGTTTAGATGAAACACCGTCATATAACGCCATTGCCTGCTCTGGTTGCTGGTTAGCAAGTAACAAATCCGCTTGCGCTAAGGTTCGACGTGTTTTCAGCTCATCAAATTGCAAGGTTTCAGAAGCACTTACCTTTTGCTCATCCGAACTCAGCACTAATTGCTCGTACCATTGGTCAAAATCTTCAAACTGATTCAAACTCACCATCATACTGCCGTAAGCGAGTTGCTCATCGCGAGACCAGTGTGGTGATTGTTCGAGGCTTCGATAAATTCTTTCAGCTTCAACGGCTTGATCGATCTCTACCCACGCTCCAGCAAGACGTGCTAATGCCTGTACTTGGCCTTGATAGTCCTGCTCCAACGCATGCAACTTAGCTTGCACAGACGCTGGCTCCTCAAGGTAACGCTGTTGAATATCTTGTAATTCAGCATCGAGCTTTAATCGAGTCAAATTGCGCTGCATGGAAGGCGTGACCGCTTTCTCGGGCACGCTTTCTAGCTCAGAAATTGCCTCTTCGACTTTGAAATCTTGCGCGAGATACAGGGCATGAGCAAACTTCATCTCAGGGTCTGAACTGGATGCGGTCCACTCAGCCATCAGGGCATCTGCACGTTGCTTGTCCCCCATAGAACGAACAACACCAGCAATATCCAGCCTCAACCATGGCGAAGTCGGTTTTAAGGCAATCAACGCTTCCACCGCAGATTGCATACCCACTTGATCATTCTGGGCGATAGCAACTCTCAAACGAGCAAGAATGATTTCAGATTGAATGCCATTGATTTTCTCAGCCACTACCTGTTTTTGCGCTGGAGAAAAACGCTGCGCAACCGACTCCGCGCCCGCCCAATCCTGCTGCTCAATACGAACATCGAGTCGTCCACGTAAGGCAGAGCCGTTGAGTTGCTCAAGTTTGAGTGCTTGGATATAGGCTTTATCTGCCGCGGCATAGTTCTTTTGTTCTAAGTAAAGCGCCCCCAAAGAGGTAAAAGCGTAAGGCTGAGTTTTATCGGATTGAATGGCTTTACGGTAAAGGCTTTCAGCTTGTTTAAACTGCCCTTTCTCGGCCAGTGCATCACCTTGATCCAAATACGCCCAATATTGCGAGGTTTCAATCAAAGTGGCCCATTTAGAGGCACTATCTGGATCTTTATCTAGCTGCTGTGCACGTTCAAAATACTCAAGCGCCTTTTGTTGCTGACCTTTACGCAGATATACCTTGCCCATCCCACCCAATATTTCTGGGTCGTTTGGACGCGTCGTCATCGCATAACGCAACTGCTTCTCAGCTTGCGAAGTTTTGTCTTCATCCAGCAGTTTGAGACCTTTCAATTTGGCAAGATAGGTTGGATCCTTACGCAGGTCTTGCTCGGTTTCCCAACGTTGCTTCGCACCTTGGTTAGCACGTTGAATCTCTAGGTCCGAAGGATAGTAGCTCGCTAGAATCGCGTATTGTTGAACCACTTGTTCTGAAATCGGCAGTTGGTCGAGGGCACGCAACCAAGATGTCGCCGCACTGCTGCCAATGACTGGGGCTAAAGCGAGCTTTTTGTAGGTATCTAAAATCCATGGGTCAGCGGGATTCTCTTTGCGGATATGATTTGCCAATGCGAGTTGAAACTGAGGCACACCCGGGTAGTCTGCATTCAACCGCTCTAGGCCTTGTTTAACAGTCTGCCAACTGCCATCAAGATTGCTTTGCAGCTGAAGAAACTCTAACTGCAAGGCAGCCGAGGGCATGCCGTTTGGGAAAATAGCTTTATACGCTTTGATGGCTTCTTCGTAACGGCCAGATTTAGCAAGCAGCTTCGCTCGCTGGTAATCGCCTTTCTTATCTCCCTGAAGAGCCATTATGGCGGCAAGATCTTTCGCTTGCGGAGAGTTTGGCGATTGTTTGGTTAAACGCTGAAACGTCTGCTTGGCAAGCTCCGGCTGTTTACGCTTTAAATACATATTGGCTTGGTAATACAAGCCAATCGGGTTCCCTTCCTCAATCGCAAACAAACGCTCAAGGGTACTTTCAACGATATCGTCACGCCCTATCGCATCCGCCAGCTTAAGCTGTTCAACCAACCACTCTACCGAGTTCACTCGAGCAAGAGAGGTCAAGAACTGAACCGTTTCGATCGGTTGATAAACCGCGGCTAACTGCGCTTGGCTCAGCGGTTTTGAACTGAAACTTTGCGCGTGAACGGGGTAAACTCCACTCGCCATCATGGCCAATGGAATTAACCACGAAGCGCGTCTTATTCTTGGCATTGCTCGCTCCATGCAGGCAACAGTTCACCTTGTTTGCCAAAGCGGTAACGCGCCTGATGCCAGCCTAGGCCAAACAAGCTCAAGACATTGTCGTAGTAGTGGTCGTTTCTGTCCGAGATAAGCTCTTGCTGCGCTCGGCTTGCTTGCGCTTTGAGCAGCTCAGACTCACCAGACGCCGCCAGCAAAGGCAATGCAGCGGCAGAAAATCCAGCACTGCCAACTTGAGTGTATTCACCTGTTTCTGTATTCACTTCTCGTGGTGGCGCATCAAGTGCTTTAGTCGCTGCGACAAAGGGCTGCATTTGCTGAATCAGTGACGCTTTTTCCGCAACTTGGTCATCAAGCATACCGGCCCATAAATAGGTACGGATGGCGTTGTAGCTGCCAATTGGCCCAGTCACCGAATCAGCACTGTACTGGCCTTGACTAAGCGTTGCCCAATCAGGGCTGAAACCTTTTGGCATGGTTTGCGTTAGCATCTGCGCGCTCGCTTTATACATACTATCCCATGAATACTGCGGATACAGAGCTTCCATTCGTGCAATCAGCTGTAACGGCACATAACTCGGATTCACACGGTAGCGTTCACCAAATTCAAACCCTGTTGGTGCAGGCAGCAACACGCTACCAACGCCATCAATCGACACAGTTTCTTCACGTAAAATTCGACTAGCAAGCAGATGACCAAGCGATTGGTAGTAATAGTTATCCCACAATCGACCTGCTTCCACTAAAGCGTACGCAATCCAAAGATCGGAATCCGATGCTGCATTGGTATCTAAAACACCAAAACTGCCGTTCGCTTTTCTGCCCCACAACCAAGCCGGCACCCTTGCCGTTAGATCGCCACCAGCCAGATGAATTTGAGTCCATTTAAGCACTTCGGCGAAGGCTTTTCGGTCATTGGCAACCAATGCAAAGAACAGCGCATAGGACTGGCCTTCAGACGTAGTGATCATGCGCTCATCGCTGCCATCTACTACTCTTCCCTGTTCAATATAAACCGACTTAAATGTATCCCACTGAGGCCAGTCACACGTGCTTGCCCAGAGTTGAGGAGAAGCCATCAGAATCATGAGTGCTATCAGCTTTTTCATTCTTCCTCTTCCTCCGTTTTTTCGAGACGCTTAGCCGACACTTGACGTAGCACACGCCACAGCACGATAGTGACAATCACCATCAATATCGCGGCAAAACAAGCCACGACAATTGGGTGATTTGAGAAGTGATACCAAACCAACTGCCATACAGGGAGCTCACCAACATAGTAATGAGAGCCTACGTTATAACTTGCGACTTCGTCGTTTCTTAACGTCACCACAGAGCCAAACATGTGCTCAATTTTCCCCGAATCTGAGAGCGCTTTGTCCACCGAGGCAAAATCTGCTGGGTGTGCGGCCATGATTGACACCAAGCTACGATTGCTTGTGTATGGCGACTCCATGCCATATATCGCAGCAAAGGAACCATCAGCTTCAACTGAGACATAATCGGCAGGGACTTGGTTAGCATCACTAGGGCTCATCCAGTTCATACCAAGTTGTTGCTCATTCTTACTTGGCAAACGAATTTGACGTTCGCCGGCTTCGACCACGAGGTTAACTTGCTCTGGGTCGTTAGCCGCTTCTTCCAATGAACGCACAACGCCAATACTTAAGATATCCTTGTCTTTTAGTGTCTCTGCATCCCATTGGTCCGTTAGTTGAATCTGAATCCCCGGATAACCAGAGTCAGCACCTAGCGAACCCATCATGTTTAAAAATGTCTGCAACGCCTCTCTTGGGGCATTTTTAGGAACGACTACCGCAGTTTCAGACAGATCGGCCATACGTGTGTACGGGAAGCCTGATGTGGCAAACGCACGCATATTTGGCATTTCGATATAGTGTGGGAAGCCACTGAAGTCGAGCGTAGAGTCTCCATCTACAACAGCATATTGTTTGCTCGGTTGAGTAACCTGACATTGTCCATCGGTAACCGAGGCAAAACCAAATTCAAAGTCGATTTGGTTTTTGCTGCCAACTTTAAACGCGGGAATACGAACCTGATCGGCAGAACTGAGAAAACTGTCATCCAACAAAGGCACGCGAACACGGTTGGAATCACCACCCTGACCTTCTGTTGTGAGGTTAAACGCTTCAATAAATTGATCGTTGATGCTCAGTGTTAGACGAGAGCCTGAATGGTCTTCTGTCGGTGGTGAGTAACGGTAGTTCAGATCCATTGGAATACCGCGGCTTTGCCAAGTGAATAGATCTGGTGGCAAACGTAGGCTAACGCTGATAGGTGGTGGTGTGCGACCTTCCACTTGCAGCATGCTCTTTTGCTCGACAAGCTCAGAAAGCGCAACCGGACGATCGGTGCTCACCCAGTTTGGCGCATCATAGGGCACGCGAGGTTTGATTTGCTTCACCTCGTTGATCTTAGCAATTGGTCCAGTAAGAATCTGGTTACCCAATGCCAAACCACGTACGGCTGTATTGAGGTCTGCACTATCACGGCCAATCACCAAAAGTAACTTCACGTAAGGATCAGTTGGATGAGTGATCACCTGTAAACGAGGGCCATCAGTGTCCGGAAAATCTTTTAAGAACTCTGGCTTGTTATCGTTGGTGATAAACACTACGGCGTTGCGCTCTGGCAAGGTGTCGAAACTCAAAGGGAACTGCGCCCCACGCCAAGCTGCTAAAGAGCCAAAGTAGGAACTCAAAACACCAGCGGCTTTCACTTCGTCTAAGTCATATTTATCGCCCATCACAACCGGTAAGTTGAGTTGGCTAAAGTCGCGTACATCAAAAAATGGGGCAGGCAGCAGACTCAAGTCGCTTTCCAACTGCGTCTTTTGCACGAACATTTCGATACGGCTGCTTTGGCTGATCTCTGCCCAAATGCTCGAATCATTCGGATTCGCACAATCTTTGTGAGTATTGCCAATCAGCTCAAAACGAATTTGGTTGTAGTTGCTGAAATAACGCGTATCTAAAGGCATAGAAAGGCTAAGCTTTTTGCCTTGTTGGCCATCAACAATGGACGCAACACCCATGAGTTCATTGTTCAAATACACTTTGACGTGAGAAACCAAGGCAAGCAACGCGGGTGAAGGCGTGATGTCAAAATACAAAGTGGCTTTAGACACGACCTCATCAAGGCGAGAGCCAAAGCCGACATAAGCGTTCGCTTCGCTACCTTGAATCGCAATTGAGCCACTGTAGCCCAGTTGAGTAAATGGAACCACGCGCTTAAAGACAGTGGCATTTTCCGCGCCTTGTTGCTGAGCGTGAGGTTCCGACAATTGCTGTTTTACTTCTTGTGCCGCGAGACTGCCCGACATACACATCAGAGTGACTGCCGTCGTCAACGCTGTTAGTTTTTTATTATTTAGCATGACTTTGGGTCCTGGTTGGGACATAGCGAGGTCTAAGTGACCAAATAAATTCGATACAAAATAAAAGAGCATCCACACTGGCCATGACAAATTTAGGACAGTGTTGTAGCAAGCGCTTGTATCCATTGAAGCCGACTTGTAGCACGGCTTGCATACTCGATAGTGGCTTATCTGCTTGATAGCCTTGTTGCCATTTCGCCCATGTATCTGCTCGCGCAAACGTGCACTGGACGTACTGGATTTGTTGTTGGTGCGACAATTCATTGAGTTGCATACCAAAGATGCCTTTATGAGCATAGGCGACGGTCATCGGGAACACGAATTCTTGACCACCACGATTCAGAATCACTTCCAGTGATTGACCGAGTAGGTACTGACAAGTTTGTTCATCCATTCCATCGATTTCTATGCGGACGCCCCCTAAAGAAAAGTCTTTCATCTGAGCTTGAATCAAATGCCCAGAATGCAATCTCACCGCAACAGGAATTGCCACCTCTACGCGGTGATCTTTTCGTACCTGTTTCGCTTCTACCGCAACCGCGACCGCTGCACCTAAGATCAGCAAGTTGTACATCGTCCATACTAAGTTCACGATGACAGTGCCGACCTCATCCTGGGGCCCCCACCCCATTCGATACAGGCCCACGGTAAAACCAAGAATATTCAGTGCCACGAGCACCAAATACGGTCGAGAGATCACCCAGTCGTAATGCGAGTTTTCAACTAAGCCCCCTTTCGCCGTTACATTGAATGTCCCTTTATGAGGCGCAAACAAAGCGACGGTGGTTGGTCTTGCGATGTACCAAGCAAGCACGGTTTCATACACTTCTCCCCAGAAGGAGTAACGATAGTCACCCTGCATGCGTGAGTTGGTCATACTGGCGTGGATCATATGCGGCAAAACGTACAGGATGATCGCCAATGCTGGTGCGTAAATGACGTAAGAGTGCAGCAACAAAAACGCCAGAGGTGCAATCAAAAACACAATACGCGGTATACCGGATAAGAAATGCAGCATGGCATTAATGTAACAAAGCCGCTGGGACAGCTTGAGCCCTTTACCAGTGAGCGGATTGTCGACCCGAAAAATCTGCGCCATCCCCCTCGCCCAACGAATACGTTGCCCGACGTGCGCTGATAAGGTTTCAGTCGCTAAACCCGCTGAAATCGGCTGCTTGAGATAAGCAGAGCGGTAACCCAAACGGTGCATGCGTAATGAGGTATGTGCGTCTTCCGTTACGGTTTCGACCGCAATACCACCGACTTCTTCAAGCGGCTCACGACGCAAAATGGCACACGAGCCACAGAAGAACGTCGCATCCCATAAATCGTTACCGTCTTGAATCAATCCATAGAACAAGTTGCCTTCATTAGGCACATTGCGGAAGTTCGACAAGTTACGTTCAAACGGATCCGGAGAGAAAAAGTGGTGCGGAGTTTGAATCAGCGCGAGCTTCGGATCTTTGAGGAACATGCCCATAGTGAGCTGGAAGAATGCTCGAGTTGGAATGTGGTCACAGTCGAAGATCGCCACAAACTCTCCATCCGTCTGCTTTAGTGCATAGTTAATGTTACCGGCTTTGGCATGCTCGTTCGTCGGCCTTCGAATGTAGTTGACTCCAACACTCTTGGCGAAATCACGGAAGCTATCTCGCTTACCATCATCAAGGATGTGAATTTTTAATTTGTCTTTTGGCCAGTCCACCCCCATCGACGCATACACGGTTGCTTTCACTACATCGAGATCTTCGTTGTAAGTAGGAATCATCAGGTCGATAGTTGGCCAAGTAGATTGATCCGTCGGCATAGAAACGGGCTTTCGGTTGAGTGGCCAAATATTCTGGAAGTAACCCAGCATCAATACGATCCAAGAATAGGTTTCTGCCAAAAGCAAAATGCCACCCAGAACCAAAGCAACAGGATCATCCCAGTTTAAGGTTGAAGAGTAACGCCACCAAAGATAACGGCAAGAAGCGGTCACAGATAAGATGATCAGCAGCATCGTCGGGAAGCGACCCGGCATGCGTCTTACCATCATGGCTAATGCCCACAGAAGCAATACAAACACCGTCTGCGCCTCATAACCAAATGGGACGGTAAAACACAGCAAAGCAATGAGAACGACTACAAACAAAAGAATGTAATTGAGTGCCATTGCTGGTTTGCTCGCTTTGATGCGCTCACGGACCTCAGGGTCTTTGACTTGGTTAGCGGTCTTTTCCAACCAGCGAACGCTTTTCGCTACCAACTCAAATGGCAGATAAAACGCGTTGCGAACTTGCTCCGCGATATGAAGAGAAAAATCACCGAGCTTTTTCGACCAAGATGCATTGAGGTTTTGCTTGAAGCATAGCAACCAAACACTTTGGATAACGAAACGAACCGGGTCGAATAGTCTTGGCGCTGCATAATTAACATGTGGGAAATAAACGAGAGGCAACTTCCAAGACGGCACACCGCCGATCATTGGTTTTAAGAAAATAAAACTCAGCGAAAACCAAAACGAAAGCAAACAGCGCCCGAGCCAGTTAGATTTGCAGTTCCAAGCCTGCTCATAAACGGTTTTCTGCACATTAAACTGCTCAACGACCCAGCTTTGGAAGATAAGATTAAGGCTACGCATTACTACACCACCCTAGGCACTGGTTGCCGAGAGTGTAGACACACACCAAAACGCCAAGGACTGGTAATCTTTCGCTGCTTGGCTAATTGGAGAGTAATGCTGCACCGTGGTCAAGTTTGCAACGCACTCCGGCAGTGCCGTGTCTCTGTGCATCATCACAGGCACCAAAGCATCCCCTAACTCTTTTTTCAAAACCAGCATGAAGTCACGTCCAATTTCTGTTTCCGGTTGATACTTATTGAGGACAAATTTGAGTTTGCCCTGTTCAATCAACGCTTGAATACCATGCTGATGTTGAAATTGGTTTTTCAATACAGAGTAATTGATGGCATCTGCATTAAGTACAACCAAAACCATATCCATAGAAGCCATAAAGCCTGCTAGATTTGGCGCACTTAGATAAGACAAGTCACCATGAAATAACTGCCATTGCTCGCTCTCATCAATTTCGAGAGTGGCCTCAGCAAGCTGTTGGAGGGGATGGTGATGAGCGAGAGAAAACTGAGAATGCTGCTCATCATTTATTTGGCCAAACGGAAGGAAAGTCACGCCTTGAGGACTTTGATAGCCAGCCTCCATCCACGAGCCGCCATTGAGCTCTTGCTTAGCCCAACCATCTTGCTCTTCAGAGGGAAGGCCAAGGTGAAGACGCAGCAAGTTTTCAGGTAACGCATCTATCGCGAGAACCTGCTTGTTAATTTTGACTAAAGCTTGAGCTAAGTTTGCGGTCAGTGTTGTCGAGCCACAACCGCCTCTTAAGCTCACAAGAAGAAGGCGCTTCATATCGCTTCCGTTTTAAGACCTGCTTGATTCTTTCTGCTGCCCATTTTTGTCTCGCCAGTACACTGTGATTGAAAGATTAACCACTTACTTTTCACCTTGTGGTATGACTCATTTTCTGTTGTTTCAACATACTGGTGCTGAGCTAAGTTATATGAAGAGTAGATCGAATTAATATCTTTTGCTGGTTCTGTCACAACATATTTCCATATTTCTCGCACACTTACTCAGAAAATGGCGGGATTCCTGTCCTACACTTAAACTCTGATTAAGCCATACTGATGAAAATTTGACGCACTTATCCGTGCATCACATATTTACAGAATAATAAAAAATGCGAACAACCTAAGTCATTGATCACATGATTATTAAATTCCTAAGTGATGTTTGGCTTCAGAAACCGAAGTTATGAAGATATGTTGTAATTATCCATTTACGATATATAAACCATAGATATAGGCATACTTAGAACATATAGATTTCAGAATGCAGAACTTTTAGGTTTATAAACATCAAGGCAGATAATGCTATATCTATTTTTATTTTTGATCAATTTCGTTTAATATCTAAGCGTCATTTTCTTGTCACTAAGAATGCATTTTTTGTAAGGATTGGCATACAGCGGATTGTTAGCCATTAAAGCAAATGATATTAAACAACTGATATACAAGGTAAAGTTAATGTCATCAATACACGGTTTATCCGCGATTACAAGTGAGCGTGAGATTAAGTCTGTCTACGTCAATTTATTTTCCCACAAGCGTATGGCAATCGATTACCTAATAAATACAACATGCAATACTGGTAACAGTTCACTTACATCCTTCTCTGATAAAGCTTCTTTTCTTTCCGGTCTAAATGACAGCACATTACTTAAATTCAATAACTTATCTGCCGAAAATTTGGATAAGATTTTCTTTATCAGCAATAAGGCCTCAACAAAGAAGCCAAATCCGGTATTTCTAGCCAGAGACATTCACAGAATAAATATAGCCAAAAACTCACATTTTAATTTAATTATTCCGGACTCAATTTTAGTTCAATGCGAAGACAGTGATGTGAGATTGTTCCTACAGCAACTAAGCGCTTTATCTTATAAGAAAGAGTCTGTGGTCAATGTATATATTTATGGGCACCTTGCGACCTCAATACTAAAACCAAAGTTATTGACCAATAATCACTTTATCTCCGGTTTAGCCACCATGACGGCTTTAGATGACTCTCGTTACGGTTACCTCGTTGATTTTTGGTCAAATAAGCACGGCGTGAAGTCAGAAGAAGAGTACATCCTTACTCATGATAAAGCCGATAAGTTAATAGCGACACCGTATGAAAAAGTACAAGCATCGGAAGTCACCGAAGACAAAGCAGACAGTGAACGGATTTATATTTCCAGAGAGGCTATTGGCGAGAGCACTAACGTGCCAAAAGAAATGCACATTGCAGAAGACAATCAGAACCTGATAAGCATGCTAGACAGTCCGAGGGCATCAACGCTCATATTTAGCTGCGCGAGCCAAGACGAAGTACAACAGTTGGCATTGGATTGTTACCGTCTGAGAATGAAGGCGGGTCGTCAATTAAAAATCATCATCCGTGAAACACAGCAATGTCTGAGGTACGCCGACGAGAAGTTTCTTCTCCGTGCTGGGGTGAATTTAATCTCGCCTGTTCAAGTCCCACAAATGCGTTTTATGACTCAAGTGGAAGCTATACAGGGCCAGATGCTAACGCGCTCACTGCCACAAAATTTGGACGCCCTACTCAAATACGATGTTAAGTTTGGCAGTAAAGGCTACCTAAATAACCGAGACTTTGTTCAATATTGTACAGACGTTATCGCTAGCTCTACTCGATCTAATGTGAACTTCGCCCTCATCAAACTCAACTTATTACCAGGCATGAGCGCTGAAGAGTGCCTCAGATTGTGTCATATCCGCAGAGATGGTGACGTAGTGACAGCCTGCAATAAAGCGCTTTACGTTTTATTTAGTGCTATCCGTCACAACGATATTGAAGTTGCGCTCAACAATATATTTGAGTTCCCAACTCGAGACTTGTTTCACTCAACTCGTAGTTTTGAAACCCAGTATGACATTGAAAGTGAACTAAAATACATCATGGAAGACGAGGTCATTATCTCTGAGGAGGTCTCTAACCTAACCACAGAGAAGCAGATTTTTTCAGCATCAAAACAACCTTTAAATAACGTACCCGCTTTATTTGCTGTGAGGAAACCCATCAACCTGAAAGGGCAAGCATGAACATAAATGATTTTTTTCTCACTGTTGGCATTAGCCTTAGTGTAGGCCTGATTCTGGGCTACTTCTTGCGGGATATTGTCGGTGCGGTATATGACTTCTACCAGCGAAACCTAAAACGTTCGCGCTATTTTGAACAAGATCTGTCCATCAACAAAAATAAGAAGCTTAAGTGATGACTTCACATCCTAAACAAACTGCCCAGTTCACGATTGGATTGGGATGGTGGAACATTTATTTTATTGCCAAGGTCGCCCTTTATCTACAAGGGGTCATAGGCTTCCACCCGCTAGAAAACTTCGCACTACTGCTGTTTATTTTGCTCCCAGTGCCAGTAAAAGCGTTAAATACCCTCCGTCATGTGGTTGCGATTGTTATTGCAGCATGGTTGCTTCATTACGATTCATTTCTTCCACCACTCGATCGACTTTGGGCACAAGCTGGCCAGCTAATGCAATTTGAGTTTAGCTATCTTGTTGAACTCCTGGGCCGCTTCATCTCTGCTCAAGCGCTGCTAGGGCTGTTTGCGTTGTGTGCTGCTTATTACATCCTGAGTAAGTTTTTGCGCATTTCGGTGTTTGTTGTTATCGCGATGCTTTACGTCAGCGTTCCCAAAGATGCCGAGGGCCCTGTAACGGTTGAAGTAGCTCAACCTGCACCACCAGCCACGACTGACGTAGCAGAAACAACAAAACCGCAAATGACAGAAATCAACGACGACACGCTCAACAGCATGAAAGCAGATTTCTTTGCTAAAGAAGCGTCGCGACGCGTGTCATTTAACCCAGATAACACTCAAGACGCGCCATTTGACTTGCTGTTCTTGAGTATCTGTTCCGTAGCTTGGGATGATATTGAAATTGCTGGCTTGGCCGATCATCCGCTGTTCAAAGAATTCGACATCATGTTCGACAACTTCAGTGCCGCAACCTCCTACAGTGGCCCTGCTGTTATTCGACTATTAAGAGCAAGCTGTGGCCAGCAGGCACACAGCCAGCTATTTGCGCCCGCGCCCAAGCAATGTTATCTATTCGACGACTTAAAGGCCCTTGGCTTTCAAGAAAACTTACTGATGAACCACAACGGCGTATTCGATAGTTTCTTGGAGTTAATTAAGAAAGATGGCGATCTAAAAACCGACCTCATGTCACAAGCAGGATTCACGCCTTACCAAAAATCATTTGATGGTTCCTCTATCTTCCGTGATAAGCAAGTGCTTGATAACTGGTGGCAACAAAGGATAAAAAGCGATGATGAAAAAGTGGTTGCCTTATACAACTCTATTTCATTGCATGACGGAAACCGAATCATCAATGCCAACTCAACAACCTCAATGGTGAGTTATAAGAAACGACTTAAGAATCTACTTGATGATCTTTACGCCTTCTTTAAAGAGCTGGAAGCCTCTAAACGCAACATCGTGGTCGCATTAGTGCCAGAACATGGTGCGGGTATGCGAGGCGATAGAATGCAAATATCTGGCATGCGAGAGATCCCGGCTCCAACCATTGTACATACGCCAGTAGGTATTAAAGTTTTTGGCGAAGGGGTTCAGCGTCAAGGTGAAACTGAACACGTGAAAGCACCTTCAAGTTATTTAGCGCTATCACAACTGGTGTCAAATATTCTCGAGCAAAACATTTACGAGAAAAAGTCCTTTAATCCGAGCGACCTAGCCGAGAACTTACCTGAAACTCTAGTGGTTGCGCAGAACTCAGGTTCAACCGTTATCGAAGTCAATGGTAAGTACTACGTCTCGCTGGACGGCTCAAGTTGGATTGAATATCCGAAGTAAATAGTCAACGTAATAAACAATCTGCCTTAAGTAATGGGTGAGATTAAATAGCGAAAGGCCGGGAAAAACCGGCCTTTATTTTGTCTGGAATTTATCGAGCCTCTCATTTCTACGATTGTTTCATCAGCCTAAATGAGTAAAAATGAATCAACATTATGCACTTAAGGGAATAGCACATGCCAATTGACTCATTGATCACCATCGGTATTTTCGTTGCTCTAGCCGTTATCCTCCTCGCTTCTGCAGTAAAAACCGTTCCACAAGGCAACAACTGGACGGTCGAACGCTTTGGTCGTTACACCCATACCCTCAAGCCAGGCCTTAACCTCATCATTCCTTTTGTTGACCGTGTCGGACAAAAGGTCAATATGATGGAGCGTGTACTCGACATTCCAGCACAAGAAGTGATTTCGAAAGATAACGCCAATGTAGTCATTGACGCGGTAGGTTTTGTTCAAGTCATCGATGCCGCGAAAGCCGCTTATGAGGTTAACGACCTAGAACATGCGATTCGTAACCTAACCCTCACTAACATTCGTACCGTCCTTGGCTCAATGGAATTGGACGAGATGCTTAGCCAACGTGACATGATCAATACCAAACTGCTCTCTATTGTCGACCAAGCGACCAACCCTTGGGGCGTAAAAGTCACTCGTATTGAAATCAAAGATGTTCAACCACCAGCGGACCTAACAGCAGCAATGAACGCTCAGATGAAAGCAGAGCGTAACAAACGTGCGGAAATTCTCGAAGCTGAAGGGGTTCGCCAAGCTGAGATCTTACGTGCCGAAGGCCAAAAACAGTCAGAGATTTTAAAAGCGGAAGGTGAAAAGCAATCTGCTATCTTACACGCGGAGGCTCGTGAGCGCGCCGCACAAGCAGAAGCAAAGGCGACTTACATGGTATCGGAGGCAATCGCTAAAGGTGACGTAAAAGCCGTGAACTACTTTATAGCCCAAGGTTACACCGAAGCATTGAAGAGTATTGGCCAAGCTGAAAACGGCAAGATCATCATGCTGCCAATCGAAGCCACTGGGCTAATGGGCTCTGTCGCGGGTATCGCAGAAATGTTCAAACAAAGTAAAGACTAAGGTCTGCTTATGGATTTATTTAGCCTATTGGAAGGTGTCACCTTTTGGCATTGGATTGCGTTTGGTCTCGCGTTACTCGCAGTTGAATTGCTCGGGACAGCCGGCTACTTTTTATGGCTCGGCCTCTCTGCACTAATTGTGGGTGCTATCTTGTCTTTCTTACCGATTAGTTGGCAAATGCAATGGTTAGCATTTGCTGCTTTCAGCCTAGTGACAACTTGGCTTTGGTGGCGAAAACAATGGTCGAAGGATCGCAAAAGCGACAAAGCTCGCGACCTCAATCAAAAGCATAAACAATTGATCGGCAATATTGTCACTTTGGAAGAAGACTTCACTGTCGGCATGAACCGCTTAAGAGTTGCCGATACGACTTGGTCTGCCGAATCAGAGCACGACTTACCGGCAGGAACTCGAGTCGAGATTGTGGCTGTAGAGGGCATCATTCTCAAGATTAAGCCGGTTTCTCGCTGATTTGTGTCAAAATAATAGGGTGCAAAGCACCCTATTTCATATTTATTCTAACTACCTCTTTTATTTCATTGAGTTATTTAAATTATCCATAAAAATTAAGTAACAGAAATATTATCAACATCCTCTCTTTTTCATCCAATCTTCATTTATTAAAATTGAACAATTCAGACACATAGAAAAATATAACTCCTTTTTCGAAATCTAAATTTATTTTAAAAAATAAAACACTGTTGAATTTAATTTTGATCTTTCTAGGTCTCTATACATACTTAACGCATAAGCATGTCAATTAGGTGCTTATATTTTTTAAGGTAAGTAAGAGGAAGTACTATGAAAAAGACAATGATGTTACTCGCTGTCGTCTTGTTCTCATCGAGTGTGTTTGCCTACACAGGCTCTAACGGCAACAGCGCGACAGGACCTAACGTGCAATGCTACCTGCCAGATGGGACTAGCGATTACATGCCAATAGTCTTATGCCAACATCAAAATGGTAAGACTAAATACTGATAACAGCATTTAGTTGTCAGAGATTTGTCGTTAAATTTTTCTATTAATCAACAGCTTTAAATCAAATATTGGTTTAGAAATGAGAGTCATAAAATAATGAGCATTCATTAAGCACGTTTTAAATTTAGTAAGTAGTTACGTAGTTTCGAATGATTAAGATGGCTCATTTAGAAACGGACAATATTTATAGGAATTTTGTTATGAGATATATATTATCAATCGCGATATCAATTGTAGCCTTGTCATTTAACTCTGCTCACGCTTACAGTGGTGCAAATGGTAACCAAGGAAGAACTTTAGGCCCAGAAGTGCAATGCATGATTAAAAACGGCGATATTGTTTCTATGCCGGTAGAATATTGTAAGTTGTTAGAAGGGAAAGAAATGTAACAAAAAATGGCCTCATATTGAGGCCATTTTACTTTCAACAAGACTGTGTCTTAGAAGAAGTTGTGCGGTACGATAACTTGGAAACGGAAGTCAACGCGCTCGTAGTCAGAGCTGTCGTTCATGTCACGAGTTAAGTAAGTAGAGTGGAAACGCATTGTTGTGCCTTTCATTGCACCTGCTGGAAGCGTGTAGCCTACTGTACCGTTAACTGCGTATTCTGAATCGAAACCAACTTTGTCTTCAGAAATAGTTGATAGACCTAGACCAACGTAGCCGAACCAGCCACCACCGAAGTCAGTGCTTAGACGGTTGTACCATGCGATTTGAGTATCTTGGTTCCAGTCAGATAGTGCATCCCACCACTGGCTCCAAGTACCGTTGTTTGTACCGTAGCCACGAACTGTACGTGGAGTGAACTCTGCACTGTTCTCAGTGTGAGTGTAGCGAACTTGAGACATCCAGTTCATAGTGCCAACAGGCATTGTCAAAGACAGACCGTGGTGAGCACCCAAACCATCGTAGTCTACATCAGAGTTAACTGCGTAAAGGTCGTAAGCTAGTGCTGCATCGCCAACATTGAAATCAAACTGAGCTTTGTATGATGTGTTTGACTCATCCATTTTAGCTAGGTTTGCATGACCAACACCTAAGTTAAGACCAACACCACCTACTTTACCCGTCAAACCGATAGATTGTAGAAAATCAAAAGTACTGTCGTTTGACTTATTAACATTTGGATCTTGCTTAGATGTCATCCACCAAGGAGCAGTGTGGCCAGTTGACGCACCGTAACCTAGAGTAAAGCCACCAACATCAACGAATGCTTTACCGCCTTTGTAAGTACCTGGAACGAAAGACCATACGTTACCAATCGTACCAACACCCATTTGAGTTAGACCAAAGTCACCACGGAAGCTTTCGCCACCTTTAAATTTAACTGCAGCTTTAGTGATTTTAAGCGCACCGTTTTGAGACTCATCCTGAGCCCAACCGTCACACATTGAAATCTCTGAACAAGCACCGTTGTTGTACATTGAACCGCTGAAGTAACCACCAAGGTCGATACCTACTGAGTCATTGTGGTAACCAGAAGAAAAGTTTAGAGCAACGTTGTAATCTGTGTAGTTTAGGTTCTCTTCGTGATCAGCATCTACACCAATCTTATGAGAACGGTAACGCGTGTCTGTCACTGCAACCAAAGATAGTGTTGCACCATCAAGAAACTCAGAAAGAGCGTCTACATATTGGTCACCAGCAGCAGAGTCAGTTGCCGCCATTGCAGGAGCACTTGCAAGTGCGCCCATCATTGCTGCTGTAATAGCAGATACCTTGAAAAATTTGTCCATGGAAAAAAACTCCTAAAAATGGGTATAGCTGTATTTTTCTATCTCACCTTAAGTTGGCCGCCGAAGGGGAGAAGTAAATTCCTGAATAAACCTAAATCATCTCTAATTTAGTTATTTTTAGTTCCTGCATACACACCGTGTATCCACGCCATTAAGACTAACTTCGCATCTAAAAACATCCAAACGGAACTTATTTTTTTTCTAAAAAAATATGACCAACGCCAAAGTTCCATATAAGTTGTTGATCCAGATCTTATTTTTAACACCAAAGACACAATCAAACTGCAATCCCTTATTATTCAGCAACTTGAAGAGATTAGACAACGCTCAATTTGAAGTTGATCGCAGACTTTTTTGCTGTGAGAGATGAATAACTGAAGGAGAGATCCTGATCACTGAAATCAGTAAAAGGCGCATTGGATGGCTATTAAGTGACTTTTTAATTGCAAAGAAAAAGCCCTAAACGACTGGCATTTAGGGCTTTTAGTTATTTTTTAGCTTTTTTGATAGGCGTTATTTCATTAAGTTGAGCAAGTCTTGTTCAGTTTGAATCTCAATACCTAGCTCTTGTGCTTTTGCAAGCTTAGAACCAGCATTCTCACCAGCAAACAGAATGTCTGTTTTCTTCGATACACTACCCGTTACTTTCGCGCCTAGATTCTGTAATGCTTCTTTCGCTTCTGAGCGACCTAGTTGAGAAAGGGTGCCAGTTAATACAACCGTCTTGCCTTCCAATGGTAATTCAACACCTTCTTGTGGTGCTGCAATCTCTGGCCAGTTGATGCCTTGTGCTAGCAAGTCTTGAACAACGGCTTGGTTTTTCTCTTCACCAAAGAACGTCGTAATGTGTTTTGCTACGATCACACCAATGTCCTGAACTTCAATCAATTGCTCTTCTGTTGCTTGCTGAATTGCATCTAGGTTTTTGAAGTATTGTGCTAGGTTGGCCGCTGTCGCCTCCCCGACTTCACGAATACCCAGCGAGTACAAAAAGCGTGGCAACGTTGTGAGTTTTGATTTTTCAAGCGCATTAACAACGTTGGTTGCCGATTTAGGCCCCATACGCTCTAGTACTGTTAAGACACCCGCAGAAAGCTTGAATAAATCAGCTGGGGTTTCCACCATTTCGCGATCCACCAGCTGCTCAATCACCTTGTCGCCTAAGCCATCAACATCAAGAGCCTTACGAGACACAAAATGCTTCAGCGCTTCTTTACGTTGAGCCTGACAAACTAAACCTCCAGTACAACGTGTTACCGCCTCCCCTTCGATGCGCTCAACGTGAGAGCTACATACCGGACAAGCATTCGGGAAGACGATCTCGCGCGCAGTTTCTGGGCGACGCTCTTTGATAACAGACACCACTTGTGGAATCACATCACCAGCACGACGAATAACAACTTGGTCACCGACCATCACTTGCAAACGCTCAATCTCGTCTGCGTTATGAAGTGTCGCGTTAGAGACCGTTACACCGCCAACAAATATTGGTTCAAGCTTGGCTACTGGAGTAATCGCGCCAGTACGACCAACCTGGAACTCGACTTCGTTCAGTGTGGTGATTTCTTCCTGAGCCGGGAATTTGTAGGCAATCGCCCAACGAGGAGCACGAGCAACAAAACCTAAACGCTCTTGAATCGCAATGTCGTCCACTTTGATAACGACACCGTCAATTTCGTAAGCCAAAGCTTCACGGCGAGTAAGAATATCTTGGTAGTACGCTTTAACCTCTTCCAAGCTATCGACTCGCTTGGTTTCTGGACACATTGGCAAGCCCCACGATTTGATTTGTAAGAATCGTTCGTAGTGACTGTTAGCAAGAGTTGCCCCCTCCACAACGCCAACACTGTATGCATAAAAGCTTAGAGGACGTGAAGCCGTGATACGAGAATCTAATTGACGTAGGCTACCTGCTGCCGCATTGCGTGGGTTAACAAAAACTTTCTCGCCTTTTTTTCGTGCGTTCTCGTTAAGTTTGTCAAAACCGGCTTTTGGCATGAATACTTCACCGCGCACTTCTAGACGCGTCGGCCAGTCTTTACCTTGTAACTTTAATGGAATAGCACTGATGGTTCGTACGTTCTCAGTGATGTTTTCACCCGTCGTACCGTCACCACGAGTCGCAGCTTGCACCAATACACCATTTTCATACAGTAAGCTCACGGCCAAGCCATCAAGCTTAGGCTCGCAACAGTATTGTTTAATGGTATGGCCAACGACACGGTCTTGAGCTCGTTTATGAAAGCCATCTAGCTCTGCATCATCAAAAGCGTTGTCTAATGACAGCATTGGCACTTCGTGAGTAACTTGGCTGAATTCAGACAATGGCTGCCCACCAACACGTTGGCTTGGAGAATCAACAGTAACCAGTTCTGGGTGTTCGGCTTCAATATCCAATAGTTCACGCATCATACGGTCGTATTCTGCATCTGGAATCTCTGGGTTATCTTCCACGTAGTAACGAACAGCGTGGTAATGCAGCGACTCTTTTAGTTCTTCTAGTCGCTGAAGTACTGATTCAGACATATTAAAGCCCCGTGTATATTCATCAATGAGGTTGGGAATCTAAGAAAAAAGGCTCCTAACGGAGCCCTTTCATTATTTGGTGTTAAGGTTATGCGTTAGCAGCATTAAACTCAACTATTTGACGTCGATATGATGCTAATCGATCTGGTGTCATCAAGTTTCGTTGATCATCCAGAACGTTACCGCCCATATCGTCAGCGATTTGTTGCGCAATGCGCAGCATTAGGTTGAAGTTTTGGTCTGCTTCACCGTAGCAAGGTAGCGTCATGAAGAACGAAATACCTTTGGTGCTAAATTCTGCTGGGTCGCCATGCTCTAGCGTACCTGGTTGCATCATATTGGCTACGCTGAATAGCACTTTGCCGTTACCAGACAAATCTACATGACGATGGAAAATGTTCATCTCGCCATAAATGAGGCCATTTTGTTGCATGCTGTCGAATAATTGAGTGCCCACAAAAGGCTCATCGCCAGCGCAGTGGACGTTCAATACAATCACTTGCATTTCTGGTTCAGGCTTCGGTTCTTCGACAACCGGATCAACGACCACTGGTGCAACTTCCACTTCTGGCGCTTGCGCTGCTAAAGGAGCTTCAAACACTGGCTGGAGAGTTTCTTCCACAACTTCTGCGACTTCTTCTTTTTCAGCAAAAGCCTTCGCAGGTTCTTGTAGTACCGGTTCGACTTGCTCGTCATCCGTCTTCGTCGCAACAAACGCTGGAATCTCTTGCTCTTCTCTCTGCTCTTTGTCTTCTTTTGCCTCAAGGACATCATCGATCAGAGGATCAGACGAGAATTTGTTATCGAATGAATTTTCCATCCCAAAATCTGGCTCTTTGCGATCTTTACGAATGATTTCAAAATCATCTTCTGGAGCAGGAGCAAAATCGCGCTCTTGTTCAGGAGTGTCTTTATCCTCTTGGTCAACGTCCAACTTGCCAAGTGGCTTGTTACCAAATTTTGCTTTGCCTTCTTTTTTGCTTGTCCACAAACCATGAAACAGCAACGCGGCGATGGCTAATGCGCCAACAACAATGAGTACGAATCGCAATTCCTGCATTATTTACTCTCAATCTACTTGTTCTTACTACTCGCACATCCTTGAGCAGCAACCCAAGTGCAATAAATCCGAATGATGCTTTTACTTTACCAAAACTATATGTAGGTTTAGAACAACTTAATGCAAGAAGTTCCGCTTTTTGTTGTGATTCTTGCCACGATTCCACTTTACAAGACCTAAATTGTTAGGGCATTGAAAGAAAAGCATCCACAGGTACAATGAGTTTTCACTTACACGAAGCAAAATGGATATGAAGTCGAATAATCAGCCTAGAACCGGATTCGGTTACTTCCTATATGGAATTCAAATAGCACTTTCTCCAGAGATACGTCGCTTTGTCGTCTTGCCACTGCTTGCCAACATCTTGCTTGTTGGTGGTGCTATCTTCTATTTATTCTCTCATCTCGATGTTTGGATCGAGAGTTGGATTGGCAAATTGCCTGAGTTCCTCTCATGGCTCACCTACATCTTGTGGCCAATTTTGGTGTTGACCATTCTTGCCACCTTCTCTTACTTCTTCAGCACATTGGCGAACTTCATCGCCGCACCATTTAATGGTTTGTTGGCTGAAAAGGTCGAAGAGTCCCTCACTGGACAAAAAGTCAATGACGATGGCTTTGCAGCTTTGATTAAAGATGTGCCTCGAGTCATGGCCCGAGAATGGCGCAAGCTGCTATATGTGTTACCAAAGGCGATAGGTTTATTTTTGCTGCTACTCATCCCAGCATTAGGCCAAACCGTTGGGCCTTTCTTGTGGTTCATCTTCACTGCGTGGATGTTGGCAATTCAGTACTGTGACTATCCATTTGATAACCATAAAGTGCCTTTCAATGACATGCGTTACAAATTGAAACAAAAGCAAGGTAAGGCATACGGCTTCGGTGTACTGGTTTCTGTCTTTACGACCATTCCAATTCTTAACCTCATTGTGATGCCAGTTGCAGTATGTGGTGCGACAGCCATGTGGGTGACAGAATTTAAACATCAACAGTAGCCCACTTTTAAACCTATTCAGGGAAGGCAGAATCAGCCTTCCCTTTTATTTTGCTCATTTCTCGACCAACCTCATAAGATATAACTTTTTAATCCTTTTCCCTTTTTTTTATACCGCATATTCTTCTAACCATATTCACAAAACGTGTAATGAAGGAACATCACTATGAGCAAGATCTACGAAGACAACTCTCTTACCATTGGTAACACGCCACTCGTTCGCCTAAACAAAGTGAGCAACGGTAAAGTTCTAGCGAAAATCGAAGCGCGTAACCCAAGCTTCAGTGTTAAATGTCGTATCGGCGCGAACATGATTTGGGAAGCAGAAAAAGCGGGAACGCTTAAGCCAGGCGTTGAGCTAGTTGAACCAACAAGTGGTAACACAGGTGTTGCGCTTGCATTCGTAGCAGCAGCTCGCGGTTACAAGCTAACACTGACTATGCCTGAGTCTATGAGTCTTGAACGTCGCAAACTTCTTAAAGCACTAGGTGCAAACCTAGAACTAACAGAAGCAGCAAAAGGCATGAAAGGCGCGATCGCGAAAGCAGAAGAAATCGTTGCAAGCAACCCAGACAAATACCTTCTTCTACAACAGTTCAACAACCCTGCTAATCCAGAGATTCACGAAAAGACGACTGGTCCAGAAATTTGGGACGCAACTGACGGCGAAATCGATGTATTCGTAGCGGGTGTCGGTACGGGCGGTACGATCACAGGTACAAGCCGTTACATCAAAGGCGAAAAAGGCAAAGCCATCACTTCTGTGGCAGTAGAGCCAGCTGAATCACCAGTGATTGCACAAGCGCTAGCGGGTGAAGAAATCCAGCCAGCACCACACAAAATCCAAGGTATTGGCGCAGGTTTCATCCCTGGCAACCTAGATTTGGAACTTCTTGACCGCGTTGAGCAAGTCACTTCTGAAGAAGCGATCGAGATGGCTCGTCGCCTAATGGAAGAGGAAGGCATCCTAGCAGGTATCTCTTCGGGCGCCGCCGTTGTTGCAGCAAACCGTCTTGCAGAACTCCCTGAATTTGCAGGAAAAACTATCGTAACCGTTCTACCAAGCTCTGGTGAACGTTACCTAAGTACAGCGCTATTTGCGGGTATCTTTACCGAGAAAGAGAACCAACAGTAATATGTGGTCAAATCAATTTTTCGTTTAAAAAAGCCCCGTTCAGGGGCTTTTTTGTTGATCCCTGCCCCACCTTTGGTAATATCAGGGTGTTTTATTTTTAGGTTCAAAATAAAGAATCTAAACCAAAAAGGTTTCAGTGTGATTACGCACGCAAACAGTTGCGTAATGACCAAACTTTTGACTAGTATCAGTTCTGACACGCTTTGAACTCTCCCGTGCTAGCGCACAAGGTGTAAAGCAGTTAAGCTAAAACTTAGTCATAAACTAACAAAAAAATACATTTATTGGGGTATATCACATGTACGAGAAGCAAGTAGAAATCACAGCAGAAAACGGTCTTCACACTCGTCCAGCTGCACAGTTCGTTAAAGAAGCTAAAGCATTCGACGCGGACATCACTGTGACTTCTAACGGTAAAAGCGCTAGCGCTAAGAGCCTATTCAAGCTGCAAACACTAGGCCTAGTAAAAGGTACTCTAGTAACTATCTCTGCTGAAGGCCCACAAGCTCAGCAAGCAGTTGACCACCTAGTTGCTCTAATGGACCAACTACACTAATTCGGTCTCCTATTTCAGAAGCCATTTTGTGAAAGCAAAATGGCTTCGTTGGAAATAGGCTCAAAACTAAGCTAATACTATTCGTTAGCGCACCCATTATTCTCCCGTTTTATAAAGTTGACCAACTTAAGGTAAGGCTATGATTTCAGGCATCCTAGCATCTCCTGGTATTGCAATCGGTAAAGCACTACTACTTCAAGAAGATGAAATTGTCCTAAACACAAACACTATTTCTGATGATCAAGTAGAAGCAGAAGTTGCACGTTTCTTTGACGCTCGTAACAAATCTGCAGCTCAGCTAGAAACTATCAAGCAAAAAGCGCTTGAAACTTTTGGCGAAGAAAAAGAAGCGATCTTTGAAGGTCACATCATGCTTCTTGAAGACGAAGAGCTAGAAGAGGAAATCCTAGCACTTATCAAAAACGACAAGATGACTGCTGATCACGCGATTCACTCAGTGATCGAAGAGCAAGCATGCGCTCTTGAGTCTCTAGACGACGAATACCTGAAAGAACGTGCAACTGACATCCGTGATATCGGTTCTCGTTTTGTTAAGAACGCACTAGGTATCAACATCGTTTCTCTAAGCGATATCGATCAAGAAGTTATCCTAGTAGCTTACGACCTAACACCATCTGAAACAGCGCAAATTAATCTAGACTACGTTCTTGGTTTCGCTTGTGACATCGGTGGTCGTACTTCTCACACTTCAATCATGGCTCGCTCTCTTGAGCTTCCAGCTATCGTTGGTACTAACGACATCACTAAGCAAGTTAAGAACGGCGACATGCTGATTCTTGATGCGATGAACAACAAAATCGTTATCAACCCATCTGACGCTGAACTAGAAGAAGCAAAAGCAGTTAAAGCTGCATTCCTTGCTGAGAAAGAAGAGCTAGCTAAGCTAAAAGACCTACACGCAGAAACAACTGACGGTCACCGCGTAGAAGTTTGCGGTAACATCGGTACTGTTAAAGACTGTGACGGTATCATCCGTAACGGTGGTGAAGGTGTTGGTCTGTACCGTACTGAATTCCTATTCATGGACCGTGATGCACTTCCAACTGAAGAAGAGCAATACCAAGCTTACAAAGAAGTTGCTGAAGCAATGAACGGCGAAGCTGTGATCATCCGTACTATGGATATCGGCGGCGACAAAGATCTTCCTTACATGGATCTTCCAAAAGAGATGAACCCGTTCCTAGGCTGGCGTGCAGTACGTATCAGCTTGGATCGTCGTGAAATCCTACGTGACCAGCTACGTGGTATCCTACGTGCATCTGCACACGGTAAACTACGTATCATGTTCCCAATGATCATCTCTGTTGAAGAAATCCGTGAGCTTAAGCAAGCAATCGAAGAGTACAAAGCAGAACTACGCGCTGAAGGTCATGCATTCGACGAAAACATCGAAATCGGTGTAATGGTTGAGACTCCAGCTGCAGCAGCTATCGCGCACCACCTAGCGAAGGAAGTTGCTTTCTTCTCTATCGGTACAAACGACCTAACTCAGTACACACTAGCGGTTGACCGTGGTAACGAGATGATTTCTCACCTATACAACCCACTATCACCAGCTGTACTTACTGTGATCAAGCAAGTTATCGACGCTTCTCACGCTGAAGGTAAGTGGACTGGTATGTGTGGTGAGCTAGCTGGTGATGAGCGTGCAACACTTCTACTTCTAGGTATGGGTCTGGACGAATTCTCTATGAGCGGCATCTCTATCCCTAAAGTGAAGAAAGTTATCCGTAACTCTAACTTCGCAGAAGTGAAAGCAATGGCTGAAGAAGCACTTTCTCTACCAACAGCAGCAGAAATCGAAGCAGTTGTAGAAAAGTTCATTGCAGAGAAAACTCAATAATCAACTAATTCCAATGAGATAGGCGCTCAAAAAAAGTCGTCTATCTCGAAAGATTGGTATACTATAATTCGACAGAATTAAATAAAACGTTAGGAGCATGACACAATGGGTCTGTTTGACAAACTTAAGAAGCTAGTATCTGACGACAGCGCTGACGCAGGTGCAATCGAAATCATCGCACCACTTTCTGGTGAGATCGTGAACATCGAAGATGTGCCAGATGTTGTTTTCGCTGAGAAAATCGTTGGTGATGGTATTGCTATCAAACCTGCTGGTAACAAAATGGTAGCTCCTGTAAACGGTACTATCGGTAAGATCTTCGAAACGAACCACGCGTTCTCTATCGAGTCTGACGACGGTGTTGAGCTATTCGTTCACTTCGGTATCGACACTGTTGAACTGAAAGGCGAAGGCTTCAAGCGTATCGCAGAAGAAGGTCAAACTGTTAAAGCTGGCGACACTGTAATTGAATTCGATCTAGCTCTTCTAGAAGAGAAAGCGAAATCAACGCTAACTCCAGTTGTTATCTCTAACATGGACGAAATCAAAGAGCTGAACAAGCTTTCTGGTTCTGTAACTGTTGGTGAAACTCCAGTTCTACGTGTAACTAAGTAATTTTTACTTAGCCGAACACGAAAAAAACGCTGCCAATGGCAGCGTTTTTTATTACCTGAAACTTTTGTTCTTGAGCGATGTTCATCGCTGCAACCTATTCAACTAAGTAAGCCAAGTGCCGAGCTCGGTCTCTGCTTCGCTTGGGCTAACAATGCGGTAGTTGCATCTTGCAGTACTTGTGAACGCACCATCTCCGTCGATTCTCGCGCAAAATCCGTATCTCGTATCCGCCCTTTTGATTCGGTCACACTTCGGTTCACCGTGTTAAGGTTATCCATGGTGCCACTCACCCGGTTTTGGAAGCCGCCTATTTCACTTCGATGTGAGTCAACGTACTTAATCGCGGCATCAATCACCCCAATTGACAGCTGTGCACCACCAGCAGTCGACATATCGATATCGTCCATGGTGACTAACCCACCAGCAGTAACGTCAAGCTCATCCGCTAAACTGCCCTTTAGTTCCACACCCTCTGGCGCATTCAGCGTTGAAGCAAAAAATTGCAGCTCGTTGTTTTCCGTTACTGAGGCACTCGCTATCGATTGCTGCGCATTGATGTAAGTGGCAACTTGCTCGATGCGGTCTCCTAGTTTGAGCCTAATAGATTCAGTTTGAGATTGCCCTTTGCTGTCTTGATATTCAAGTTTGAGGGTTTGATTATCTTTAGTGACTCGCCAGTCTTTATCGACCGCATCACCAACATAATGCTGTCCTCCCATCTCTGGAATATGGCTACGCATGTTTCGTAGCGTCAAAGAGATTGAGTTGGCATTCGCGCCAATATGGAAGCTTTGTGAACCGTAAGCTCCATCAAATAGGTTTTTATCTGCAAATGTCGTCGTGATCGCGACACGATCTAGCTCATCTTGCAGCGCTACAACCTCGGACTGAATACTTTGCCGGTCACTTGAATCATTGCTGCCATTTGCTGCTTGCAGCCCTAGAGAGCGTAAGCGTTGCAATATATCGCTACTCTCATGCAAAGCGCCTTCTGCGGTTTGTGCCACCGAATATGCGTCGTGCGCATTTCTCAAGGCGACATCAAGCCCTCTTGTTTGAACATTAAGAGTATTGGAGATCTGTAGACCAGCAGCGTCATCACTGGCGGAGTTAATCCGATACCCCGAAGTGAGATTGCGCTGCGATTCTATGTTTTGCTCAGCTGCGTGACCGAGGTGTCGCTGCGTCATCATCGCAGTGACATTGGTATTTAAAGAGACCATCTAATCGATACGAACTCCTTGTTCCCGTCCTGTACGGTGTACCTAATGCGTGATTTGAATAAGCAAAAAGCCAGGGGTTAGCCTGGCTTTTGTATCACGTCGATTAGGTTTATTAACCTAGTAGGCTTAGCGCTGAGTTTGGCGCTTGTTTCGCTTGCGCAAGGATAGAACTTGACGCTTGCGATAGAATTTGTG
>NZ_JAADJW010000044.1:0-37993 GCF_010092875.1 Vibrio sp. LB10LO1
CCGTTTCCCGTTTCCCGTTTCCCGTTTCCCGTTTCCCGTTTCCCGTTTCCCGTTTTAGTTCGGCCAAGTATCCGGTACAACAAACCAAAATTGACCGCTCTTTGTTTGAGCGTGAACAAACCTATCGGATGGTTTATCGATAGGCTCTAAGAACTGCTCATTGCCGATTGCCCAAAGCGGTTTAGAGAGGGCGTAAAGTGGCTCTTCAATTTGCTCCCATTGGCTTTGATAGCACCAGTAACCGGATATTTGGCTTGGGTCTAGTTCGTAACCTAAACAGCTTGTCGGGATAGGTTCTGCAGAAAAAGGGTTAACGTAAAGGCGTCCCTGCATTAGAAGGTGCTCACTCGGTATATTGTCTAACGGTAACTGTTGGTGGAACTCTTCTCTTTGACTCATTTTTAGCTGGTGGGTGAGCATGCGGTCGAGTTTCTTGTGCAGTTGGTCGTGAGCATTCGGCCCATACCAAATACCCTCATGCAGTAAGTAGAACTTGATGGCCACTTCCCAATGCTCGTGTTGTTTGGTTTCCTGATTCTTGAGGATCAAATCAACGGCGCCAATCGTGCGGCCAGTCGTGTCATTGAGTTGAATCTCTTCAGCAACCAATTCATATCGAGGCGAGCAAGTTAGCAGCTTGGTGCAAAGGTGTTGGTAAAGGAAGCCAAGTCGTGGATTACCATCGTAGTCTTCGTTGTCTTCGTAGTCTTCGTAGTCTTCGTAGTCTTCGTTGTCTGATAGAGGTGATGCCAGAAGATCTTCTACAGTGGCAAATGGCGTTTGAAGTTTAAAGAGTGGCGGGGTGCAAGCAATCCATTGATAGAAACGTTGTAGAGAATTCATCCATTATCCTTGTTGTCACTGGCATAGCCTTCCTATTGTATCGAAATTTATTTGAGTTGGGGATGTCACAACTGGCATCTAGATTGCGGTTCGATATACACTTTGCTCAAGCCACAAGTATTGGAAGTAAAAATGAATAACTTACAGCTGGAAAAGATCCTTAACGAGAAACTGTCGCCGCAACTTATCAAAGATTACGCGCCAAATGGTATGCAAGTAGAAGGCAAATCAGAAATCAAACGCATTGTGACTGGAGTTACAGCCTCACAGGCATTGATCGACAAAGCCATCGAGTTAAAGGCAGATGCACTGCTTGTTCACCACGGTTACTTTTGGAAAGGCGAGCCAGAGCCTATTCGTGGTATGAAAGGAAAGCGCATCCGTAGCTTGATCAAAAATGATATCAATCTATATGGTTACCACTTACCGTTAGACATTCATCCTGAGCTAGGTAATAACGCAGAACTTGCTCGCTTGCTAGACATTGAAGTGGAAGGCGGTTTGGAAGGGCACCCTCAATCTGTCGCTCTGTTTGGCCGCTTGAAACAAGCAATGACTGGCGCTGACTTCGCACACAAAATCAATCAAGTCTTAAACCGTGAACCTTTGCATATTGCGCCTGAAAATTCAGACAAAATGATTGAGACTGTTGGCTGGTGCACCGGCGGTGGTCAAGACTTCATTGAGCTTGCGGCTCAGCATGGATTAGATGCATTTATTTCGGGCGAGATCTCAGAACGTACCACTTACACGGCTCGTGAATTAGACATTCATTATTTCTCAGCTGGCCACCATGCAACCGAACGCTACGGCATTAAAGCGTTGGGTGAATGGTTAGCGCAAGAGCACGGTTTAGATGTTACGTTTATTGATATTGATAACCCAGTATAGAAGGGACGGGCTTTGTCCTTTGCTATGAGAGACAGTTGCACTTCGGGATCTGAAGGGAAGAACAGATCCCCAACTCGCTCGTCCCTCGCTCTTGAGGATGACGAAGTACTCGGACTCCGCACGAGCGCTATCCCGCATCCATAGGGCTTCAGCTCGTTCCTGAGTTCCTTAAATAAAGAAAGGGTTGACGCTTTCACGTCAACCCTCATATTTATTCGATTCTCGATTCTCGATTCTCGATTCTCGATTCTCGATTCTCGATTCTCGATTCTCGATTCTCGATTCTCGATTCTCGATTCTCGATTCTCGATTCTCGATTCTCGATTCTAACCGTTACTCGCGCTCATGCAGTGGAGAGAACTCACGCTGAGTTTCACCAGTGTATAGCTGACGAGGGCGGCCGATACGGTTTAGTGGGTCGCTGTGCATTTCGTTCCAGTGAGCGATCCAACCGATAGTACGAGAAATCGCAAAGATAACTGTAAACATCGATACAGGAATACCGATCGCTTTTAGGATGATGCCAGAGTAGAAGTCTACGTTCGGGTAAAGTTTCTTAGACACGAAGTATTCGTCAGAAAGCGCAATACGCTCAAGTTCCATTGCTACGTCTAGTAGTGGATCTTGGATGTTCAGCTCTTTAAGAACTTCGTGACACGTTTCACGCATTACTGTCGCACGTGGATCGTAGTTCTTGTAAACGCGGTGACCGAAGCCCATCAGACGGAATGGGTCATCTTTGTCTTTTGCACGCTCAACATACTCAGGAATGTTGTCTACGCTGCCGATCTCTTCAAGCATCTTCAGACACGCTTCGTTTGCACCACCGTGTGCAGGACCCCATAGAGAAGCAATACCTGCGGCAATACAAGCGAATGGGTTCGCGCCAGAAGAACCAGATAGACGAACTGTCGACGTTGAAGCGTTTTGTTCGTGGTCTGCGTGAAGTGTGAAGATTTTATCCATCGCACGCGCAACAACAGGGTTTACTTCGTATTCTTCACATGGGTTTGCATACATCATGTGCAGGAAGTTTTCCGCGTAGTTTAGGTCGTTACGAGGGTAAATAAACGGCTGGCCGATTGAGTACTTGTAACACATCGCTGCCAGCGTTGGCATTTTAGATAGTAGACGATAAGCCGCAATTTCACGGTGCTCGTCGTTATTGATATCTAGTGAATCGTGGTAGAAGGCCGCTAGTGCACCAACTACGCCACACATTACTGCCATTGGGTGAGCGTCGCGACGGAAGCCATGGAAGAAGCTTGCGATCTGCTCGTGCACCATAGTATGGCGAGTAACAGTTGTTTTAAATTGCTCGTATTGCTCACGGGTAGGGGCTTCGCCATAAAGCAGGATGTAACATACTTCCAAGTAATCTGCGTTATTGGCTAATTGATCAATCGGGTAACCGCGGTGCAAAAGAATACCTTTGCCGCCATCGATGTACGTAATTGATGATTCACAAGATGCAGTGGCAAGAAAACCTGGGTCAAAAGTAAAGTAACCATTGGCTCCCAGTTTACGAACATCAATCACAGGTGTACCTAGCGTACCGTCCATAATTGGCAGTTCGATCGGCGCATGACCTTCAACATGAAGGGTAGCTTTCTTATCCGCCATAACAATCTCCTTTGTTTATTATTTAATCCGTCCAGGATGTTTATGTGCCATTTTTGTACTGTTGTTAAAGCTTAAAGTCAATTTTTCTCCAGTTTTGTGTGCACTTGTTATGATTTTTCTCATGAAAATCGTTAAAAATCTGTTCTATGTAGCATAATTTGTTACATCAATTGTATTAGAATGTTGCTGGCCGTATATTGGCACAGAAAATTTTAGTTAAATCCTTATAAATTCGGGGCTGAAAACAAAAGTGAGGTTTGTTTACAGATTCCGTTTGTTAACAAAGTGTTTACAATTATCTCCGAGCTTATTGCGAGTATTTGTTAATCAAATGTTAACTTTTGTACGTTTGGAAGCTGAAATTGGTTATAACAATAAATGCTCAATGGAGCTGAGTGAGCAAGCCCGTGAAAGAAAGAAAGTCAAGACCTGTTAATTTAGATTTACAGACCATCCGCTTTCCCATCACAGCAATCGCGTCCATCCTACACCGTGTGTCGGGTGTGATTACGTTTGTTGCGGTGGGTATATTACTTTGGTTACTGTCCATTTCTCTGTCATCCCCGATGGGTTTTATGGAAGCCGCTGACATCGTCGATAGCTTCTTCGTGAAATTCATTCTGTGGGGAATTTTAACTGCACTTGCCTACCACATTGCTGGTGGTGTTCGTCACTTGTTGATGGACCTAGGCCACTTTGAAGAACTCGAGTCAGGCGCAATGAGCGCTAAAGTCGCGTTTGGTGCTACTGCAGTGTTATCACTATTGGCGGGGATCTTGGTATGGTAAAACACGTTTCTTCATTTGGTCGTAACGGTGTCCACGATTTCTTACTGATTCGTGCGTCAGCGATCATCATGACTCTATACACGATTTATCTAGTGAGCTTCTGCGCTTTCTCAGATATCTCTTACGCATCTTGGACCCAATTCTTTGGTGGTACATTCACTAAAGTCTTCACCATGTTGGCACTTGTTTCGATTCTGATTCACGCGTGGATCGGTTTGTGGCAAGTATTAACGGATTACATTAAGTGCGCGAAACTTCGTGGCGCACTGCAACTTGGTGTTATTGCCGTTCTATTCGGCTATGTCTTCTCTGGTCTATTTATTCTGTGGGGTGCGTAAGTGTCTATTCCAGTTCGTGAGTTTGATGCCGTAGTAATCGGCGCTGGTGGTGCAGGTATGCGCGCTGCACTACAAATTTCGGAGCAAGGCCTATCTTGTGCTTTGTTGTCAAAAGTTTTCCCAACTCGTTCTCATACTGTATCTGCGCAAGGCGGTATCACGGTTGCGCTTGGTAACTCGCACAAGGACGATTGGCAGTGGCACATGTACGATACAGTAAAAGGTTCTGATTACATTGGTGACCAGAATGCGATCGAGTACATGTGTAAGAATGGCCCTGAGTCGGTTATCGAACTAGAGAAAATGGGTCTACCATTCTCTCGTTTCGATAACGGTTCTATCTACCAACGTCCGTTTGGTGGCCAATCGAAAGAATTTGGTGGTGAGCAAGCGGCTCGTACTGCTGCTGCGGCAGACCGTACTGGTCACGCACTTCTTCATACGCTTTACCAACAAAACGTTAAACACAAAACAACCATCTTCTCTGAGTGGTACGCACTAGACTTGGTGAAAAACCAAGATGGCGCGATCATGGGTTGTACTGCTATCTGTATGGAAACGGGCGAGATTTGTTACTTCAAATCGAAAGCAACTGTCCTAGCAACAGGTGGCGCAGGTCGTATTTACGCTTCTACAACGAACGCTCACATCAATACTGGTGACGGTGTTGGTATGGCGCTGCGTGCTGGCGTTCCAATGCAAGACATGGAAATGTGGCAGTTCCACCCAACGGGTATCGCTGGCGCAGGTGTTCTTGTTACTGAAGGTTGTCGTGGTGAAGGTGGTTACCTTCTAAATAAAGACGGCGAGCGTTTCATGGAACGTTATGCACCAAACGCGAAAGACCTTGCTGGCCGTGACGTAGTAGCGCGTTCAATGATGATTGAAATCCGTGAAGGTCGTGGTTGTGACGGCCCTTGGGGTCCGCACATCAAGCTGAAACTGGATCACCTAGGTAAAGACGTTCTTGAATCTCGCCTACCAGGTATCTGTGAGCTTTCACGTACATTCGCGCATGTGGATCCAGTGAAAGAGCCAATTCCAGTAATACCAACCTGTCACTACATGATGGGCGGTGTTCCAACACAAGTTTCAGGTCAAGCAATCAAGCAGACTGCTGACGGCAATGACGTTGAAGTTCAAGGTCTATACGCATGTGGTGAAATCGCTTCGGTATCAGTACACGGTGCAAACCGTCTGGGTGGTAACTCACTGCTTGACCTTGTGGTATTTGGTCGCGCGACAGGTCTACACCTTGGCGAAACATTGGCTGCTCAAGCTGAAGCTCGCCCAGCAACTGAATCTGACATTGAAGCGTCTCTAGCGCGTACTATGCGTTGGGAAAACAGCACTGGTGGTGAAGATCCAGTTCAAATCCGTAAAGATCTGCAATCTTGCATGCAAAACAGCTTCTCGGTATTCCGTGAAGGTGATGCAATGGCAACAGGTCTAGAAGAGCTGAAAGTGATCCGCGAGCGTCTGCAAAACGCACACCTTGCTGATAAGTCTTCTGAATTCAACACGCAACGTATCGAGTGTCTAGAGCTAGACAACTTGATGGAAACTGCATTCTCTACAGCTGTAGCGGCGAACTACCGTACAGAAAGCCGTGGTGCACATGCTCGTTTCGACTTCCCAGAGCGTGATGATGAAAACTGGCTATGCCACTCTATCTACAACCCGGAAACAGAAGCGATGACGAAGCGTGATGTAAACATGACGCCAGTTCACCGTGACGCTTTCCCACCGAAAGTACGTACATACTAAGAGGAGGAAATGACTATGAAATTGAACTTCTCTTTATACCGTTACAACCCGGATGTAGACACAAAACCTTACATGAAGGATTACACCCTTGAGGTGGAAGAAGGCTCAGACATGATGGTTCTGGATGCGTTGATTCTGCTGAAAGAGCAAGATCCTAGCATCTCATTCCGTCGCTCATGTCGTGAAGGTGTTTGTGGCTCTGATGGCCTGAACATGAATGGTAAAAACGGTCTAGCGTGTATTACACCGCTTTCAGCACTGCAGGGTGACAAGATTGTCATCCGACCATTACCAGGTCTACCAGTAGTACGCGATCTTATCGTTGACATGACGCAGTTCTACGATAACTATGCGAAAGTTAAGCCTTTCTTGATTGATGATGGTGCTCTACCACCTTCACGCGAGAACTTACAATCGCCAGATGAACGTGCGCATTTAGATGGATTGTACGAATGTATCATGTGTGCATGTTGTACAACTTCTTGTCCATCATTCTGGTGGAACCCAGATAAATTTATCGGCCCTGCTGGTCTTTTAGCGGCTTACCGCTGGCTAATTGATAGCCGAGATACAGCGACTGATGAACGTTTGTCCGATCTTGATGATGCATTTAGCGTTTTTCGTTGCCATGGCATCATGAATTGTGTAAGTGTTTGTCCTAAGGGGCTAAATCCTACGAAAGCCATCGGTCACATCAAGTCGATGCTGGTGAATCGTTCGATTTAATTAACAACAAAAATTGCCGCTCTACTTGGAGCGGCTCTTAATAGCTCGGCGCAGACCGAAGCAAACGTGAAAACTACTGGTTAAGGGAAAATATGCACAACGGCGTGATGAAGGCATGGCTCGAGTCTTCACACTTGGCTGGCGCCAATGCAACGTATGTAGAGGACCTCTACGAACTGTATCTAAGTGATCCCGATCTGGTAAGTGAGGAGTGGAAACGCGTATTTGATGAGTTGCCTAAGAACTCAGAAGAAGTGGCTGAACAGCCGCACTCGCGTGTCCGTGACTACTTCCGACGACTCGCTCAAGAAACAAAGCATTACAGTGTCCAAGTTAGTGATCCAGATGTCGACGCTAAGCAAGTAAAAGTTCTACAGCTTATCAACGCATACCGCTTCCGCGGTCATGAAGCTGCTGAACTCGATCCTCTAGGTCTATGGCAACGTCCACCTGTGGCGGAGCTAGACCCTGCATTCCACAATCTCACCGAAGATGACTTCGCAGAAACTTTCAACGTAGGTTCTTTTGCCATTGGCCAAGAGACGATGCAGTTGAAAGACATCTACTCAGCACTGAAGAAGACTTACTGTGGTTCTATCGGTGCAGAATACATGCACATGACAGACACAGAGCAAAAGCGTTGGATCCAACAACGTTTAGAGTCTGTCGTTGGTCAGCCATCTTTCGATAAAGACGAAAAACGTACATTCCTTGAGGAGCTAACGGCTGCTGAAGGTCTTGAGCGTTACTTGGGTGCAAAATTCCCTGGTGCGAAGCGTTTCTCGCTTGAGGGTGGTGATGCACTGATTCCGATGACAAAAGAACTGATCCGTCATGCTGGTACAAGCGGCATGCGTGAAGTGGTTATCGGTATGGCTCACCGTGGACGTTTGAACATGCTTGTTAACGTTCTTGGTAAGAAGCCACAAGATTTGTTTGATGAGTTTGCGGGTAAGCATGATGAAACATGGGGTACGGGCGATGTTAAGTACCACCAAGGTTTCTCTGCAGACTTTGCAACGCCGGGTGGTGATGTTCACCTAGCGCTAGCCTTCAACCCATCTCACCTTGAGATTGTAAACCCAGTAGTTATTGGTTCAGTTCGTGCTCGTCAAGATCGCTTAGGTGACTTTGATGGAAGCCGCGTACTACCTATCACTATCCACGGTGACTCTGCAATCGCAGGTCAGGGTGTGGTAGCAGAGACGTTCAACATGTCTCTTGCTCGTGGTTTCTGCGTTGGCGGTACAGTTCGTATTGTTGTGAACAACCAAGTTGGTTTCACGACTTCGAACCCTCGCGATACACGTTCGACCATGTACTGTACTGATATCGCGAAGATGGTACAGGCACCAATTTTCCACGTTAACGCTGACGATCCAGAAGCGGTTGCTTTCGTAACGCGCATTGCACTGGATTACCGTAACGAGTTCAAACGCGATGTTGTGATTGATTTGGTTTGTTACCGTCGTCATGGTCACAACGAAGCGGATGAGCCGAATGCAACTCAGCCGTTGATGTACCAAAAAATCAAGAAACACCCAACGCCTCGTAAACTGTACGCTGATGTTCTGATCGACAAAAACGAATCAGATATCGAAGTGGCGACTCAGTTAGTTAACGAGTACCGCGACGCGCTAGACAAAGGCGAAGTCGTGGTTAAAGAGTGGCGCCCAATGGCTCTACACTCTGTTGACTGGTCACCGTACCTCGGCCATGACTGGGATGTTTCTTGGGATAGCACATTCGATTCAACTCGCTTGAAAGAGTTGGGTCAGCGCCTAATCCAATACCCAGATAGTCATAAGCTACAAAGCCGTGTAAACAAGCTATACAACGATCGTTCTGCAATGATCAGCGGTGAGAAGCCTCTTGATTGGGGTATGGCAGAGACACTTGCGTACGCTACCTTAGTTGACGATGGCAAGCGTATCCGTATCTCTGGTCAGGACTCTGGACGTGGTACTTTCTTCCACCGTCACTCAGTTCTTCATAACCAGAACGACGCAAGTACCTACATTCCGTTGGCGAATATTCATGACAAACAAGGTCCATTCCAAGTCTTTGACTCAGTGTTGTCAGAAGAAGCGGTATTGGCGTTTGAATATGGTTACGCAACAGCAGAGCCAAGCGGTTTGACCATTTGGGAAGCACAGTTCGGTGACTTTGCGAACGGTGCACAAGTGGTGATTGACCAATTCATTTCATCGGGTGAGCAAAAATGGGCTCGTCTGTGTGGTCTGACAATGTTGCTGCCACACGGCTATGAAGGCCAAGGCCCAGAGCACTCATCTGCGCGTTTAGAGCGTTACCTACAATTATGTGCTGAACAAAACATGCAGGTTGTAGTGCCATCTACACCAGCACAGGTTTACCACATGATCCGTCGTCAGGTGGTGCGTCCTATGCGTCGTCCACTGATTGTTATGTCACCTAAGTCGCTACTGCGTCATCCACTTTGTACATCGTCATTGGAAGAGCTTTCTGAAGGCACATTCCAACCAGCGATTCCAGAGATCGATAATCTGGATCCAAGCAAAGTGAAACGTGTTGTGTTCTGTTCAGGTAAGGTTTATTTCGACCTTCTAGAACAGCGTCGCAATAACGAACAAGATGATGTTGCTATTGTGCGTATCGAGCAGCTTTACCCATTCCCAATGGATGAAGTTCAAGCCGCTATCGCGCAATACACGAATGTTGAAGATTTCGTGTGGTGTCAGGAAGAGCCTCAAAACCAGGGTGCTTGGTACTGTAGCCAACACAACTTCCGTGCTGCTATTCCAGCAGGCGCAGATCTTAAATACGCAGGTCGCCCAGCTTCTGCTTCGCCAGCAGTAGGCTACATGTCGGTGCACTTGAAACAACAAAAAGCGTTGGTTGAAGACGCTCTGAACGTGAACTCAAAAACTTCGAATTAAGAACTAGAAGTTAAAGGAAGAAACAGATATGACAATTGAAATTCTGGTTCCAGATTTACCTGAATCAGTTGCTGACGCAACCGTAGCGACATGGCACAAACAACCAGGCGACGTAGTCGAGCGTGATGAAGTTCTGGTTGATATCGAAACCGATAAAGTTGTGCTTGAAGTACCGGCTCCGGAAGCGGGCGTTTTAGAAGCCATTATTGAAGAAGAAGGTGCAACAGTACTTTCTAAGCAGTTGATCGCGAAGCTTAAGCCAGGCGCAGTAGCAGGCGAACCAACAACAGATTCAACAGAAGACAAAGAAGCGTCTCCTGATAAGCGTCATAAAGCAACGCTAACAGAAGAAAGCAACGATGCGCTAAGCCCAGCTGTTCGTCGTCTTCTTGCTGAACACGGTCTTGAAGCTAGCCAAGTGAAAGGCTCTGGTGTTGGCGGTCGTATTACTCGCGAAGACATTGAAGCACACCTTGCAAACGCAAAAGCGGCACCGAAAGCAGAAGCTCCAGCAGCCGTTGAAGCGCCTGCAGCGGCTCGTAGCCAAAAGCGTGTACCAATGACGCGTCTGCGTAAGACAGTAGCAAACCGTCTTCTAGAAGCGAAGAACAACACGGCAATGCTAACCACGTTTAACGAAGTGAACATGAAGCCAATCATGGACCTTCGTAAGCAATACAAAGACCAGTTCGAAGAGCGTCACGGTACTCGTCTTGGCTTCATGTCTTTCTACGTGAAAGCAGTAACTGAAGCACTAAAACGTTACCCAGAAGTGAATGCATCTATCGATGGTGATGACATCGTTTACCACAACTACTTCGACATCAGCATGGCGGTTTCTACGCCACGTGGTCTAGTGACGCCAGTTCTAAAAGACTGCGACACACTAGGTTTTGCTGACATCGAAAAAGGCATCAAAGAGCTAGCAATCAAAGGCCGTGACGGCAAGCTAACGGTTGATGAGTTGATGGGCGGTAATTTCACAATCACTAATGGTGGTGTATTTGGTTCATTGATGTCTACGCCAATCATCAACCCACCACAATCGGCAATCTTGGGCATGCACAAAATCCAAGAGCGTCCAATGGCGGTTGACGGCAAAGTAGAAATCTTGCCAATGATGTACCTAGCACTATCTTACGACCACCGTTTGATCGATGGCCGTGAGTCAGTGGGTTTCCTAGTAACCATTAAAGAGCTACTAGAAGATCCAGCGCGTCTGCTATTAGACGTTTAATATCGCTAAAACGTCGAGTTGTCCTTGATAGCTCGACGTCTACAGCATCCGAGGCTAGACTGGCTCAGCGTCTGGCCTTCATTTGAACTGCCCCCGATATAAACTTATAAGCAGTTGATTTGAGAAGACCCTACAGACGTACCGCATCGATGCGGCGTTATGGAAATAATAAATCCCTTAAGGGATAAACAAACGGAATATCAAAATGAATTTGCACGAATACCAAGCCAAACAGCTGTTTGCAGAATTCGGTTTGCCTGTACCGGAAGGCTACGCATGTGATACGCCACAAGAAGCTTTCGAAGCAGCAGGTCGCATCACTACTGAAAAGAAAGTTGTAAAATGTCAGGTTCACGCTGGTGGCCGCGGTAAAGCGGGCGGTGTTGAGCTACACGATACAAAAGATGGCGTAAAAGAATTCGCACAAAAATGGCTAGGTAAGAACTTGGTTACTTACCAAACAGACGCAAATGGTCAGCCTGTTACTAAAATCCTTGTAGAAGAAGCGTCTAACATCGCTAACGAACTTTACCTTGGTGCGGTTGTTGACCGTGCAACTCGTAAGATCGTTTTCATGGCTTCGACTGAAGGTGGTGTGGAAATCGAAAAAGTTGCGGAAGAAACGCCGGAGCTAATCCACAAAGCAGCAATCGATCCACTAGTAGGCCCTCAGGCTTACCAAGGTCGCGAGCTAGCGTTCAAACTTGGTCTTGAAGGTGACCAAATCAAACAATTTGTTAAGATCTTCATGGGTCTTGGCACTATGTTCTCTCAGTACGACCTAGCGCTACTAGAGATCAACCCACTGGTTATTACTGGCGAAGGCAACCTGCTATGTCTTGACGGTAAGATCAACATCGACTCAAACGCGCTATACCGTCAGCCTAAGCTTCGTGAAATGCACGATCCTTCACAAGAAGACGAGCGTGAAGCGCACGCAGCTCAGTGGGAACTGAACTATGTGGCACTAGATGGCAACGTTGGCTGTATGGTTAACGGTGCGGGTCTAGCTATGGGTACAATGGACATCGTAAACCTACACGGTGGTAAGCCTGCTAACTTCCTAGACGTAGGTGGCGGCGCAACAAAAGAACGTGTAGCAGAAGCATTCAAAATCATCCTATCTGATGACAACGTGAAAGCGGTTCTAGTAAACATCTTCGGCGGTATCGTTCGTTGTGACATGATCGCAGAAGGCATCATCGGTGCAGTGAAAGAAGTTGGTGTAACGGTACCTGTTGTTGTTCGTCTAGAAGGTACTAACGCTGACCTAGGTCGCGAAGTTCTTGCTAATTCTGATGTTGATATCATTGCTGCTGAGTCGCTAACAGATGCTGCTCAGAAAGTTGTTGCTGCTGCGGAGGCTAAATAATGTCTGTACTAATTAACAAAGACACTAAAGTAATCTGTCAGGGCTTCACTGGTGGTCAAGGTACTTTCCACTCAGAGCAGGCAATTGCTTACGGTACACAAATGGTTGGTGGTGTATCTCCGGGTAAAGGTGGTCAAACTCACCTTGGTCTTCCTGTATTCAACACAGTACGTGAAGCAGTAGAAGTGACTGGCGCAACAGCAACAGTTATCTACGTACCAGCACCATTCTGTAAAGATGCAATCCTAGAAGCGATCGACGCGGGTATCGAGCTTATCGTAACGATCACTGAAGGCATCCCAACGACAGATATGATCGATGTAAAGGTGAAGCTAGAAGAAACTGGCGTTCGCATGATCGGTCCTAACTGTCCGGGGGTTATCACTCCTGATGAGTGTAAGATTGGTATCATGCCTGGTCACATCCACAAGAAAGGTAAAGTGGGCATCGTTTCTCGCTCAGGTACACTAACGTACGAAGCGGTTAAGCAAACGACTGACGAAGGCTTTGGCCAGTCAACGTGTGTTGGTATCGGTGGTGACCCAATCCCAGGTTCAAACTTCATCGACATCCTGAAGCTTTTCCAAGAAGACCCTGAAACAGAAGCAATCGTAATGATTGGTGAGATCGGTGGTACTGCGGAAGAAGAAGCAGCAGCTTACATCAAAGAAAACGTAACGAAGCCAGTGGTTTCTTACATCGCGGGTGTTACTGCTCCTCCTGGTAAGCGTATGGGTCACGCAGGTGCAATCATCTCTGGTGGTAAAGGTACTGCAGAAGACAAATTCGCAGCACTAGAAGCAGCTGGCGTTAAGACTGTGAAATCTCTAGCTGAGATTGGTAAAGGTCTACGTGAAGTGACAGGTTGGTAATCAATCAAACCACGCTATAAGAAGTATTAAAAAGCCTGCGATTTCGCAGGCTTTTCTTTTTCCGTCCCATCTTGTTTTTATCTTGCTTTGATTTTTGTCTCAAGCAAGGTGGATTGTATTAAACCGCTCGGGCTTATGCTTTGCGGCTAATAAGTTGGCTAAGCATGAATAACAATGTGGCACTGATTACGACAGAGGGACCCGCTGGAGTATCGAAATGCCAAGACAGGCTCAGTCCCATCAACACCGCGATAGAACCAATAATCGATGCAAACAGCGCCATCTGTTCAGGTGAAGAAGAGACTTTACGAGCCGTTGCCGCTGGGATAATCAGTAGTGAAGTCATGATCAGTGCGCCAACAAACTTCATTCCGACAGCGATCACTACACCGACCATAAGCATCAGAACTAGACGTACCAAATCGGTATTCACACCTTCCACAGCAGCAAGCTCTTCACTCACGGTACTAGACAGCAGTGGACGCCAGAAAAGATATAAGCATGCGCTAACTGCGATGACACCAGCATAGATGAACATCAGATCTTGAGGTGATACCGCCAATAGGTCACCAAACAAGTAGCTCATTAGATCGACGCGAACATTGTCTAAGAAGCTGACGGAAACCAAACCAATCGACAACGCACTGTGGGCCAAAATGCCCAGCAAAGTATCTGTTGCGACAAGCTGTTGCTTTTGAAGTGTCACTAGCAGTACCGCTAAAGCGAGACAGCAAACGAGCAGGGCAAGGTATAGATTTATATCTAGTAGGAAGCCAAGTGCTAACCCCATCAAAGACGCATGTGCAAGCGTATCACCGAAGTAAGCCATTTTGCGCCACACTACGAATGAACCAAGTGGACCTGCGATAATCGCGATACCAATGCCGGCCAATATTGAAGGCAGTAAAAACTCAATCATGATGGTGATGTCCGTGAGCGTGGTTTGAGCAAGAGGTAGCGTCGCCAGTGACTGGTGAGCCAGCTAAATCGTGATGATGGTGTTCGTGGTCATGGTGGTAAAACGCCAAAGACTCACGGGTAGCATTGCCAAACAGAGCAATATAAGAAGGGTGCTGAGTAATGGTTGCCGGCGAGCCTGAACAGCACACGTGGTGATGCAAACAAATCACATCATCGGTCTTAGCCATGACTAAATGCAGGTCGTGTGAAACCATAAACACACCACAATCAAAGCGATGGCGGATGCTTTCAATCAGGTCATATAAATCGATTTGGCCTTGAACATCGACACCTTGAGCGGGTTCATCCAAAACGAGAAGTTCTGGGCGTTGAAGGAGTGCTCGTGCTAGAAGTACACGCTGATTTTCGCCACCAGAGAGACGGTGCATGTTACTTGCGATCAGGTGCTCAGCACCGACAAGACGTAACGCATCAAGGCACTCTTGCTTGCTATACTTGCCTGCGAGGTTTAAAAAGCGAATCACGTTCAGCGGAAGAGAGTCGTTGAGTTTCAGTTTCTGAGGGACATAACCAATTTTCAGCTTACGCTGTTTGGTTAATTTACCGCTGGTCGGTTTCTGGAGACCTAGAATGACTTTAACTAACGTCGATTTTCCCGCTCCATTGGGACCAATTAGGGTAGTGATCTTGCCCTTTTCTAATTCCATAGTGACATTGTCGAGAACTCTACGTTCGTCAAACTCGACGCACAGTTGCTCAAGACGGACTAGTGAAGACATGAATGAAACTCATTTGCAAAATAATAATGTTATAATGTAACATTATCTCACTTTCCACGCCATACCCCAAGTAAAACTATGAAAAGAGCTATAATTCTTGCTGCTACAGCAATGTTAACCTTACCTGCTCAAGCAGTCACTGTGTTAACCAGTATTAAACCGATTCAAATGATCGCAACCGAGCTAACGGAAGGTGTAACAAAACCAGACGTGCTGCTTCAAAACAACGCTTCGCCTCATGACTATGCTTTGCGTCCATCCGATGTAAAGAAAGTCGCAGCGGCGGATCTTGTCATTTGGTACGGTCATGATCTTGAGCCGTTTCTAGAGAAAGTCGTGACCGACAAAGGTAATACGCTAACGATTAGCCAAATTCCGGATTTGTCATTGCGCGAGTTTGGTAGCGAACATGCTCATGACCATGACGGTCACAACCATGGCACTCACGATCCTCACTTTTGGTTAGGTATTGAAACTGTTCAACAAGTTGCGAATGCTATTGCTCACAAGTTGGCTGAAATTGACCCTGAACACGCTGCAACTTATGCGGAAAACTTAAACAAGTTCGAAGTTCACTTGAAAGCGACAGACGCAGAAATCAAACAGCAACTTACACCAGTGAAAGACAAAGGTTACTTTGTATTCCACGATGCCTACGGTTATTTTGAAGAGCGCTACGACCTAAATCAAATGGGTCACTTTACCGTTTCTCCTGATCGAAAACCTGGTGCGAAAACGTTGATTCATATTCGTAAAACACTTGGCACTGGTGATGTAGCCTGTGTGTTCTCAGAGCCTCAATTTACACCCGCTGTGATTGAGAGTGTGATGCGCGGCAGTGACGTAAAAACGGGTATTCTTGATCCGTTAGGTAGCGAGATTGACGTAAAGTCAGGCAGTTACTTTGAATTTCTTCAAGGTATGTCGAATAGCTTTAGTCAGTGTTTGAGCGAAAAGTAACAATTGTGTTGTGCTTCTTGCATCAGATCTGTTTTTAACGTGATCTAGCAGTAAGAATTGCAAACCTTAGGCGCAGTGAGTCTTTCCTATCAAAGGATTTGAGATATCATTGTCAATAATTAGCGGCTCGAAATAACCATATAGCCACTCAGCTACGGAAAGCATGAGTGAATGATGAGACCGCACGTATTGATACATGTAAGGATTTTATCTTGCTGCGCCAAATAGCCCTATTTTTTTGGGCTTTTATCCTCTCATTTCAAGCAATTGCTTCAAGTGAAGCGAATGCGATCTTTTACCCTTTGCCGAATCAGGTTAAGGGCACTTTCATTGCAGCGAAAAAATTGTTCCCCGGTGAACAAGGTGGGCTCTGGATCCATGATGTTCATGGTCGTGTTCTGTTCTATGATGGTCAAACCACACTGCCAAAATCCGGTAGCTTCCTCAGAAATAAAGTAGAGCAGTTGGCTTACCACAAAGGTTCATTTTGGACATTTATTGAAAACGAGGTGTATCAAACTTATCCGAACCAAGAGCGCCGTTTAGTCTTTAGCCTCAACCCTGGCTCTCAGATCCGTAAGATTGGTTCATCCGGAAACTATATTTGGGTCAGTGATGGTGCGCAGTTCTATACCTATAATGTTGAAACCAGCGAACTGAACTCCTTTTCTCTATTGCAGCTCTATCAGCATAGTAATAACAGTTACGTCTATATTAACGACGCTATCTTTGTCGAAACCAAGTGGGCGTTGGCGACAACTTCAGGCGTATACCTATCAGAGGGCAGCAAGTTTAATCATGTTGTCTCATCGGGCAAAAATTACATCGAGAAAGTGTATTACTCCCATACTCGTCGTGAAATCTTAGTCGGCACTTTAAAAGGCGCGTTGATATTTAATATCTATGAGCCAGGCAAGCCTGTTATTCGAATTGGCGCTTCTCATGTCTTAACCTTTGCTGAAACCAATCAAGAATACTGGGTAGGGACAGAGCAAGGTCTTTATTTGTATTCCTTCTTAACTGGCGAAGTAACCCAAGTGACACCAGCAAGTTTTCTGGAACTAGAGCTCGCCAGTACCAAAATTTACTCGTTGCTGAACGATAATATGGGGGGAATGTGGATTGCCACCAACCAAGGCATTCGCTATTACTCTCTGTTTAGTAAAAAGTTTGAGCGAATCACGTTCAGCAGTTATGACCAACAAATGCTCTCTGGTCGTATTCGGCAGACGCTTACCGGACCCGATGGTGCACTTTGGTTTGCGGACGATCATAAGTTGTATCGCTCGAATAATGGCAGCGTTACCGATGTGTTGAATGTGTCGTCACAAATTAACGAATTTGCTTTTCAGGGAGAGAGGCTCTGGGTTGCCACGTCCACGGGTTTGGAAATATATAGCCTGAAAAACTTACAGCAGATGACATTCCCTTACCTCCAAGTCATCGCAGGCAAGACAATCGACCATATTACCGCTGATGGCCCCAATCGCCTTTGGATATCCAGTGGTTATCAGCTATTTAATATTGATGCTGTTAACCAGACTATGAGAAATTTTGGCAGCGAATGGTTAGTGAGTAAGTTCTTACCCGCGAAGATTACGCGTCTGTACGACAAGGAAGAGTTGCTGCTGATAGGGACTGACCACGGCGTTTACGAGTATGACGGAGAGCGAATTCGCTTTAACCATTTTTCAGAAAAGTACGGTGAATCACTCGATATTATTACCGCAAATGATGGCTCGCAGTGGTTTGCTTCCGCCTATGGCGTTTTCAGAACCGTTCCGGGCAGCAATGAAAAACAAGTGATGGAGATGAGTGTCGCAAACTCTCGCCCAGCTTGTTTGCTTAGTGATTCGGAAGGGGTGTGGCTTGCTTCTTCTGTTGGCTTAAGTTACTACCATTTATCTGGACAGCTCATGAAGCATTACTCTTCTTCATCGGGCCTTATCAATAATGAATTCTTACCAGGCATTTGTAACGTTATCCGTCGTGCTGAAGATAGTGATCGCCAACTTATCTTTGGCTCTCAGTATGGGTTAGTTAAAGCTGACTCGTCTAAATTGCTGGTTTCTAACACGCCAGAATCTAAGCTTATTGTTAGCCAAGTCATGCTGGAAAATGAAGTGGTGCAAGTGGGTAGTGCCGACTTAGAAGAGATGAAGCTGCCTTATGGGTCGTCCCTTAGTTTCCTTTTTGGTGTGATGCCCAAGCCTGACAATCAGAATTTGTATTATCGCTTAAATGAAAGTGAAAAATGGCAAACGTTAGAAGGTGGGCAATTAACGTTAGAACACCTTAATTCTGGCGATTACCACTTACAGGTTAGTAATGACTTACAACTGGCTTCGGGTCTGATTGGATTAGATTCCAGATTTACAGTGCTTAAACCATGGTATCTATCGAAGTTGGCCATATCGGGTTTTACCTTGGCTGTTATTGCGGTTCTTGCCCTTCTAATGTACTGGCGCTCACGCTATGTGCTGCAAGCTAACCGAGATCTGGCAGCTCAAGTTACGTTAAAAACCAACCAGCTGCGCCATCAAAGTCGAGTGTTGTTGACCAGTAACCAACAATTGAGAAAGCAGATTCAGGTAAGAAACCTGCTGGTGGATCATGTTGCTCAATCGATAAAATCGAGTATTGATTCGATCGCGCACAAGCTTCCTATTGATGTGGATTCGGCAACTCAAGACCATTTATCCAAGACCTACTGGCAATTGAATGAGCTTAAAAGTGCTCCTGAAGACACCAGCAGCGGCAGTCAAAATTACAACTTAAGTCAGATAACCCAATCGGTGGTGGATGTTTGGCGCGAGGACTTTTCAAAAGCAGGCATTAATGTCGAACTGCAAGATGAGCAAAAGGCGAGCCGTATTTCATTAGAGAGCTTTAACCTCGATGTCATCTTTAACAGCATCTTTGCCAACATCATCAAGCGCTCGTTCCGGGGACAGTTGGTTAAATTAACACTGGAAGAGGGCAATGATATTGTCTCGCTGAGCTTCATTGACCATGGTACTCAGTTGCCAAGTAAAGCATCGACAATACGCCCAATGAGCACCAACAATGTTGACTTAAGTATGGATAACCTGCCTCAATTAGTTGCAGCCAGTGGCGGCCATTTATCGATGTTCACTTCTGATGCTCAAAATAAAATAGAGATTTCGTGGCCATGTGCTCAAGAGCCAAGCCATGTTGAGGAGGCGTTTCCTGAGTTTGCTCAGACACAGCAACCTCAACAAGAAGAGATGTCGCCTGAGCAAGAGTGGTTAATGAAAGTGTATCAGTTAGTGGCTGAGCACTACCACGACCCAGAGTTTGGTACGGCATCTGCCGCTAAGATGTTGTTTATGTCTGAGCGAAGCTTGCAGAGACGATTTAAGTCGGCGTCGTCCAGAACACTAAAAGATTATGTAACGGAAGTCAGGTTGGAGACCGCATGTGAGCAGTTGCTAGCTGGTGAGAAGATCAGTGAAGTTGCCTTCAACTGTGGCTTCAATGACCCATCCTACTTTAGCCAGAAGTTTAAATTACACTTTGGGTTACCGCCGTCTAAGTTCGCGATGACACAAGAGAGCCAAACAAGCCCATAGTGCTAATTCAAAGTTTATCTAGCCCAGCTATTAGAGTTGGGCTTTTTTACGCTTGTAAGACGAGCGGTATCGTAAAGAACGCGATATGGATTCTAGGTAGAAGGGTAATCAGATTTAATCTGGCGGGATGCGGGATGCGGGATGAAAGGCTCGATCCATCTAACGAGGAATACATGTAGCACAATGGCGATATAAAATTGCGATAGGCAACGAGAATAATTGGTTTTTTTCGAGGAAAACGTTTAGGGATTATAGGGCGTTAAGTGATAAGCGAATGAAGAAAGAGAAGAAAAAAAATATCGTGGTATAGCCGGGGGGACTATACCACGGGTGTCAATGACACCTTCGCTTGCTGCCGGAGTGACATGTTGCCATGCCACCTCTGGAATTCTTTTGAGTGGCTGTTGCCTCTCGATGGGTTAACTATACGAGACCTTACTTATTTTTCTTATAAAAATAACGACAGCTTTATGTGAGAAAAGCGACAAAGTTTTATTTTGACATTAAGTTTCTGTTTTTAAATGAGAATTAATGTTGCTCGACTTAGTTTGTTGCGGTTGTGTTAAATTTGGTCAGCCTGAAAATATTCGATTTTGACGAAAATGACGTGATATAACTTGACGGAGTTAACGTTAAACTGTCGGTGGTAATAGTGAAATCTTTGATTTCACACAATGATTAAGGTGATGTAGAAGAGTAGAATCGGCGCATTAAATAGTCTTAATAATAATATTTATCATTAGCAATACTCTTAAGGGCCACTATGAAGCTATCAGAAATTAAACCCGGAGAAACGGTGACCATCCGATTATTGGAAGGTCTCACATCGGATGTCAGAAAAAAGCTGATGGTTATGGGGTTATTGCCAAACACAGAAGTAAAAGTGATTCGACGTGCGCCAATGGGTGACCCACTGCAAGTTGAAGTCCGTGGTGTTTCTGTTGCGTTGCGAGAAACCATTGCGCAGAACATCGAAGTGGAGCGAGCATAATGCAATACCAAATTCTTACTGTTGGTAACCCTAATAGTGGTAAAACGACGCTTTTCAATGGCCTGACTGGAGCTAAGCAGCAAGTCGGTAACTGGGCTGGTGTGACTGTTGAAAAGAAAACAGGTCAGTACAAACATGCTGGTGATGAGTTCTTACTGACAGACCTTCCGGGGATCTACTCTCTGGACAGTGGCAACGACAGTAACAGTATCGACGAATCAATTGCATCTCGTGCGGTACTTACTCATCCTGCTGACTTGATCATCAACGTGGTGGACGCAACAAGTCTAGAACGCTCTCTATATATGACGTTGCAGCTGCGCGAACTCGGTCGCCCAATGATCGTCGTGTTGAACAAGATGGACGCGCTTAAGCGTGAGCGCCAAGTCATTAACGTTGCAGAGTTAGAAAAAACATTGGGTTGCCCAGTGGTGAGTTTGTCTGCAACAAATAAAGGACAAGTTGCAGAGTTTAAAGAGAAGCTGCATAAGTCTGTGGTTCAAGGTATTGCACTAAAAGAAATTTCTTTGAACTACGGCGAGCAAATGGAAGCGGCGATCAACAACGTTTCGGCTCTTTTCAATGATCAAACCGTTTCCAACCGTGCTCTAGCAATTCGCGCGCTAGAAAAAGACGCGTTGGTTCTTAACAGCATGTCTGATGCTGACCGCAACAGCGTTGAAAACACGATAGCTGAGCTTGAACTGGATGTTGACCTGCACGTTGCCGACACAAAATACACACATCTTCATGAAGAGTGTAAGAAAGTACGCCGTAGTGAAGGTAAGCTGAGTCGTAGTGTGACTGAAAAGCTAGACCAGTTCATCTTAAACAAGTGGGTGGGTATCCCGTTCTTCTTTGTTGTGATGTACCTGATGTTTATGTTCTCTATCAACATCGGTAGTGCGTTCATCGACTTTTTCGACATCGGTGTTGGTGCGATATTAGTGGATGGTGGTCACCACTTACTAGACGGCCATTTACCAGTGTGGTTAGTGACGGTTCTTGCTGACGGTATCGGCGGTGGTATCCAGACTGTTGCAACCTTCATTCCGGTTATCGCGTGTTTGTATCTGTTCCTAGCGGTACTTGAGAGCTCAGGTTACATGGCTCGTGCTGCATTTGTACTTGATAAAGTCATGCAAAAAATCGGTCTGCCGGGCAAAGCATTTGTACCACTGGTTCTTGGCTTTGGTTGTAACGTACCGTCAATCATGGCGACTCGTACCCTAGACCAAGAGCGTGAGCGTAAATTGGCTGCATCTATGGCGCCGTTTATGTCATGTGGTGCCCGTCTGCCAGTATACGCGCTGTTTGCTGCGGCATTTTTCCCTGGTTCTGGTCAGAACATCGTATTTGCACTTTACCTACTTGGTATTGTGGCAGCGATCTTCACGGGTCTTTTCCTTAAGCACACGCTTTACCCAGGTAGCAGTGATAGTTTGGTGATGGAAATGCCGGACTACGAGCTTCCTACACTACAAAACGTTGTAATCAAAACATGGCAAAAGCTAAAGCGCTTTGTATTGGGGGCAGGTAAAACGATCGTTGTTGTTGTTGCTATTCTTAGCTTCTTTAACTCGCTAGGTACCGATGGCAGCTTTGGTAACGAAGACAGTAAGAACTCTGTACTTTCTAAAGCAGCACAAGTCGTAACACCAGTCTTCGCGCCAATCGGAGTTCAAGAAGATAACTGGCCAGCGACAGTAGGTATTATTACCGGTATTTTCGCGAAAGAAGCGGTGGTTGGTACGTTGAACAGCCTATACACCACACCAAGCGATGGTGAAGAAGCTGAATTCGATCTAATGGGCAGCCTAGAAGAGGCGGTAATGAGTATCCCTGAAAACCTTGCTGGCTTGAGCTACTCAGATCCGCTCGGTATTGAGGTTGGTGACTTAACAGACTCAAATGCAGTGGCAGAAGACCAAGAAGTTGATGCGTCTATCTTTGGTAACATTAAAGCGAAGTTCGCCTCTGGCAATGCTGCATTTGCATACCTAATCTTTATCCTACTGTACACTCCTTGTGTGGCGGCGATGGGTGCCTACGTTCGTGAATTTGGCCATAAGTTCGCACGCTTTATTGCAGTTTGGACAATGGCGTTAGCGTACTTATGTGCAACGTTCTACAACCAGTTGACGCACTTCGCGGATAGCCCGATTACCAGTGGTATTTGGATGGCAGCGATCGTAGCTATCTTCTTTGGTACGTATCGTGTGTTCAAGCGAGTTGGCAAGAAGCAACAAGGTTCGTTAGAGGCGCAAGTAGCATGATTTTAAAAGAGCTTTATCAATACATTGCAGACAAAGGAACCGTCTCCCAGTCAGATCTGGCTAAGCAGTTTGGGATGAGTGAAGATGGTGCCGACGCAATGTTAAGCGTGTGGATTAAGAAGGGTAAAATTAGCCGTCTAGTCGATACCAATAAAGCTCATGACGTGACTCGAGTACGCTACTCGGTGACCAAGCAAGATGGTCTATCTCTGACAGTCACCATGTAGCGATTGTCAGAATTAGTCACCTAAAAAGTTATCACGTAAAAACGACAAAGCCGCATCTGTAATGATGCGGCTTTTCTTTTTCTGGTTATTGTTTGTGAATACTGCGGAATCAATGCTCTTCAGAGTGTTTAGTCGCACCTAAGCCTAGGAACTTCAAACCAAGACTTAAAACTAAAATCGAAATAGGCAATGTTAAGATCGTCCAATCTAAGCTGTCGAAGTTAATCAGTACGAGCTCTAAGAACTTCACAAACAAGATCACGATGATGACTTCAGCCAAAATATTTTTTAGGTGGCCGATGTTTGGGGTTCTGATCCAATGCAAAACCGACTGTTCTTGTGTTTTCGCCTTAGCTTTGTTGGAAATAAAGAGTGTGTAGATGCCGTGAGCAAAAATGAACAAAACTAACGCGACAAGAAACGTATCCAGTGACTTGATCAAATACGCGATCGCGATGTCTGCTTTATCTAAATGTGCGAGTGCTTCTGGAGGTGTTTGATTAAGAATGAAGACCGCAAATGCCGAATAGGTTTTTGCTGCGCCCATAACAAAAAGCAAGAACGAAGCAGCCATAGAACAGATGATGGCGATCCAGCTAACGTATCGGAATGTGTTGAAGACTTGTTTCATGATGACCCTCTCTAATTGAGCTGGCAGTCTAAACAAGTTTGATTTAAGTGATAATCCCAGAAAAATGAGAAAGATTGTTACAAATGTGTATTAATCTTTCTCTGTCTATTTCAGTCGTATTCAAAGACGAATTATTTTCGCTAGCAGTGCTTATGCTTTTTGGAAAATAGAGCTCAGTGACAGCACATTTTTAATGCGACCAAGCAGTTCGTTTTGCTCTTCTTCTGTACGGAATTCACCTTTGGTGTTCCCCCAAACCGGTCCCGGCCATGCGACGTCATCTTTGAAGCGAGCAATATGATGAATGTGCAGCTGTGGCACCATGTTACCTAGTGCGCCAAGGTTTAACTTATCTGGACGCAAGGTTGCTTCTAGTGCTTGGCTTACCGCTTGAGACTCTAGCAAAAACTGTTGCTGTTCTTGCATTGGCAAGTGGTGAAGCTCTTTTAGGTTTGCACGTTTAGGGACCAAGATAACCCATGGCACGGCGTTGTCTTTATGCAGAAGCGCCACACACAGTGGGAAGTGCCCGATAACGGTGGTGTCTTTTGCCAGTTGAGGGTGCAGTTCAAAACTCATTATGTTATCCGATTTGAATTGAATGACATCAGTATACGCCAGATAAAACAAAAGGTTGACGCTTTCACGCCAACCTTTCTAAATCGTCTCGATTCTCGATTCTCGATTCTCGATTCTCGATTCTCGAATCGCTTACATCCGCTCTAGAGTATCAATGCCTAGTAGAGATAGACCTTGCTTGATGGTCTTCGCTGTTAGGGCTGCTAGTTTTAGACGGCTTTGTTTCACTGCTTCATCTTCAGCAACTAGGATAGGGCACGCTTCGTAGAAGCTAGAGAATTGACCTGCTAGTTCGAATAGGTAGCTACACATGATGTGTGGTTGACCTTCGCGAGCAACAGATTGAACCGCTTCTTCGAACTGCATAAGTTTTGCGATAAGCGCTTTTTCTTTCTCGTCAGTGATCTTAATTTCACCTTGTAGATCATCCATAGAAACGCCAGCTTTAGCGAATACAGATGCTACGCGAGTGTATGCGTATTGCATGTATGGTGCAGTGTTACCTTCGAACGCTAGCATGTTGTCCCAATCGAACACGTAGTCCGTGGTACGGTGCTTAGAAAGGTCTGCGTATTTAACCGCTGCCATTGCAACTGTGTTAGCGATCGCTTTCTTCTCGTCTTCTGCTAGTTCTGGGTTCTTAGATTCGATCAGCTGTGCTGCACGAACTTCTGCTTCATCAAGAAGATCAGCAAGACGAACCGTACCACCTGCACGAGTCTTGAATGGCTTACCGTCTTTACCTAGCATCATACCGAACGCGTGGTGCTCAAGAGATACTGACTCTGGCACGTAACCCGCTTTACGAACGATAGTCCAAGCTTGCATTAGGTGTTGGTGCTGACGAGAGTCGATGAAGTAAAGTACGCGGTCCGCGCCTAGTTCTTCGTAACGGTATTTCGCACATGCGATGTCCGTTGTTGTGTATAGGAAGCCGCCGTCGCGTTTCTGAACGATAACGCCCATCGCTTCGCCGTCTTTGTTCTTGAATTCTTCAAGGAACACAACTTGCGCGCCGTCATCTTCAACCGCAAGACCTTGTGCTTTAAGGTCTGCTACGATCTTAGGTAGCATGTCGTTGTACATGCTCTCGCCCATTACGTCATCACGAGATAGAGACACGTTTAGACGATCGTAGTTACGTTGGTTTTGGATCATGGTTACGTCAACCAGCTTCTTCCACATTTCTGCGCAGAACTCGTCGCCGCTTTGCAGTTTCACAACGTAGTTACGTGCTTTCACTGCGAATTCTTCGTCTTCATCGTACAGTTTCTTAGACTCACGGTAGAAGCCTTCAAGGTCAGCTAGCTCCATAGAAACTTCGCCAGACTCTTGTTGTACACGCTCAAGGTTTGCGATAAGCATACCGAACTGAGTACCCCAGTCGCCGATGTGGTTCGCACGGATCACTTTGTGACCTAGGAACTCAAGAGTACGTACTACTGCATCACCGATGATGGTTGAACGTAGGTGACCAACGTGCATTTCTTTCGCAACGTTTGGTGCAGAGTAGTCAGCAACGATAGTTTGAGCTTCGTCTGCTGCAACGCCAAGACGTGAATCAGCCAGTGCTGCTTCCGCTTGTTTTGCTAGGAACTCTTCGCTTAGGAAAATGTTGATGAAACCAGGACCTGCGATTTCTGTCTTGCTCGCAATACCGTCTAGGTCTAGAACATCCAGTACTTTCTGTGCAAATTCTCGTGGGTTAGTACCCAGTTTTTTAGCAACGCCCATTACGCCGTTTGCTTGGTAGTCACCAAATTGTGGCTTTGCTGATTGGCGTACCGCCGCAGGACTGCCTGCAGGTGCGCCAGCGGCTTCTAGAGCCTGAGATACTTTGTCATTAATAAGTGCTTGGATATTCACACGCGTTTCCTTCAATTCAAGGACGAAGAACTCGGCGAAGTAAGTGCCAAGTTCTGCTGGAGTTCACAAAAATGGGGCTAATGATAACAACTTTATTGCTTTTCATACAGAGAGGAATTGGGGAAATTTATACTTTTTCGATTGAATGGAAATGAGGCTTGGTTTGCGTTTACTATTGCGCTCAGAGTAATGAGATAAATCGCCCCAAAAGAGAGCCACAATGACGACTCAACTAGTTGAAAAACGCCTAGCGCCTGAATTGATGATCCAAGATCTGGATGCATTTATGGCGAAGATTGAAGAGCTTGCATCCCTGTTAAAACTGGATCTGAGCTTTGCTCAAGCTGACCATATTGCGTTGCGTATTAACGATACTGATACCGCAAAAGCTGCGCATGAAGCATGGAATCAATACGGTAAGGTGATTTCACAAGCGAAAATCAACGGTCGCCCGATTATTGTTATTGAATTCGACAAAGCGTTAGAAAGCCGTGGCTGGAAGATAGAGTGTTTGGAGCTGCCATACCCTGCGGAAGGCAAAATCTACCCAAGCGAAAGTTGGGAGCATGTGGAGTTCGTGATTCCATCTCATGCCGAAACCGCAGACGAGTTTCTTGCTGATTTGAAACACACTTACCCAGCGTTTGGCGCGCGTTTTGACGAGTTGGAAGAGCTGGGTGTGAAGATCAAACTATCGAGCCCGAAAGGGGAAGGCGAACGCTTGAATAACCCAACGGTGGCGTTTAAGTATCAAGGCATTTGTATCAAGCTGCACCCGCATTCACTCAAGCGTATTGTTGAGTCTGAGCAGTCGTAAACGCTAGAGTGAGAGTTGCTTAGTTGTTGGAAGTAAAAAGGGAGCCGAGGCTCCCTTTTGCATGCTAACTATTATTTAGTCAGTGACTTGCTTTTTGGGTTTGTAATGGAAAGCTTTTTGCCTTGCAACTCTTCATCTAGAGGCAGTGTAAAAGTTTTGGCAAACGGCATTCTTTTACAATGATCCGCCTTGTCTCTAACGATAGTGATAAGAGCCTCTGTCTGTGAGCTTTGCTCTATTTTTAGGCTAAAGTCCTCGTTTTCACTGCAGCCGTTAGACTCTGTGATAAATGAAATTTGACTCTCACTTGTCCTATAAGCTTCTACCATCATTGCTTGGTGCTCAGACGTCTGGTTTGTTTGCAGTCCTGCGTTTGCTGAACATGCAGTTAAACTGGTAGTGCCCAAACCAAGTAGGAATATCTTGAGTCTATGCTTCATCTCGTTACCTTTTTTTGCGTCGTACGAATGAACCTGCAGCCATTAACATCAGTAGGCCAATAGATAAACTGCCGCCTGAACTAGACTTTTTATTAAAGTTGGTACCAGTGTTGCCAGTATCGCCCGTATTATCTGTGCTGACTGACATATTTATATTACGAATAACTGCTTGCGCGCTGTAAATACCACTCGAATTCGGTTGTTTGAGGTATGCAAACGCTATTGTATTCGATGTTTTGTACAGATCGATCTGGAGCTCTTCATAAGCGAGGAGTTGGCTGGTGACATAGCTAACTTGACCATTAACAAAGATTGCAAAGTAATCAAAACCATCGGACATTACTTTGAGATCCATGGTAAGTTTGCCCTTCGGAAGATCGGTCAAAACCAGCTCAGATACACCAGGATAAGCTCCCATATCCGCTGATTGCAGTTCACCATTTTCAGCCGTCCAAGCGTTTTGACCGGTATAAACATTTGCGTCTGCTAGCGGAATGGCATTACGCACTGATCTGCTTGCTTTATCTACACCTGAATACTCGAAAGTTGTTGTGAGTTTGGACAGTTTCGGATGATCGGTAAAGAGCTCAATCGTTGTTGCTGATTCCGAATAGCTAGGTTGGTAGCCGACGGTAATTTGACAGCTTTGCGAAGGCTTTAAGGTACCAGTACAAGTGCTTTTCTCGATGGTACTTCCGTATGATATTGTGCTTTGGTAGATGTTGAATGGGATAGTATCGTCATTACGAATAGTAAAGGTCTCTTGCTGCGCTTTTCGCTCAACGAAACGAAGATCTCGATACTGAGTGAAGCTGATAGTATTGCGATGACTATCTATCCATCCATTGTGTTGAAAATGAGCGACGTTGGCGTAAACACCATAAGCGTTTGGCTGAGCACATCCATCCCCCCAGCTGACCACGCCTAGCAATTTGTTGATACCGTTATCATCAACGATGAGTGGACCGCCGCTATCTCCTTGGCAGCTATCTTTTCCTCCCCAATAGTATCCCGCACAGATGCCATCATCTGATACGTTGGCGTAATTTCCTTCTAGGTTTTGGCAGGTCTCTCGATCCACATACTCTAAATCAACTTGTTGTAAAACAGCCGGAAATTCCCTTCCTGTCGTAGAGGTGTTTCCCCATCCTGCGACATGTACTTTATCTCCTGCGCGTACGTTAGCTAGAACTTCTGGCGTTGCAAGAGCAATAGTCGCGCTGTCGACACTGCGTTCCAACTCAATAAGAGCCATGTCATTGTTCGTTGTTTTGCTGTTATATGCATCATGTGAATAGATATTTTTAACGGCGATGCGCTGTGCTTGAGACTCTCTGTTTTTGTCATAAAGACCAAGAACGATATCCAGATCGTCCGCATTGAGGTCTTCTACGCAGTGCGCAGCAGTTAATACGTATTTTCCACCAAGGAAACTACCGCCACAGAAGTGACCAATAGATGCTGGCTGTCCTTTACGTACCAGTGAAGCAATAAACTTCCAGTCAGAAGTATTGGCTGGCTCACCGCCGATAATGCGAGTGGATACATCATTCTTAACAGGCTTAAGAGTATCTGCGATTGTGGTTGCTGGCAAAGTCAGCCCAATCAGAAAAGCCACTAACGTTTTTTTCATTTTAATTCCGTAATATTAAAGTGATTTTATAAAAATGAGAATGAATTATAGATAGAGTTATTACTCGAGTAAATAGCTGAAAGAGAATGAAAAGATAGAAGATAGGGGAGTGATTCTTGGGATTTATTGCGGAAGATACTGCTGAAAAATAAACCCGCCGATTAGGCGGGTTTATTCATAGTGAAATTGTAAAAAGAGAGAAGTAATTACAGAATAACCGTCTTATTGCCGTAGACAAATACGTGGTCATTGATCACTTTATTCAAAGCCTTGCTCAATACGTTCTTCTCTACATCGCGACCTGCTTGCGCCATATCTTGTGCGCTGAACGTGTGATCCACTGGAATAACGTCCTGCTTGATGATTGGACCTTCATCCAAGTCATTTGTCACGAAGTGCGCCGTAGCACCGATGATCTTCACACCGCGATCGTAAGCTTGTTGGTACGGTTTCGCACCGATAAACGCGGGTAAGAAGCTGTGGTGGATATTGATGATCTTGTGACGGTATTTCTCTACGAAAGTTGGAGTGAGAACACGCATGTACTTCGCCAGTACAAGGTAATCGGCATCATATTGATCAATCACTTCAAGCATCTTCTGCTCGTGCTCTTCACGGCTAAGATCTTCGTGAGTCACGTGATGGTAAGGGATATCAAAACGTTCAGTGAGTGTTTGAAGTTTGTCGTAGTTACCAACAACCGCAGCAATTTCAACATCTAAGCTGCCATCGTAAGTCTTCATCAGAATATCACCTAAACAGTGCGCTTCTTTGGTTACTAGGATGACGATGCGTTTACGGCGAGAGCTAATAAGTTTACGTTTTGCACCTTGTGGCAGCGCTTGGTCTAAATCGGCGAGTAGCGTTTGATCGTTGAAGTAACCCTCCAACTCGGTTCTCATGAAAAAGTGCCCACTGGTGTTATCAACAAACTCGTTATTATGAACGATATTCAGCTGATGCTTATAACAGATATTGGTGATTTTTGAGATCAAACCCGGTGCGTCAGAACAATGGGTTAACAGTGTTTTCTTTTCCATAAATCAGATACTTCCATGCATTATTTTTCTAGAGTACGAATAAAAGGGTCACGTCAGAAGCGTGAATCGTACTGCAATCTGACTTCATAAATAATCTATTCTCGGCGCGGTTTCAACAAATTATCCGCGCGATGCTAAAACCTAGTGCTTTTGTTGGCTGATGTTTACGCTCAACTCCTGATATACTCACGGCAATTTTTCCAACCAGATGTCAGGCATGATCGCAAAAACATTCTCCTCTGAGGGCGCTTTAGGCAAAGCCATTCCGGGCTTTCAAGCTCGCCAGCCACAAATCGATATGGCAGAAGCCGTCAGCAGTGCGATCAAAGACCAAACTCAGCTGGTGGTAGAAGCCGGAACGGGAACGGGTAAGACCTTCGCTTACCTTGTGCCTGCGCTCTTGAGCGGCAAAAAAGTCATCATCAGTACCGGGTCGAAGAACCTACAAGAGCAGTTGTATCACCGTGACCTACCGTTGATGGTCAATGCTTTGGGCTTTTATGGACAAGTCGCGCTACTAAAAGGGCGCTCCAATTACCTATGTTTGGATCGTCTAAGCCGACAAATGGTCGAGAGCCATACTAATGAAGCCGATCCAACATTGTTGACCCAATTGGTGAAGGTTCGCACTTGGTCGTCTGAAACCAAAACGGGCGATTTAGGTGACTGTGATGATCTGCCAGAAGACAGCATGATCATCCCAACCATTACCTCCACCAACGATAACTGCCTGGGTAAAGAGTGTCCGAGCTACACTGATTGTTTCGTCCTAAAAGCACGCAAACGCGCAATGGATTCGGACATTGTTGTCGTCAACCACCACTTGTTCCTTGCAGACCTCGCGATCAAAGAAACCGGCTTTGGTGAGTTGATCCCAGAGGCTGACGTGTTCATCTTCGACGAAGCTCACCAGCTTCCAGACATTGCCAGCGAATACTTCGGACAATCGATCTCTAGCCGTCAGATCCAAGAGCTCGCCAAAGACATTGAGATTGCTTACCGCACTGAAGCAAAAGACATGCGCCAGCTACAAAAAGTCGGTGATAAGCTGATGCAAAGTGCAATGGATATGCGCATCGTGCTCGGTGAACCGGGCTTTCGTGGAAACTGGCGTGAAGCGCTGCAGTCGGAATCGATCAAGCGTGAGTTGGTGCGTTTAACCGATAGTTTAGATTTGGCGATTGACGTATTGAAACTGGCGCTAGGTCGAAGCCAATTGCTGGATACCGCCTTTGAGCGTGCCAACCTGATCAAAGGACGAATTGATCGCGTTTGTGATGTCGATATTACTGGTTACTCATACTGGTACGACACATCTCCCCGTCATTTTGCTCTGCACATTACGCCGCTTTCGGTTGCAGATAAATTCCATGAGCAAATCGAAATCAAACAAGGCGCGTGGATTTTTACCTCAGCAACCCTAGCGGTTTCGGGTGACTTTAAACACTTTACCGACCGTCTTGGATTGAAGCCGAAGCAGCAGTTTTCGTTGCCATCTCCGTTCGATTACGAGAAGCAAGCGCGCCTATGTGTGCCTCGTTATTTACCAGAGCCAAACAGCCCAGGCTTAGCCGACAAACTGGTGCGAATGCTTGCGCCTGTAATTGAAGAAAACGACGGGCGTTGTTTCTTTCTGTGTACTTCGCACAGCATGATGCGTGAGCTTGGTGAACGCTTTCGTGAAGTGCTGGATTTGCCAGTGCTAATGCAAGGCGAAATGAGCAAACAAAAGACCCTTGCCGAGTTTATGGAGCTAGGTAATGCATTGCTGGTGGCGACGGGGGCATTCTGGGAGGGGATCGATGTTAGAGGTGATGCGCTGAGCTGTGTTATCATCGACAAATTACCGTTTACTGCCCCTGATGACCCGCTGCTCAAAGCCCGAATCGAAGATTGTCGATTACGTGGCGGTGAGCCGTTTGCAGAAGTGCAAATCCCAGATGCGGTTATCACGTTAAAGCAGGGTGTAGGACGTTTGATTCGAGACCAAAAAGACCATGGTGCCTTGATCATTTGCGACAACCGTTTGGTAACGCGTGATTACGGTGGCATCTTCCTCGGCAGTTTACCGCCAATCCCAAGAACACGGGATTTGGAACGAATCAAAACATTTCTAAAAACAGAACAACCTGCCGCAGACTAATGCGCTGTGGCATCAATAAATTAAAGAAGAATTGTAGAGAGTTACATGAGCGCAAAAATTCTTGCTATCGATACGGCAACTGAGAACTGTTCAGTTGCGCTACTGGTTAATGACCGAGTGATTTCACGCAGTGAAGTGGCTCCTCGTGACCACACTAAGAAAGTACTGCCTATGGTAGACGAAGTACTGAAAGAAGCGGGCCTGACTCTACAAGATCTAGACGCATTGGCGTTTGGTCGTGGTCCGGGCAGCTTTACTGGCGTTCGTATCGGTATTGGTATCGCGCAAGGTTTGGCGTTTGGTGCTGACTTACCAATGATTGGCGTTTCAACGCTGGCTGCGATGGCACAAGCAAGCTACCGTCTGCACGGTGCAACGGATGTCGCGGTTGCGATTGATGCGCGTATGAGTGAAGTTTACTGGGCACGTTACACTCGCCAAGAAAACGGTGAATGGGCTGGTGTCGATGCAGAATGTGTTATTCCACCAGCGCGTCTATCGGAAGAAGCACAAGCAGACGACAAAACGTGGACTAAAGCGGGTACTGGTTGGGATGCTTACCAAGAAGATCTTGGCAAACTGCCATTCAACTTAACGAGCGGTGATGTGCTTTACCCTGATTCGCAAGACATTGTGATTCTTGCTGAGCAGGAACTTAAGAAAGGCAACACAGTCCCAGTAGAAGAATCGAGCCCGGTTTATCTGCGTGATAATGTGACGTGGAAGAAACTTCCGGGTCGCGAATAATCGGACTTTCAATGATTTGACAAAGTGCAGGGCATTCGCCCTGTATTTTTATGGAGCGTTATGGCGTCTGTCAATGGTTTACCTCCTGCGTTAATACCGGGTGCAAATCGCACCAATAAAGTCGGTAAAAAAGGGCAGGTAAAGAAAGCTCAAGATAAGCAGCCCGTTGGTCAACCTTCTAAGGTGGCGAACGCCGTCGCGCATTCCATTAAGCAAGTGGATGAGTCTCAGATTCATCGCGCTCAAGTGCAATATGATTTGCCCGAGGGTCATGCTCGCAAAGCAATGGAACAGTATATGGACGTCATGAATCGAGCGAAGAAAGAGGAACTTGCTCAGTTACTTGGTGTCGATATCTATGTGTAAAACAACGAATTTATAGTGGGGGTTTATGAAACTTTCTGGACGTATTTTTCTGGTTATTATCGCGGCATTCGGGCTTTCTGCCTGTAGTTCTCTTCCTGAAGAGCTGAATGCAAGCACCGAGCAGGTTTTGACGGATTACAAAGCCTTTGCTGAAGACCAAGGACAGGCTGCTAATGATGTCCGTCTTGGTGGTGTTATCGCGAAAGTGGATAACTTGAAAGACCAAACGCGTCTGGAGATTGTAAACCTACCAATCAGCAAATCAGGCAAGCCAGACATCGACCAAGAACCAACGGGTCGCTTCGCAGTGTACTTTGATGGTTACCTAGAGCCGGTTGCGTTTAGCCAAGGCCGACTTATTACCGTTGTTGGTAAAGGCGTGGGCGAAGAAGAAGGCAAAATTGGTGAGCACCAATACATCTTCCCTGCGATCAAAGGCGATGGCTACCGCCTATGGAAGATTGAAGAGCGCGTACGTATGTACGACACGCCAACCTATTACTACCCTTGTTACTCCATTAACTGCCGTATGATGCGTTCAGATTTCCCGCAAGACGGCAAGGTGATCAAGAAGGTTAAATAATCTGTGATGAATGAGCGCCGTTTTGCACTCCCAAATGGGAGCATGGCAGCCTTAGAGATCGGAAACGAAAAAACGGCTGCTTGTTCAGTCGTTTTTCTTCATGGGTGGATGGATAACGCGGGCAGCTTCAAAACCTTGATGAACGCCATCCATCAGTGCAATCCTGATCTTCATTTACTAGCAATTGACCTATTTGGTCATGGCTTATCCAGCCATAAATCCTCAGACAATTACTACCCCTTCCACGACTATATTGCTGATTTATACCAATTATTGGATGAATTATCGCCAAACAGACTGGTGTTAGTAGGTCATTCACTAGGCGCATTAATCGCAAGTTGCTATAGTGCTGCCTTTCCTGAACAGGTCGAAGCGTTAGTGCAAATTGAAGGAGCGGGTCCACTCGCAGAACAGCCTTCCAATAGCGTGAAACGACTGCGTGATGGTGTCCTTAGCCGACAACGTCAACGCAACAAACCGGAGCGAGCTATCGCTTCTTTCGATCTGGCGTTAAAGCTACGCATGCAAGCGAATCACCTGACCGCCGAGCAGTTGATGCCAATCGTAGAACGCGGAACTGAATGTCGCGAGAACCAATGGTTTTGGCGACACGATGCCAAATTAAAGTGCGATTCTCTTTACCGCATGGCACAGGACCACGCGAACTCGATCACCAGCCAAATACGCTGTCCGCACCTGATCATTTTGGGTGACAAAGGATTTCAGCATTTACAGTCTAACCAAGTCGATTGGGGCGAAAATCCACCGAATGTGGTTTCTGTCGCGGGTGGTCACCATTGTCATTTAGAGCAAACACTCGAGGTGGCAAAGCGAATTCTTGGTGTAGTTAACAAAATTTAAACAAGTGTTTGAGAGTTACGTGCTCAAGCACGTTTGCTGTGCTGTAATAGTGCTCAAAATAAAAAGGACGCTATTTTTTAGCCAGTTATAAACGAGGAGTAACATCGTGGATAAACCATGGCTTTCACGTTATCCAAGTGACGTACCTGAAACCATCAATCCAGAGCAATATGAGTCTTTGGTAGAAATGTTCGAGCAGTCTGTTCAAAAATACGCAGACCAACCGGCATTCATGAACATGGGCTCGGTCATGACCTTCCGCAAATTGGAAGAGCGTAGCCGCGCATTCGCCGCATACCTACAAAATGAACTTAAGCTGAAGAAGGGTGACCGCGTTGCTCTTATGATGCCAAACCTGCTTCAATACCCTGTCGCGCTATTTGGTATTTTGCGTGCAGGCTGTATCGCTGTGAACGTGAACCCACTTTACACTCCTCGTGAGCTTGAGCATCAGCTAAACGATGCTGGCGCAACGGCGATCGTTATCGTTTCTAACTTCGCGAACACGCTAGAGCAAATCGTAGAAAACACGCCAGTGAAACACGTGGTTCTGACCAGTCTTGGTCAAATGTTGCCACGTGCAAAAGGTACGCTTGTCGACTTCGTGGTTAAGTACGTGAAGGGCATGGTGCCTAAGTACGATCTACCGGGTGCAATCTCAATGCGTAAAGCGCTGCACAAAGGTCGTCGTCTTCAGTACGTGAAACCATTTATGTCTGGTGATGATATTGCATTCCTACAGTACACTGGTGGTACAACGGGCGTAGCGAAAGGCGCAATCCTGACACACCGCAACATGATCGCCAACGTAATGCAGGCGAAAGGCGCTTATGGTCCAGTTTTGGCACCAGGACGCGAGCTTGTTGTGACAGCACTGCCGCTTTACCACGTATTCGCGCTGACGGTGAACTGTCTACTGTTCGTTGAAATGGGTGGCAACAACCTGCTTATCACTAACCCGCGTGATATTCCGGGCTTTGTGAAAGAACTGCAAAAATACCAGTTCACTGCGATTACCGGTGTAAACACGCTGTTTAACGCGCTAGTGAACAACGAAGATTTCCATGAGCTAGATTTCAGCAACCTTCGCCTAGCAGTAGGTGGTGGTATGGCAGTGCAACGTGCTGTCGCTGAAAAATGGCAAAAGACCACAGGCTGTTACCTACTAGAAGGTTACGGTCTAACAGAATGTTCTCCATTGGTGGCGGCTTACCCGCACGACCTAGTGGAATACAACGGTTCTATCGGCCTGCCTGTGCCATCAACAGAAGTACGTATTGTTGATGAAGAAGGTAACGCACTAGCAAATACTGAGACAGGTGAGCTTCAAGTTCGCGGTCCTCAAGTGATGCAAGGTTACTGGCAGCGCCCAGAAGCGACCAAAGAAGTGATCAACGAAGACGGTTGGCTATCAACGGGTGACATCGTTAAGTTTGATGATGAAGGCTTCCTACACATCGTCGACCGCAAGAAAGACATGATTCTTGTGTCTGGCTTCAACGTTTACCCGAACGAAATCGAAGACGTAGTTGCACTGCACGGTAAAGTGCTAGAAGTCGCGGCAATCGGTCAGCCTCACGAAGTTTCTGGCGAGTTGGTGAAGATCTACGTTGTAAAACGCGATCCGAGCCTAACCAAAGACGAAGTGATTGCACACTGTCGCCAACACCTAACTGGCTACAAAGTGCCTAAGTTGGTTGAGTTCCGTGAAGATCTACCTAAGACCAACGTAGGTAAGATCCTTCGTCGCGTACTGCGTGAAGAGAACGACGCAGAGCTAGCGAAGAAGAGCGCATAAGCGGATTTCTTTGTGCAACAATCATTTATTGCCAAATAGTGTTAGAATGCCAGCGTTTTGCTGGCATTTTTTTATAGCGAGAAGCATGTGAACTATCAGATCATTACGAAAAACAAAGACCTAGAAGAAGTCTGCGCTCTAGCAAGAGAAGCCGACGTAGTTATGCTGGATACCGAATTCGTGCGAATCAGGACTTACTATCCGCAGCTAGGTTTGATTCAGCTTTTCGATGGCAAACAACTTTCCCTTATCGACCCGACCGAACTGACCGACATGACGTCGTTCGTCGAGTTGCTAAAAGACACCTCAGTGCTAAAAGTACTGCACGCGTGTGGTGAAGATTTAGAAGTCTTCCAAAATGCCTTTGGTTGTACACCATTCCCAATGGTGGATACGCAGTTGATGGCCGCTTTCCTAGGTCACGGCCTGTCGACGGGCTTCGCTACGCTGGTGGAAGAATACCTTGGCGTCGAGCTAGACAAGAGCGAATCTCGCACCGACTGGATGGCGCGTCCACTGACTCAAAAGCAGCTTGATTACGCCGCGGCCGACGTGCACTACCTAATGCCTCTTTACGAGAAGCTGTTAGATAAAGTGAACGAAGCGGGCTGGTGGGAAGCGGTTCAGCAAGAGAGCGACTTACTGGTATCAAAACGTATTCGCAACGTGAACGAAGAAAACGCCTACCTAGACATTAAAGGCGCATGGCAGCTAAGACCGGCTGAACTTGCGATTCTTAAGCCATTGGCAACTTGGCGTTACCGCGAAGCGATTAAGCGTGACCTAGCACTGAACTTCATCTTCAAAGAAGGTGATTTGCTGACGGTGGCTCGTCTTGGTTTGACTGGCTTTAAGAAGATGGAAGCGGAAGGCATCGACATTCGTGCGATTAACCGCCACGGTGCACGAATTGCGGGTATTGTGAAGCAAGCGAAGCAAACACCAGCCGATGACTACCCAGCAAAAATCGAACGTTTGATGGATTACCCAGGCTACAAGCAAATCTTCAAGAACATGAAGGATGTGGTGAAGGTAGCGTCGCAAAAATCAGGCTTGGCAACCGAGTTCTTGGCGTCTAAAAAGCAGATCAACCAAATCATCAGTTGGGTATGGAAGAAAGACCGCGACCCAGCGCGTCTACCGGATGTGATGCAAGGCTGGCGTCTTGAATTACTCGGCGAGAAGATGAATAAGGTGCTGAAGTAAGTACTAATAAAAAAGGTTGGCAATATCGCCAACCTTTTTTGTAACACGCATTTGTAACTGGCTTTGAAGCCAAAACCTATTTTCAACAACCCGAGCACGCTAGTCATAGATTCTGAATCACGCTCGTGCCTCGCTGTTCAGAATGACGAAGGGGTCTTGAG
>NZ_JAADJW010000045.1:0-34977 GCF_010092875.1 Vibrio sp. LB10LO1
AATCCCGAATCCCGAATCCCGAATCCCGAATCCCGAATCCCGAATCCCGAATCCCGTTACTTCACATCACAACTAATGTCTTTAATCGGTGTTTCGGATGTTGTGAAACACACGTAAGCGGTTTGCGGATTGTTTGGGCCGATACGGATATAGCCTGCTTCTAATTCATCTTCGTCAAAAGTCACCGAGTGGGATTGTCCCGTTTTGCCATCAAAGTAGCCGGCTTCAAAGTTTTGGGTCAACAGATGAGCAACACGGTTACGAGTGTGAGCCGTTGTAAAAGTGATGTTCGCACATCGCATCATTGGCTTTTGGGTAACTAGAAACTGGCCGCTTTCTTTGTCGAATACGCCGCCTTTAGTTTCTGGGGCAATATCGATAGGCTCGAAGCTTTCAATTGTGCAAGAAGGTTTAGCATTCGCTAACGAAGGTAAAAGGAGTGCACTGGCTAGGCATAATAATGTGGTTTTGAACTTCATAAAGGCTTTTATCAGATTTGAGATTGTCTACAGAATGAATCGATAGTATCGGATAGATTGCTGGATTTGTCAGCGAAGCGTAAGTGTAGACTTAACCGTGAGGGGGCGGTGTAAGAGGATGTAAGTGCCCCGGTAGTCAGGGCACAGATGTCGGCAGGGTATGTGGTAGTGATGATTAGATATCGCAGTCGGCTTTGTGTGTATTGCCGAGAGGCTCAACAGTAAAGCCGCGTTCTTCGAGCAGATCAATGAGGTTGTCTTTGCCGACTAAATGCAAGCTGCCGACAACAATTGTGTATTGGCCTGACTTCTTCGGTAGCACGCTGCCAGAATCTAATTTTTCAGCCCAATCTCGGTTACGGTCGTACAAGAAAGCTTGATTAAACTCATCACTTGATTGTTCACTCATGGATGCTTCTTCTAATGTGCTGCCGTCACCGCTCTTCCAGCTGTCGATTAAGCACTGTACCAGTTTGTCGCCACCGTCATATTCTTCAATAGAAGAGAGCAGAAACTCTTTACCGCCATCTTTTTGTCCTGCGATTAAATCCAACTGAAATTGCACACTTTCCAATGGCAATACAGGCACTTTTTGTTTGTCGGCCAGATTAATCAAGTGCATGTCAACGCCTTGGTCGGATGCATAACCTAGCTTGTTCACTAACATCAATTGAATGGTTAAAGCCGCTGACCATGGCGGCGCATTGAGCAGCTGTGCTTCTTGTAGACCTAGGTCATTCGCAATCTCCGCAAGATGCTTACGCTGCGTTCTATCTAAAACATCTTTGGCAAGCAGTGAGGTTTTTGGGTACGTCACGCCTTCTGTATTTCGAACGTCGGCTTCGATGATTAAGCCATCGCTGTTTTTGAGGAACTGAGTGACAGCTTTGGGTAACGGGTACATGGTTTTGTCACCCACATGAACGGAACCAATAATCATGTATTCCATATCGCCTTTCTTTGCGAGCCAATGCTGTGGCTCGGCTTGAACTGAATAAGAAGTAAAAAAGACGATCAGAGATGACATCACGGACAAGAGTCGAAACATATTTTGCTCCTCGAATTCAATATGCATCTTATCTATAACACGGTTCGGCAAAATCGTCATTTCTAAAAATATTGACGAGTTTTGACGGTGAAGAAATGAGAGTTAATTCACGAAAGTGTTTCAATTGAGTTTGTTGTTAACGGTTCGCTTAATAACCAATAGTGATCAAAATCCTATAAAACCAGCTTAAACCCACCAATATTCGTGACAGTGATCGCAACAAACTCGTCAAAAAAAGTTGTTCGTTTTTGACGTTTTAACTAACTCATTGAAATTAATGTGTTTATATTTTTCAGTGTCTAGCCGAATTTGAGCTGGATCACTTCTTAGTTCCATTAATTTTACGCTTAGAAATAACTGCTTGTATGTTGAATGCAACTGTTAAGCGCCTCGCATTTAGGTGCTCAACATTTTTGATAAATGTCGTTTTGAACCACTGACTTTTTGGGGAAAGTAAGATGTTGAAACATAGTCTGATTGCTGCTTCTGTTATTGCTACATTGGCAGGCTGCTCTTCACTGCAGAACTCTGAGCAACAAGTTGTAAACTCATTGGCTGACAACCTTGATATTCAATATGAAGTACTAACAAACCACGGTGCTAACGAAGGTCTTGCATGTCAAGACATGGGCGCAGAGTGGGCGTCTTGTAACAAGGTAAACATGACGCTAGTTAACCAAGGTGAAGCGGTTGACTCTAAAGATTGGGCTATTTACTTCCACAGCATTCGTCTGATTCTGGATGTAGACAACGAGCAATTCAAAATTTCTCGCGTAACGGGTGACCTACACAAACTAGAACCGACCGATAAGTTTGATGGTTTCGCTGCGGGTGAAGAGGTTGTGCTTCCTCTTGTTGCTGAATACTGGCAGCTATTTGAAACTGACTTCATGCCAGGCGCTTTCGTTGCTGCACCAAATGCAGAGCCTAAGATGATCGCTTCTCTTAACACAGAAGACGTTGCATCTTTCGTAACTGGCCTTGAGGGTAACAACCTAAAACGTACGCCAGATGACAACAACGTATTTGCAAACGCTGTGTCTCGTTTCGAGAAGAACGAAGACCTAGCAAAACAAGATGTATCAACCACGTTACTACCAACGCCAATGTCTGTTGAAGCAGGTAAAGGCACAGTAGATATCGCGGCGGGTATTGCGCTGCCTAAAGACGCATTCGATGCGACTCAATACGCAGCAATTCAAGATCGTGCAGAAGTGGTAGGTGTGGATGTTCGTGGTGATCTTCCTGTAAGCATCACTGTTGTTCCTGCAGACTTCACCGGTGAATTAGCAAAATCTGGTGCTTACGAGATGAGCATCAAAGGCGACGGTATTGCGATTAAAGCGTTTGACCAAGCGGGTGCTTTCTACGCAGTACAATCTATCTTTGGCCTGGTAGATAGCCAAAATGCTGATTCTCTACCACAACTGTCTATTAAAGACGCGCCTCGTTTTGATTACCGTGGTGTGATGGTGGATGTGGCTCGTAACTTCCACTCTAAAGACGCAATTCTTGCAACGCTAGACCAAATGGCAGCGTACAAGATGAACAAACTACACCTTCACCTAACGGACGATGAGGGCTGGCGTATAGAAATCCCGGGTCTGCCTGAGCTGACAGAAGTGGGCGCTAACCGTTGTTTCGATACACAAGAGAAAAGCTGTTTACTGCCTCAGCTTGGCTCTGGTCCAACGACAGACAACTTTGGCTCTGGCTACTTCAGCAAAGCAGATTACGTGGAAATCTTGAAATACGCGAAAGCACGTAACATTGAAGTGATTCCAGAAATCGATATGCCAGCGCACGCTCGTGCAGCGGTAGTATCAATGGAAGCGCGTTACGACCGTCTAATGGAAGAAGGTAAAGAAGCAGAAGCGAACGAATACCGCCTGATGGATCCTAAAGATACATCGAATGTAACGACGGTTCAGTTCTACAACAAGCAAAGCTTCATCAACCCATGTATGGAATCTTCAACTCGCTTTGTTGATAAAGTGATTTCAGAAGTCGCAGCAATGCACCAAGAAGCGGGCGCACCGCTAACAACATGGCACTTTGGTGGTGACGAAGCGAAGAACATTAAGCTAGGCGCTGGTTTCCAAGATGTGAACGCTGAAGACAAAGTAAGCTGGAAAGGTACGATTGACCTGTCTAAACAAGACAAGCCATTCGCACAGTCTCCACAATGTCAGACGCTAATTGCAGACGGTACGGTAAGCGACTTTGCTCATCTACCAAGCCACTTCGCAGAAGAAGTGTCGAAGATTGTGGCCGAGAAAGGCATTCCAAACTTCCAAGCTTGGCAAGATGGCCTTAAGTACAGTGAAGGTGAGAAAGCGTTCGCAACAGAAAACACACGTGTTAACTTCTGGGACGTTCTTTACTGGGGTGGCACATCATCAGTGTACGAGTGGTCTAAGAAAGGTTACGACGTGATCGTTTCTAACCCAGACTACGTTTACATGGACATGCCATACGAAGTGGATCCGAAAGAGCGTGGTTACTACTGGGCAACGCGTGCAACAGATACTCGTAAGATGTTTGGCTTTGCACCAGAGAACATGCCTCAGAACGCAGAAACGTCTCTAGATCGCGATGGCAACGGCTTTACTGGTAAAGGTGAAATCGAAGCGAAACCTTTCTACGGTCTATCTGCACAGCTTTGGTCTGAGACAGTACGTAACGATGAGCAATACGAGTACATGGTATTCCCTCGCGTACTAGCGGCGGCTGAGCGAGCATGGCACCGTGCAGACTGGGAAAACGACTACAAAGTGGGTGTTGAATATTCGCAAAACTCTAACCTAGTGGACAAAGCTGCGCTAAACCAAGACTACAACCGCTTTGCGAACGTACTTGGCCAACGTGAGCTGGCTAAGCTAGAGAAATCAGGCATCGACTACCGCCTACCTGTACCAGGTGCGAAAGTAGAAGATGGCAAGCTAGCAATGAACGTTCAGTTCCCTGGTGTGAAGCTTCAATACTCTCTAGACGGCAAAAACTGGCTAACTTACGCAGACAATGCTCGTCCAAATGTGAAAGGTGAAGTGTTTATCCGCTCGGTATCTGCGACAGGCGAGAAAACAAGCCGTGTGACTAGCGTGAAGTAATTCTGCTAATCATTCACTAAAATCATTGTTCCTTACTCAAAGCCCTCAACGTATGTTGGGGGCTTTGTTTATTTTTCTACGGAAAATAAGCGTGATCAATGTCTAATTATTTTTCAAAGATAATTAAGTTGGGTATTTAGAAAGAGAACCATTGTGTGATCTCGATAGTTATTTTGTGTCTAATTGGAGAGGTTAATAAGTTTGATGTCACACTTTATTTTTTTGGTGAATTTTTAGGTTTTATATCAAGATGCTGTATTTAATAAATTTTTTTGGTTTTTGGAAATGTTGATTTGAATTGGATCACTGTTTTAAACGATTTATTTTTCAATGCGAATTAAATTGCGCAGTATTGCTGTCGCCAGGGAGGCACATCCCAATGTTTGCGATGAAGGGCAAGTGATAGCCGGACAACTCATCGCATAACGTGAACAAATAAAGGCAGCAATATTATGAAAAACGTTTTTGCACTAAGTGCACTTTCTCTTGTTTTCGCATCAAGCGCTTTCGCAGGCTCATCTTACGTAACGGGTAACATCCAATTCCACGATGATGGCCGAATCCATGGTTCGGACATGACATCAACGCTAGAAGCTGGCCACACTTTTGATAACCAATTCGGCGGCTTCACGGTTTACACCGAGTTTGACGGCATTCAACTGGGCAAACTAGAAACAGAAAATGGTGGCGCAGGTAACACAACTCCAGCTATCACTGTAGGTGGTGAGCAAGCATTCAACATCACTGATCACCTATGGGTCGCAGCGGGCTACCAGCACCTATTCTCTGCGGGTGAGAGCATCCAATACCGTCCTTTAGTTAAAATCGGCTACAACTTCGATAACGGTATCTCTCTAAGCAACCGTACTCGTGCACACATTGATGCAACAGACGCAGATGCGAAAACAGACTACCGCATGGATAACCGCATTGGTTACGCGATGAATGAAGATGTGACTTTCAGCTACAACAACGTTTACATGATTGAAGCAGAAACGATGGACCACGAGCTACGCGCAACATGGACTCGTCAAGGTGTACAACCTTACTTTGAGTTCCGTAGCCAAGCTCACGGTGCAGAAAATGCAGCAGGTGATAGCCTAGTAAACAATGCGTTCGTGTTCGGCGCGTCTTACGGCTTCTAATTAAAAAGTTTGTTTTAACTGTCCATTAAGAAAAAGCCCAGCGGTTTGTCTCGCTGGGCTTTGTTTTTATTGGTCGTTACCTTTGTGGTAGCGGTATTCGTATACCTGACCTTTGTCGTTATAGGCGTAAACAGCGTAGCTATCTTTCTTATCACCGTACTCCATGCCCGGTGAGCCCATTGGCATCCCCGGTACTGTCAGGCCTTTTGCGTTGCGAGGTGGGTTTTCCAAAAACGCTTTAATATCGCCGGCAGGAATATGACCTTCAAACACGTAGCCATCGATCTCTGCGGTGTGGCAAGAGTATAGCTGTTCGTTTTTCAGACCTAAGTCGCTTTTGATCGCATTCATGTCATCATGCAGCTTTTCTTCCACGGTAAAGCCGTTCTCTTCCATGTGTTTTGTCCATTCACCGCAACAGCCACAGTATGGTGATTTGTGGTTGATGACATCAGCAGCTAATACGTTCGCTGATGTGGCAGCAAGCATTGTAAAGGTTAATAGTTTCAACTTCATAAGATCCTCGAGAAGAAGTGTCGCTTACTTAATGGTAAACAGTCGTAGTCGATTTGCATTACTGACGACCGTGATTGAAGACAGTGCCATCGCTGCGCCAGCAACAACAGGACTGAGCAAAAATCCGAACGCGGGGTAAAGTACGCCAGCGGCGATAGGAATACCCAACGAGTTATAAATGAAGGCGCCGAACAAGTTTTGTTTCATGTTCTTAAGTGTAGCGCGAGAGAGTTCAATTGCGTGTACAACCGCCATTGGTGATGTATTGAGAATGGTCATTTGTGAGCTTTCGATTGCCACGTCGCTGCCACTTCCCATTGCGACACCAAGATCAGCCAACGCAAGGGCTGGTGCGTCATTAATGCCATCACCGATCATCGCAACCGTGCGGCCTTGAGATTGCAGCAGTTTAATGTGCTGTGCTTTCTCATCGGGCATCACCTGAGCAATGACTTCATCAATGCCGAGTTCTTTGCCGATCGCATTAGCAACGTGTTGGTTGTCGCCTGTGAGCATGACGGTTTTTACGCCCTGCGATTTTAATGCAGACACCGCTTGTTTGGCATCAGATTTAATCGGATCAGCGATGGCAATTAAACCAATCAGTTCATTGTTAAGCGCCACAGCCACAGGTGTCCATGCGTTGTTTGCACAATCTTCAATCGCTTGCTCCATTGGGCTGGTATCAATCTGCTCGTTTTGCATAAATTGCAATGAGCCAATGAATAGTGGTTGTGCTTGGTAAGTCGCAGTAATGCCACGGCCACGGATATTCTCGAATGAGTCCAATTCAACACTGTCGGTATTGTGGTGCTTAGCATAATCGCACACGGCTTTAGCGAGCGGGTGCTCAGATTGACGTTCAGCTGCGTAAGCCAAAGCCAATAAGTGCTCTTGGCTGGTGGCGTGAGTAAACACTTGCTGCACACTCGGTTTACCTTGCGTCAGCGTGCCAGTTTTATCGAATACCACTGTGTCGACTTTGCTCGCCAATTGTAGTGCGTCAGCGTCTTTGATCAAAATGCCAAGCTCCGCGGCTTTACCGACACCAACGGTGACCGACAGTGGCGTTGCTAACCCCAACGCACAAGGGCAAGCGATGATCAGCACAGTGGTCGTTACGACAAGCATGTAGCTGGCTTTAGGTTCTGGACCTACCGCAAACCAAACCAAAGCGGCAAGGATGGCAATACCCACAACAACAGGGACAAACACCGATGAAATTTGGTCTGCTAATTTGGCTATGGCGGGCTTACTGCTTTGCGCCGTGCGTACCATGCGAATGATTCGAGCCAGCATAGTGTTCGCGCCGATGCCTGTTGCTTCAATGACTAATCCACCATCGGTATTTAATGTACCAGCAGACACTTGCGCATCTTGCGCCTTTAATACTGGTACTGGTTCACCAGTTAGCATCGACTCATCAATGTACGATTCACCCTGAATCACAACGCCATCAACTGGCACTTTCTCTCCCGGTTTGATGCGCAGTTTCATGCCTAACGTGATTTGCTCAACCGTAATTTGTTGATCACCTTGTTCTGTAATCACAGTCGCTTGCTGAGGTTGTAGGTTAATCAGAGCCTGAAGTGAGCGTGTGGTGTTTGCTTTGGCTTTTGCCTCTATATAGTGACCAAGAGAAATTAAGCCGATGATCATTGCGCTCGCTTCAAAGTACACATGGCGTGAAGCAAGAGGGAACCAGTCTGGAAAAATCACCACAAGCATCGAATAGAACCATGCTGCACCAGTGCCTAAAGCCACTAAAGTGTCCATAGTTGCACGTTTGTGAGTGGCCGCTAACCATGCGTTAGTAAAGAAGTGCTTACCCGCTGTCGCAAGCAATAGAAGACATAGAATGCCTATCGCTCCCCAAGCCAGTTGATCATTGGCATTGCGAATCATCATGTTGCCGCCAAATACACCCCAAAGCATCAGCGGCGCACCGACAACTAAGCCAGCAATGGCATCCAGCTTGAAGCGTTTTTGCTGGGCGAGTTGTTGAGCCGCTTGTTTTTCTTGTTGGGCTGCTGCGTCTTGCAGGATCTCTGCTTGGTAACCGGCTTGTTTTACGGATTGAACGATCGCTTGGTGAAGGGCTTCTGTATCTTGAGTGGCGAACACCAATGCACTTTGCTCAGCAAGGTTTACTTGAGCTTTCTCAATGCCTTCTACGTTAGTAAGTGCTTTCTCTACTGAAGAGACGCAACTCGCACACGTCATGCCTTGAATCAGCATTTGCAATTGAATGCTTGCTGGTGGTACATGCGCATCTCTGATGTTGCTCTGCTTTTCTACCTGTTCAATCTCTGGTGAGCTTTCTTCTTCTACTTCAATAGAATCAAGGCTAGCGGTATAGCCAAGAGTTGCCACAAGATCGATCACTTTCTGCTCTGATAGTAGGGTTGTGATATCGAGTTGGGTTGTCGATGCTTGAAACGCAATGACGTCTTGATTCGCTTCTAATAAAGAAGAGAGTTTCTTCACGCAGCCGCCGCAGCTCAATCCTGCTAGGTGGAACTGATATTGATGTCCGGCCTGATAACCCAATGACTCAATGGATTCAACAATAGAAGAAAGAGGGGATTCGGTTTTCACTTCAACCATGGTCGGGGACAAATTGATGATCTCAACACTGTGATTGGCATGTAAAGCTTTCTCAACTTTTCTCGCACAGCCCATGCAGTTAAGTCCCGACATAGGTACAACAAACTGATACATAATTTGTCCTCAATAATACTAATGTGGAGAGCATAAACCTTCCTGCAAGGGGAAGGTCAAGTTTTTCGACGCGAAACAAATTCGTCAAAATCTCCGTTATTGCGCTGACTTTATGCAGTTATTGTTGCGAGTTATCTCAAAGTTTTTTCTCTCTGAATATAAAGTTCCGTTAAAACACCTAAAACATGAGTGAATTCGATCACGACTTTTGAGCTTTTTATATAAAAATGGCGTGACTTGGAATGGTTTTGACGTTTTTATATTTTTATTCCATGTCTTAAGTTGCTGTATTTGATGGTTTTATATTGTTTTTGATCTTCTCATTTTGAAGTTGCTCAGATTGCCGTGGGGAAAGTTTTTTACTGCGAAAAAAGTTTGTCATATTTGCTCCGTCCAAACACAGATTCAAGTTCCTGCAATGTCCTAGTTAGCGAATTTGAAAATGGAAAAAACTAAAAATATAGGGGTTAAAAATGTCTTACCTAAAGAAAAGCCTACTTGCTACTGCAATCACAGGCATGATGTTCAGTGGTTCAGCTTTTGCTGATGGTGCAAACAGTGATGCAGCGAAAGAGTACCTAACCAAAGACTCTTTCTCTTACGAAGTTTACGGCATTATCGCGATGCAGGCCGCGTACCGCGATTACGATTCTGGTAGCAAAGCAACTGACGACGATTTGGGCGGCATGCAGCTAAACAACGAATCTCGTATCGGCTTCCGTGGTAAAAAGCAATTCGCTAACTTTGAACCAACATTCATTTGGCAAATCGAAGGTGGCTACGTAGACCCAAGCTTCGGTGGTGAAGGTGCAGGTCTTGGTGAGCGTGACACATTCGTAGGTTTTGAAAGCGCTTCTTGGGGTCAAGTTCGTCTAGGTCGCGTACTTACTCCAATGTACGAGTTGGTTGACTGGCCAGCATCTAACCCAGGTCTAGGCGATGTTTACGACTGGGGTGGTGCAATCGGTGGTGCTAAGTACCAAGACCGTCAATCAAACACTGTCCGTTGGGACTCTCCAATGTTTGCTGACAAATTCTCTCTAGATATCGCAGCGGGTGCAGGTGACGAAGCTGGTCTAGGTGCTGGTGACGATTACTGGGGCGGCATTGCGGCTCACTACAAGTTAGGTCCACTACAATTGGATGCTGCTTACGAGGGTAACCGTAACATCGAATCTGAAGGTCAAACTTGGGAAAACAACACGTACCTAGTAGGTGTTCAAGGTTGGTTTGAAAACGGTATCTCTTTCTTCGCTCAATACAAATACATGGAAGCTGATGCAAGCAACGGTGTAAGCGAGAAACAAGATGCAATGTCTGCGGGTCTGATGTACACAACAGGCGATTGGCAGTACAAACTAGGTTACGCAGCAAACTTTGACCTAGAACGTGACGGTAAGACAATCGACAACACAGCGGATGATGTACTATCTGCACAGATCATGTACTTCGTAGACCCATCTGCAGTACTTTACGCTCGTGCTCGTACGCTAGACTTTGGTGACGGTGCATCTCAAGTAGGTGACCCATCAGAATACCGTTGGAAGTCTGCTGACTACGATGAGTTCTCTGTAGGTGTTGAATACTACTTCTAATCCAGAAGCAGCTAAAAGGGCGGAAACGCCCTTTTTGTATTGATACTTATTCACATAAGCCATTGAAATGACCGGCCTGTTAGTTTCAGTGGCTTATCTAAATTGGTATAAGACGAGAAAACCATGATGAAAAAAACAACCACACTATTAGGATTTTGCGCACTACTTTCTGCGCCTGCATTTGCTGCTCAACTGACTCTGCAAGCGGAATTGGTTCCTCGCGTTATCAACGGTGAGTTCGTCTACCCTGAGTGGATCTCTGACAACAACAGCATCAAAGTTGAAGATGGTGCAAACCAACTGGCTGTGAATGTGGGCCAAATAGTGTTTGAAGATGGCAAGCGTCGTAAGTTCGATTCGCAGCCGCTTTTATTAGAGTTTGATGCACCGAAAGATGCGGAGCTAACGCTGACTTACAACAAGTTCCGTACCATTGAAGAAGCAAATGCTTTTGAAATGGACCCAAAACTGACGCTAAAAGACGCAAACGGTAAAGACGTTGAGTTCTCGATGGTTCAACTGCGCAAAGGTGGCCTACAAGGTTTCCGCGATTACGAGCGTGAAGTGGCCGATTACAACAAGGCTATGAACAAGGAATCAACCAAGGCAAGTATCGCTGCTTCTCCAGCGGTAACCAAAACGTTGAAAGAATCGTTCCATGATTTAAGCCGTGAAGAGCAGCAAGAGTTCATGCAGTGGGCGATGCGTAACCTGAAGTAATTCGGTTATCTTCCTCCATATACTCTTTCTCTTACTATAGCGGTTGTGCACAGTTATAACCGCTCTTTAGCGATAACCTTCGTCTAGTATAAATAACAGGGCAGCGCCGCTTCGGTGACTGCCCTGTTTGTATTTCTGGCGTTAAACCACACGGAAGGATTGTAGTATTGACTTACGATGGTAAAATGTCGCCACTTTTATCCTTGACATTACAACGAGAGCCCTCTCGTTGCTCATTATCCCTAAGGAACTCAAATGACGGTTAAAACTCGTTTTGCTCCTAGCCCAACTGGCTACCTACACGTTGGTGGTGCTCGTACTGCACTTTACTCTTGGCTATACGCTAAAAACCAAGGTGGTGAATTCGTTCTACGTATCGAAGATACTGACCTTGAGCGTAACTCTCAGGAAGCGGTTGATGCGATCCTAGAAGGTATGGAATGGCTAGGTCTTGAGTGGAATGAAGGTCCTTACTTCCAAACTCAACGTTTTGATCGTTACAACGAGATGGTTGATAAGCTTCTAGAAGAAGACAAAGCATACAAATGTTACGCATCTAAAGAGCTGCTAGACGAAGTTCGTGCAGAGCAAGAAGCAAATAAAGAAATGCCTCGTTACGATGCTAACCATCCAAAGATCAAAGCGGCAAACGAAGCGGCAAAAGATGGCGATCCATGTGTTATCCGTTTCCGTAACCCGAAAGAAGGCAGCGTAGTATTTGATGACCAAATCCGTGGCCGTATCGAAATCAGCAACACACAAATGGATGACTTGATCATCCGTCGTACTGACGGTTCTCCAACGTACAACTTCTGTGTAGTGGTTGACGACTGGGATATGGGTATTACTCACGTTGTTCGTGGTGAAGACCACATCAACAACACGCCTCGTCAGATCAACATCTACGAAGCTCTGGGTGCGCCAGTACCAACATTCGCACACTGTGCAATGATCCTAGGTGATGACGGTGCGAAACTGTCTAAGCGTCACGGTGCCGTATCAGTAATGCAATACCGTGATATGGGCTACCTACCAGCTGCACTAAACAACTACCTAGTGCGTCTTGGTTGGTCTCATGGTGACCAAGAGATCTTCACTCAAGAAGAGATGATCAACCTATTTAGCCTAAACGCAGTTTCTAAGTCTGCGTCAGCATTCAACACTGACAAACTGCAATGGTTGAACAACCACTACATCAAGAACTCAGATCCAGCGTACGTTGCAGAGCATCTACAATGGCACCTAGATCAACAGAAACTAGACGTAACAAACGGCCCAGCTATCACTGAAGTGATCAAGCTAGTGGGTGAGCGTTGCAACACGCTAGTTGAGCTAGCTGAGCAAATCCGTTACTTCTACGAAGACTTCGCTGAGTTTGAAGCGGGCGCGGCGAAGAAACACCTACGCGGCGTGGCTAAAGAGCCTCTAGAGCTTGCTCTAGCGAAAGCAGAAGCACTGACTGAGTGGACGACAGCGAACATCAAAGATGGCGTTATCGCAGCTGTATGTGAAGAGCTAGAGATCGGCATGGGCAAAATCGGTATGCCACTACGTGTAGCAGTAACAGGTGGCGGTCAGTCTCCTTCTGTAGATGCAGTAATGGAACTGATTGGCAAAGAGCGTTGTGTTGCACGCATCAAGATGGCTCTTGAGTTCATCGCTGAGCGTGAAGCGAACGCATAATTGCTTGAATAATTAATCAAAAAACCGCGGAAAATACCGCGGTTTTTTTGTATTTCATTTTGGAATAAAGAGGTAATTCGACATCATTCTCCCTTTCTTTGGGGAACTTTTTCATCAAAATGCTTAAAAATTGATAAGTTTTACTTATCCAAATATAACTTCTGCAAATGAATTTTTGCTTTTCCTATACGAAATATCTCTCTGAATTAAAAGCACAATCCATAAAGTTCCGTAATTATCGTCTCATTAATGAGAAGTTAATTTGCTTTACCTATTCTTTTTTGAAACGTCACGCAAACGTTTGCTTGCTTGTTGCTGCTCGCTTTAAGGTGCTCTAGATCACATTAAATCATGCTTTTCGATGACACTAAATTGACAGTTTTGGGATTTGTCTCGGGATTTCTTGGAGTTATAGTGCTCGTCGTCAGTGAGGGAGCGATATGCACCACTGACCAGGAGACATACCCAAGTGACTTTTATGCAGATATGCAAACAGTCGGAAGTCACTTCGGTATCAAGCTCAAGGGAACTGAATAAAAGAATTGAAATACAACGTCAGTCAGTCAGGCGGCGCATTTCGTTACGAACAAGAGAACTTCTTTTAGAGGAATCAATAATGAAAAAACTAGCAGCGGTAATTTCAGCTTCTTTACTTATGGCTTCAGCAGCGCACGCAGAAGTATACGTGGGCGGTAAGATGGGTAAGTCTTGGATGGAAGACGCTTGTGTAGCTGGTCAAGCTTGTGACAAAGATGGCTCTACTCTAGGTGCTTTTGTTGGTTACGAAATGAATGACTACTTTTCAGTAGAAGCTGGTTTCGACAACCTAGGTGACTTTGACCAAACTTCTTTCGGTGGTCACGTAGAAGCAATCACTCTTGCTCCTAAGTTCAGCCTACCAATCACTGAAGACATCGCACTTTACGGTAAAGTGGGTGGTGCTTACCTAATGATGAACGACGGTAAAGACGACTACTCTTACCTAGGTGCTGCAGGTGTTGAATTCAACGTTAGCGAAAACGTAACAGCACGTGCGGAATACCAAACAATCACTGACATCAGCAACGATTCAGTTAAAGCAATGGGCAACTCTGCAACGCTAGGTGTTGCATTCAAGTTCGGCGGCAACGATGAAGTTGTTGTAGAAGAAGAGCCAATCGTTGAAGAAGTGGTTGTAGAAGAAGTTGCTCCAGTAGTAGTAACTAAGACTTTCGAAACTCAAACAATCGGTACTGGTAGCTTCGCACTAAACAGCACAACTCTTAAACCAGAGAGCGCTGCTAAACTAGACGACCTAGTAGCATTCCTAAACGAGTACCCACAAGCGAACGTTGACGTAATTGGTTACACAGATACTTCAGGCCCAGCAGCTTACAACCAAAAAGTTTCTGAAAAACGTGCTGAATCTGTAGCTCACGCTCTTGTAGAAAAAGGTATCGATGCTTCTCGCATCCACGCTCGTGGCGAAGGTGAAAACAACCCAATCGCTTCAAACGAGACTCGTGAAGGCCGTGAACAGAACCGTCGCGTAGAAGTTGTTGTTCCTGAGTTTGAATACCAAGTTCAGCAATAAGCTCCTATCTGACCGTTAGAAGCCTTAAGCGCTGAATGCCCCAAAGAGTTCGCTCTTTGGGGCTTTTTTATATCTGTATTAGAAGTTTTAAAAAAGAATAAACATACATGCTATTTACAGTTTTGTATTTTATTACTTTAATTATCTATGAGTTTTGCTTACCCTTTTGGCTATTAATAAAGTTATTAGTTAGCACTATGTCTAAGAGCAATTTAATTACAAATACTGGACACCGCTTCATCTCAAAAGGCAAGACAGCCTTTAAGATCCATATTCATACACCGGACGATACGGTATTGCATCGCTCCGTGGGTTTTGTTCGCATTGGGGAAAAGAAAGGGCTTAAGAAAGCCATCAAACTGCGTAACGAGCTTGGGCGAGAGATGTGGGGCAAGTTTTGGCGTCGCCTATTGAAAGACCCATATCTGATGACAAGGCTGCCACACAGCGTTGAGCCTAAAATAGTCCATAAGCCCAATCCAACATTGGAAGACCCAGACAACCGCGACACCTGCTATATCGCAAAATGGCGTGAGTTTAATGATGCTGGCGAATACAAGTACAAAACGGTGGTGCGGTCTATCAACAAATACGGCAAGCTTGCCGCTTATATGCAGACCAAAAAAGCGTTGCTCGATGCCCACAAAGACAACTTAGAGATCCTGACCTTTATGGGGCGTCTCAACAGCATTGATCTTAAGTAGTTTTGTTCAGGTGCTTCTAGCAAGCGCGCTTTACCGAAATAGCAGACATAAAAAAGCCTTAGCTTAAATTCGGTAAGCTAAGGCTATGAATGGCGCCCCCAGTAGGATTCGAACCTACGACCTGTCCCTTAGGAGGGGACTGCGCTATCCAGCTGTGCCATGGGGGCGTAATCAAATAAGATGCGTTACCTATGATATTCAAAAGTAGGCATATCGCAAGGCATTATACGCGTTGCTAAAGCATCTTGTTCATTACGTCGCCAATCTGCACGCTAGAAGCTAGATTTGGCTGTTCAATCGTCAGTTCCGCTTCGTGTTCATAAACACGAGTCACCCTCAGGGTAATATCGCTCTGAGAGACCTTGTTACGTGGTAGACCGTTTTGGTCGATGAATGACGCCGTGTGCCACAATTGCAGCTGGTCACCCTCTTGTACGCCGTGCATACGGCCAAGATCCATGGTCACAGTATTACCGAATACGGCAACGACTTCTGGCAGCGTGATTTTACAAGACAGCTCTGATTCCAAATCCAACATAATGTTGCGGCTAACGCGCAGCATCATCTCGCCGTAAGTCGATGCCCAGAAACGAGCACTGCGAGTATCGACTTGGCTGGTTTTAGCAAATGGCCAACGCGCCACTTCGCGATAGTTCTTGTGGTAAACCTCGTGGCCTGTCTTTCCGTCGAAGACTTTCATCTCCATCGCAAACTGGCGGTTGATCACGTCATCTTTAAGCAGCTTGGCATCGATCGTGGCGGTCAAATCGGTAATGACGCCGCCGATGATGTATTGCGCGCCATTGTCTTGCGCAATCATCTTTGTACGTTCTGGGTAATTGGCGCTGATGGAGTAGTCTGTGGTGCCGACCGAGACAAAACTGCGCGAGGTTTGATCTAATTGGCGATTGACCACGTGGCTAAAGTCATCACCCACACTGTAGATCTGGCCCATAACGGCTTGTTGAGGAGAGGCGACATCGATATTACCGACCAATACGGTCTTCTTGTATTGATCCACGTGGCAACCCGTTGCCGATGGATAAATGTCCACTCGGATCCGCATTTCCATTTTGCCGCTGCGTTTACGCTCTGACTCGACTAAGATGTAACGCACTTCGTGGTTCGTGAACTGGTACTCTTTGCGGTTTTCTTCCAGCAAAGGCATCAAGTTGCTGATGCTGCCGATGTCAGCGCCCGAAAAGTTGACGGCCTTGAAGAGTGCGTCTTCTAACGCGTGCAGCCTTGCCGCTTCTTCTGAAGAGACGATCGTGGCAACGCCTGTCACTTCATACCAAGATGCAACTGCTCGAAATGGCATCATCAATATAAAAGTGACTGATATTAGGCTAAAAAATATTTTTTTCATTGTTAGTAACCGTTCGGGTATAAATATTGCTTTACCAATTTCAGTGAAGTTTGGTGGGCTTTTCTTTCGTTCGACAAACAGAAGAAAAGCAAGGACTGTTCCAAGATTACGTTTTATTGAAATGAAGTCGCGAAAGAGCAGTCACACCTAAGATTATCTGGAGAATCAAACCATGAAAAGATGGCTTGTTGCCGCATCGATGATGACGCTTTTAACATCGTGCGCCTACTCACCAATTTACAATGGTAAAGAACCGTATTCAGGCAGCCAATTCATGCTGATGGATAGCCCTCGTCATACGATGGACTATTTCATTGAGAGCATGACGGAAGAGCTGATGGTTTCAAACGTTGCAGTATCGTCGCGTACACCGATTGCGATTACTTCTTTTGTCGATCTGCAAAACATGGATGCAACCAACTGGCTTGGTAACTCGGTATCGGAAGGGTTTATTCACCAATTCCAACGCCGTGGCTTTAAAGTCGTGGATTTCAAAACCACAGGTTCAATCCAAGTGACTCAGCAAGGCGATTTTGCACTGAGCCGTGATTGGCAAGATCTGGCACAAGAGCAAGAGATCCAGTACGTGCTGACAGGCACTATGCTTCGCCAAGAAGGGGGTGTGTTAGTGAATGCACGCGTAGTCGGTATGCAAAGCCGCATCGTCGTTGCAACGGCACAAGGCTTCTTGCCTGCGGACCGCATTGGCCGTGATTTGGATACGCTAAACAGCATCCGTACCCAGGATGGCGTGCTTATTCGTTCTGACCCTACTATTCGTCAGCCATACACTGTGATTCTCCGCCCGTAGGAAACTAGCATGAAGAAGTTATTATTTATTATCGCGACATTGGTGCTGGTGGGTTGTCAGCCTTTACAGCAGATGCGCCAAGATGAGATTTTGGTGGCGGTGGGTTACGCAAGCGTGAGTGAGCAAACTGGCCGTACTGTTGAAGAGAAGCGCGTTCGTGCGATGCGTGCATCTAAGATTGATGCGTACCGTGAACTTGCTGAGCAAGTGTATGGTATGCGAGTGAGCGGCCGTGCGGAACTTGCCGACCAGCGCTTAGGCATTGAAAGTACAACAGGTGCCGTTGACGGTGTGATTCGTGGCGCTGAGGTTGTACGCAGTTACTTAGTCGAAGACAGCTATGTCACTGAGTTACGTTTGGATATCCGTAAGATGGATAAACTGCGTGATTACGGTGAAGTGCAACAGGTGCCTGAGAAGCGTCAGCAGACCTTGTTCTAATACAACTTCACAAACAGATAATCGACTTGAGCGGCGGATTGGCAACAATCGGTCGCTTTTTTATGTGCGTTAGTTTTACGTGTGTCAGCTTTTGGATACTGTTTGGCTACGCTTAGAGTAATAGAAGCTCAGAGGAATAAAGCAGCTGGCTACAAGATAACGTCGATAGGGTAGTCGTGGGATTGCTTCAAAGAGTTAGGCTTTGATATTAGTGCCTAGCGTTGAAATGGTATGAGTTTTGCCGCCAGCATTGTAGGTCATACCGACCTTACCGTGGGTACGCTGAAGCATGTTGTTAAGCTTATTGAAGCTGGATTGGGCACGATTGAGCGATTCACCGTTCATTTGGTTTACTTGCTGACAATCGAGAATGATGGATTGGATCTGTGCGACAACCTGACTTAGGCTTTCGTCTTCGGTAAGTTGATTGACGTGCGGGTGAGAGGCGATTCGCTGGTCAGTGGTTCTCAATTGACCAATGAGTGTCATCTTTTCTTTGGCAAGTTTCTCGATCTCAGTAGATACACGTGCGCTGATCGCCTGTGTTTCTTGAAGTAACACTCCAGAAAGTGCTTTTGCATTTTCTAGCTGGAAGTTAACAAGATCGACTAATGCTGCCATGAATACTTACCTTGGGCCTAAGTCAGTTAGCTTTTGCCTTGCAATTCGTTTTCAAACTTGATCATGTTGTCCGCCAGCTTCTCTGGGTCAACTTTGTATGAACCGTTTGCAATTGCTTCTTTGATTGCCGCTACTTTCGCGCTGTCATAAGCCGGTGAAGCTGCCATGTCCTTTTGGAGTTTGCTGACTGCTTTGCCTTGTTGGCTTAGTGATACCGCGTCTTGTTGTGCTGGCGCTTTTTTCGATTCTGTAGTGCTAGTAGCACTAGAATCAGTACGTGCAGGTGCGCGACTGGTTGTCGTCATCATCTGACCTGAACGTATATTATCTATACCTGCCATATTTCAACCTTAAACTCGTATCGTAATACTGGTATCCAGACTATCGACCAAGGGCAAAATAACTTTAGTGGTTTTTTGCATTTTTATTGATCGATTTGCCGTACACCAGCCAACCCTAGAAGGTGATGGTGATTTCCGCAATGCCTGTCACAATTCCTTCTATTATACGTTGGGACTTATCATTTTTCACTCTTACTTGATCGCCGGCGGATCCGTCCTGTAGCGCCGTGCCTTGCGTGGTGATCGTCATGCCACCTTTTACGGCTTGAATCGTCACTTTTTCATTGCGGCAAACCACGCAGACATCATTGCGCTCAACCACATCGCCAAGGCGAACGTTACGTTTTAGCTTGGCGCCGATGACTTGATCGTAGGTGGTAAAGCCATCTTTACGGAAACGCTGCAATTCGATCATTGAAGTTGTCACATCTGAAGCGCTGATGATCTTACCGCGACCGAGCTGACGAGTCGAAACGATCATTGGTACAGACGCTGAGATCCTCACAGGCACATAAACTTTCCAGTCATCAGCAGGGCACTCAACCAACACGTTAATGTTGCTGCGCGTGCTACTGGTTGACGATGCGGATGTATCAAGGGGCTCTGGGCAATCTGTCGCTTTGATACGTGGATCAATATTTGCCGCATTGACCGATAAATTTCCTCCCGCTGGCTGTTCTACCGTGCTAAGAATGTGCTGCTCAGCGGCGGTTCGGATTTGCTCGATCTGACTTTCCGTTGCTGAATGAACAAAAAAGCTAAACATACTGAGCAAAATGCCGATAGACTTAGCGTACTTTGTAAATAACGCTCTACATGTTGTCATAGTAAATGGTGTCGATTTTATATTATGATACGCCATACTGTTTCTCTGGTATTATGCCTGCCAGCCGTAGAGTATCATTTAAAAACAAAAAGTTTGAGATGGAGATGAGCATATGACGGGGATTCTTGATTCGGTGAATCAGCGTACGCAACTCGTCGGCCAAAACCGATTGGAACTACTGACTTTTCGGTTGATGGGACGACAGCGCTACGGCATTAACGTATTCAAAGTAAAAGAAGTACTACAGTGCCCTAAGCTGACTTCGATGCCAAATCTGCATCCACTAGTGAAAGGTGTCGCTCATATCCGTGGCCATACTGTGTCAGTGATTGATTTAAGTCTGGCAATCGGTGGCCGTCCAACCACAGATATTGATAAATGTTTTGTTGTGATTGCTGAATTCAACCGTACTATCCAAGCGTTTTTGGTGTCTTCGGTTGAGCGCATTATTAACATGCATTGGGAAGCGATTTTGCCGCCTCCAGATGGTGCAGGTAAAGCGCACTACCTAACAGCGGTAACAAACATCGACAACGAGCTAGTAGAAATTCTGGACGTTGAGAAAATCTTGGCAGAGATTGCACCAGTAGACGAAACCATGGATTCAAGCATCGGCGAAGAGATCGCAGTTGCTGAACAAGAGAAGCCAATCGTGCGCCGCGTATTGATCGCGGATGACTCGACGGTAGCGCGTAAACAGGTTGAGCGTGCAATTACTTCAATCGGTTTTGAAGTTGTCTCTGTGAAAGATGGTAAAGAAGCGTACAATAAGCTGCTTGAAATGGCACAAGAAGGTAGCATCTACGATCAGATTTCTTTGGTCATTTCAGATATCGAAATGCCAGAGATGGATGGCTACACACTAACGGCCGAAATTCGCCGAAATGCAGATTTGAAGAACCTTTATGTTATCCTGCACTCCTCATTGAGTGGCGTCTTCAACCAAGCCATGGTTGAGCGCGTAGGTGCTAACACCTTCATTGCGAAATTTAACCCAGATGAATTGGGTAACGCGGTTAAATCTGCATTAACACAATAAAAGAGACATTAATGACTGCTATTACAATCAGTGATCAAGAGTATCGTGACTTTAGCCGTTTTCTAGAATCACAATGTGGCATTGTATTAGGTGACAGTAAGCAATACCTAGTACGCAGCCGACTGAGCCCGCTTGTGACAAAGTTCAAGCTGGCTTCGCTGTCGGATTTGCTACGTGATGTCGTGACAGGCCGTAACCGTGAACTACGAGTTGCCGCTGTTGATGCGATGACGACTAACGAAACATTGTGGTTCCGAGATACTTATCCGTTCACGGTATTAGCTGACAAACTGTTGCCGGAGATGGCGGCAAACAAGCGTCCAATCAAAATTTGGTCAGCAGCCAGCTCGTCAGGTCAAGAACCTTACTCAATGGCAATGACCATTTTGGAAACGCAGCAGCGTAAACCAGGTTTATTGCCAAGCGTGTCGATCACCGCAACAGACATTTCTGCAAGCATGCTAGATATGTGTCGTGCTGGTGTTTACGACAACCTAGCGCTAGGGCGTGGGCTTTCGCCTGAGCGTCGTCGCACCTTCTTTGAAGATGCAGGCGATGGCCGCATGAAAGTGAAAGACAACGTTAAACGCCTAGTGAACTTCCGTCCTCAAAACTTGATGGACAGCTACGCGTTGATGGGTAAATTCGACATCATTTTCTGTCGTAACGTACTGATTTACTTCTCACCAGAGATGAAGTCTAAAGTACTAAACCAAATGGCAAACAGCCTAAACCCAGGCGGTTACTTGCTGCTGGGGGCGTCAGAGTCACTGACGGGTTTAACGGACAAATTTGAAATGGTGCGCTGCAACCCGGGCATTATTTATAAGCTAAAGTAGCAACACGCTTACTAGCTGACTCTTTTAATGATTTAAAAAGCCTGACCTCGTGTCAGGCTTTTCTTTTCTCACTATTCTTTATTCGCTTGGTTTCACTCTCGCCCCTGTTTCTCAACTGTTGCTGTCGTTTTCCCATCTCTGTTGTAAAAGCCACGACCATTTTTGCCTGCGCACAAGCATAGGGTGTATATTTTTAGTGAGCCGAGCTGATTACTCGGTTCGATATGACACTCCATCAATCACTTTGGCTTGCTTATTGCAATCCATGACGTCGGTAACTGAAGCGGCAAAACGGCATGCTCTATTTTTGGCACGCTAATTGCTTTTTAGTTATTAATAACGGTCAGTTCTTACTGTAGAGGCAAACATGGCTATATCTTTTGACAATGCATTAGGCATCCACCAGTACACGGTGGGCGTACGTGAGCGCAACGCGGAGGTGATTTCCACTAACATCGCGCAAGCAAACACGCCTGGCTACAAATCAAGAGGTTTAGACTTTGCTAAGGAATTGCAGGCGGCAACATCCGGGGCAAGCATTGGTCTTAGCCGCACAGATGGTCGGCATATTCCTGCCACTACAACCTTGGTTGGGGACAAGCTATATCGTCTTCCTACGCAACCAGATACGGGCGATGGCAACACGGTAGATTTGGATTTAGAGCGTAACTTGTTTATGCAAAACCAAATCAGACACCAGGCATCACTCGACTTTCTAGGTAGCAAATTCAAGAACTTAACCAAAGCAATCAAAGGGGAATAATTTAGATGAGCTTATTTAACGTTTTCAATGTGACAGGTTCCGCAATGAGCGCTGAATCCGTTCGTCTGAATACTACCTCAAGCAACTTGGCGAACGCCGACAGTGTCAGCAGCTCTGCGAAAGACACTTACAAAGCGCGTCATGCTGTATTTGGTGCTGAGTTAAGTAACGCCATGCGTGGCGGTGATACGGTGCCAGTGAAAGTGATGGGTATTGTAGAAAGCGACAAACCGCTGAATGCGGAGTACAACCCAGACCATCCCCTTGCAAACGACGAAGGCTACATCTACAAGCCTAACGTGAATGTAATGGAAGAAATGGCAAACATGATTTCGGCTTCTCGCGCATACCAAACCAATGTGCAAGTAGCGGATTCTAGTAAACAAATGCTGCTGCGTACGCTGCAGATGGGTCAATAAGGATAAGGGGGTAGCGTATGGCCGGAATTAACAACGTTGGTCAAAGCGGCTTGTCCTATATCGACCAGCTTAAAAGCCTACAAGAGAACAAGAAGACTGAAGAGAGCACAGGTAAGCAGGACCTGAAACAGGAAGACTTCCTATCTTTGCTCACCAAGCAATTGTCTCAGCAGGACCCTTTTAAGCCGGTAGGTAATGACCAGATGATTGCGCAAATGGCGTCATTTGCGACCGTAGATGGCATCGGTAAGATGAACTCTCAGTTCGAGAGTTTGAACTCGTCAATGACATCAAACCAAGCGTTACAAGCTTCCTCTTTGGTTGGTCGTGACGTGTTGGTCCCTGGCGCGGCGGGTGTAAAGCAAGACAATGCAACAATGGCGGCAATGGTTAAGCTTGCACAACCTCTCGACAACCTGTTTGTTCGAGTGGAAAACGAAGCGGGCCAATTGGTGCGTACTTTTGAGGTAGGTGCGAAACCAGCCGGCGACACTCGTGTGCTTTGGGACGGTAATGATGAAAACGGAAATCCAATGCCTGCTGGCAAATACAATGTGAAAGCGTCTGGCTTGGTAGATGGGGAGTCGCAAGAGTTCCCAGTGTCTACTTACGCCAACGTGAACAGTGTATTGCTAGGTAAGGGCGACGGAAACGTATTACTCAATCTGGCAGGTTTTGAATCGCCAGTTCGACTTGCAGAAGTATTGGAAGTCGGCAAAGCGTAATTCAATAGCGCGTCAGGTTAGGAGATTTTGGAATGTCATATGTATCTTTAAGCGGTTTGTCCTCCGCTCAACTGGATTTGAACACCACCAGTAACAACATTGCGAACGCCAACACGTACGGCTTTAAAGAGTCTCGTGCGGAATTCAGCGATGTGTACTCAAACTCTTTGTTCACTAACGCAAAAACCACTCCGGGTGGCGGTGCACAAGCGAACCAAGTGGCACAACAGTTCCACGAAGGTTCAAGCATTTACACCAACAACCCAATGGACTTGCGTGTGTCGGGTACGGGTTTCTTCGCAGTAGCGAAAGATCGCCTTATCCCACAGCAAAATGAAATGACACGTAACGGTGCGTTCCATTTGAACAAAGACAACTACATGGTAACAGCGAACGATGAGTTCCTACTTGGTTACCAAGTAAACCCTGAGTCTGGTGAGGTTTCGTCTTACGAGCCGCAACCAATCAATATCCCTGCAGAATTTGGTAAGCCAAAGCAAACAGCGAACATTGAAGTGGGTGTGAACTTACCGGCTAATGGTGATTTGAAAGATCCGACTCAGTTTGATTTCTCAGATCCAGATACATACAACCGTTCGACTTCTTCAACGATTTATGACTCGATGGGTCAGTCTTACAAGCTAACGACTTACTACTTGAAAGACCAAACTCAGCCGAACACGTGGCAAACTTACTACACAGTGACAGACAAAGGCGGTGAGAAGCCATTGAACGTTGCTAACGGTGATGCTGCAACGCCAACGGGTCACGTTGGTCACACGATGAAGTTCAACAACGATGGTACATTGGCAAGCCTAAACAACGGTCAGCCAATCACATCGGTAGCGTTGGGCGATCCTGCGACAAACACTAGCCCAGTGGATTTAAACGGCGCGGATCCTGCGCAAACACTTAACTTTGGTTTAGGCTCAGCGACTCAGTTTGCTGCACCATTTGAACTGACTAAGTTCGATGAAGATGGCGCGACAACGGGCTTCCTGACTAAAGTAGACTTTGATGAAAACGGCAGCGTATTGGGTACTTACTCAAACGGTGAAAACGTAACATTGGGTCGTGTGGCGCTAGTGCGTGTTCCAAACGAGCAAGGTCTGGATAAGAAAGGCGGCACTCAATGGGATTCAACTCAGTTCTCTGGTGACAAGATCTGGGGTGAATCAAACAAAGGCTCTTTCGGTACTATCAACAACGGTATGCTAGAGCAATCAAACATTGATATGACTCAGGAGCTGGTGGATTTGATCTCTGCTCAGCGTAACTTCCAAGCGAACTCACGTGCGCTAGAAGTACACAACCAGCTACAACAAAATATCCTGCAGATTCGTTAGAGCACTCGTTAGTTAGCTCTATCATCTGCTTAATCAAACGCTGCGTGCACTTGCCGTATCGTTTGATGACATCATGACATTCATCTGGTGCTCAACCTGAAAATACCTCAGTTCAGGTTGGGCATGCTTTGATCTCTGGCTTGCCGCTGTTGCCGCTAGGCGGATCAAAACATTGCCTCTCCCTTGGCTGATTCATCCTGAATTGCCATCTGAAAACCCTCAATTTATATTCAAGCTTTTGATTAATAACATTATTTTAATGTTGGCATAACTATTGCTTTTACTCCTTTGTACAGAGAACTTTTGGAGTAATTTATGGATCGCGCACTGTTTCTCGCAATGAGCGGCGCCAAGCAAAATATGCAGGCCCTGCAATTGCGTGCCAACAACCTGGCAAACGTGAGTACAACTGGCTTCCGTGCTGACTTAGCACAAGCTCGCTCTATGCAAGCTTATGGTGAAGGTTTGCCTTCACGTGTATTCAGCATGACAGAACGTCCAGGACATAACTTTGCGCAAGGCAGTGTGATCACAACCGGTCGTGACCTCGATATTACGGTAGAAGGCAGCGGCTGGATTTCTGTTATGGACCAAACTGGCAAAGAAGGTTTGACGCGTAACGGTAACCTAAAAGTGGATCAAAACGGCTTGCTAACGAATGCAAGCGGTCATGTGGTGTTGGGCGAAAACGATGCGCCAATCACCTTGCCAATCCCAGTCTCCAAAATCGAAATCGGTCGTGACGGCACCATCTCTGTACTGCCTCAAGGTGCGCCGGCTGAAGAATTAGAAGTGGTTGATCGTATCAAGCTTGTACGCACAGACGATCAAAACTTGTTTAAAGATACCAATGGCTTATTCCGCCATAAAACTCCAAACCAGCCTTACGAAGCAGACGGCTCTATCAGCATCCAAACCGGTGCAATTGAAGGTAGTAACGTGAATGCCGTAGGTGAAATGACCGCTCTGATTGACCTTCAACGTCAGTTTGAAATGCAGGTCAAAATGATGAGCACCGCTGAAGAGATGGATAAGTCTTCAGATTCATTGCTTCGTATGAGTTAACAGAGTTAGAGGTTCACAATGCATCCAGCACTATGGGTAAGTAAAACAGGTCTAGACGCCCAGCAGACCAACATCGCAACGATCTCGAACAACTTGGCGAACGCCTCAACCGTAGGTTACAAAAAGAGCCGTGCGGTATTTGAGGATTTGTTCTACCAAAACATCAACCAGCCAGGCGGCCAATCTTCTCAGAACACGGAACTGCCAAGTGGTTTGATGCTGGGTGCCGGTTCTAAAGTGGTTGCGACGCAAAAAGTGCACACGCACGGTAACGCGCAAACCACAACCAACGCGTTGGATATGATGGTGGAAGGCGATGGCTTTTTCCAAGTGACTTTGCCAGACGGCAACATCGGTTACACCCGTAACGGTCAGTTCACGCTAGATGGCGAAGGTACGCTAGTGACTTCTGGCTCTGGCTACCCTGTAGAGCCGGAGATTGTGATTCCTGAAGACGCAATTTCTATCACGGTTGGTACAGACGGTGAAGTCTCAGTGCGTATTCGTGGTGAGCAAAACAACGTTGTAGTAGGCCAGCTAACCATTACTGATTTTGTAAACCCGGGTGGTCTTGAGCCAATCGGTCAGAACCTTTACCTACCAACTGGCGCAAGCGGTGATCCACAAGAAGGTGTCCCTGGTCTTGATGGTTTGGGTGAAATTCGTCAATCCATGCTTGAAGCATCTAACGTGAACGTAACGGAAGAGCTGGTCAACATGATCGAAGCGCAGCGCGTTTACGAAATGAACTCAAAAGTAATCTCATCGGTCGACAAGATGATGAGCTTCGTCAACCAGCAGTTGTAATCACTAAGATCGGGATTTAGGGAGCCAATGATGAAACGTATTTGTCTACTTGCACTTATCACGACCATGTCTGGTTGTGCGATGCTAGAACCGATTGAAACCGACGAAGTCAGCCAAGCGACAACGGTGGTGGATGCGGTTGAAGGCGATAAGTCGAAAGAAGAGAGCAGCGGCATCATTGATACTTTGCGCGGCAGAACCGATCCGGTGGCTGGCGATCCGGCATGGGCACCGATTCACCCTAAACAAAAACCAGAGCACTATGCGGCAGCAACGGGCTCTTTGTTTAGCACCGAGCACATTACCGACCTATACGACGATTCTAAGCCACGTGGCATCGGCGACATCATTACCGTAACGCTCGACGAAACCACTCGTGCGACTAAGAGTGCCAACGCCGATCTATCAAAAACCAACGATGCGAAGATGGAACCTCTGTCTGTCGGTGGTCAAGAGCTGCAAATTGGCGGAAAATATAACTTCTCGTACGATCTGAACAACACCAACACCTTTGCCGGCGACTCTTCGGCTAAGCAAAGCAACAGCATCAGCGGTTACATCACGGTAGAAGTCATTGAGGTGTTGGCAAACGGCAACCTAGTGATCCGCGGTGAGAAGTGGATGACCCTGAATACGGGTGATGAGTACATTCGTCTAAGCGGCACAATTCGCCCTGATGACATCAATTTTGACAATACTATTGCGTCAAATCGCGTATCTAACGCAAGAATCCAATACTCTGGCACAGGCTCACCACAAGATATGCAAGAGCCAGGTTTCTTGGCACGATTCTTTAATGTAGCCCTGTAAGACGTCGCAATGACGGCAAATTGACTGCAAGAGATTGAGTAAGCATGAAAAGAATCCTATTAGCACTGTTGAGCGTTGCGCTGTTTGCAACCACAGCCCAAGCCGCACGTATCAAAGACGTGGCGCAAGTGGCAGGTGTGCGTAGCAACCAACTTGTGGGTTATGGCTTGGTTTCAGGCTTACCGGGTACGGGTGAATCAAACCCGTTTACAGAACAAAGCTTCGCGGCAATGCTGCAAAACTTCGGCATTCAAATGCCGCCGGGTACCAAACCAAAAATTAAGAACGTTGCCGCAGTTATGGTAACGGCAACATTGCCGCCATTTTCAAAACCGGGTCAGCAAGTAGACGTTACGGTCTCTTCGATCGGCAGTGCAAAAAGCTTGCGTGGTGGCACCTTGCTACAAACCTTCCTAAAAGGTCTAGACGGCCAAGTGTACGCTGTCGCGCAAGGTAACCTAGTCGTGAGCGGTTTTAGTGCAGAAGGTGCTGATGGCTCTAAAATCGTGGGCAACAACCCAACGGTTGGTCTTATTTCAAGCGGTGCAACCGTAGAGCGTGAAATTCCAAACCCATTCGGACGTGGTGACTACATCACATTCAACCTGCTTGATTCTGACTTTACCACTGCGCAACGTATGGCGGATGCGGTGAATAATTTCCTTGGCCCTCAAATGGCCAGTGCGGTTGACGCGACGTCTGTTCGTGTCCGTGCTCCACGTGATGTGAGCCAACGTGTTGCCTTCTTATCGGCAATCGAAAACCTAGAGTTCGATCCTGCGGATGGCGCGGCGAAAATCATTGTGAATTCTCGTACCGGTACGATTGTGGTCGGCAAGCATGTTCGCCTGAAACCTGCGGCAGTGACGCACGGTGGCATGACGGTAGCAATCAAAGAAAACCTTAATGTGAGCCAACCAAATGGCTTCTCTGGTGGCCAAACTGTGGTTGTGCCTGACTCTGATATCGAAGTGAATGAAGAGAAAGGCAAGATGTTCAAGTTCGAACCGGGTTTGACACTAGATGACCTAGTCCGTGCAGTGAATGAAGTCGGTGCAGCTCCGTCGGATTTAATGGCGATTCTGCAAGCATTGAAACAAGCTGGTGCCATTGAAGGCCAGCTGATCATCATCTAATCGATTAGGAGAGAAACCATGGTTAACAATCCTAACGATATCGGCTTTATTCATGACATCAGCTCCCTCGATACCCTTCGTCAGAAAGCGGTGAAAGAGGGTAAAGATGGTGAGCATGAAGCATTGCAAGCGGCCGCTCGTCAGTTTGAATCGATCTTTACTTCGATGATGTTGAAGTCGATGCGCGAAGCGAATGAAGGCTTTGAGTCAAACTTAATGAACAGCCAAAACGAAAAGTTCTACCGTCAAATGCTGGATGAGCAAATGGCGAGTAACTTAAGTGCATCGGGTTCGATGGGCTTGGCTGACATGATTGTTAAGCAGTTGACGGTTGGGCAAGGCGACGACAAGGCTGAAACAGCCATGCGTGATGCAGCAAACAATGCTGTGGAATACCGTCGTGTGGATCCGAAGAAAGCTCGTGAAATCGAGCAGCGCTTGATTGAATCTGGTCAGCTATCACGACCGGGTTCAGAACCATCACGTTTTGATTCGCCAGAGTCTTTTGTTAATTCGATGAAGCCATACGCAGACCGTGCAGCAAAAGCCTTGGGTGTTGAACCTTCATTGCTATTGGCTCAAGCCGCGCTAGAAACAGGCTGGGGGCAAAAAGTCGTTAAGAACGCACGTGGCAGCAGCAACAACCTGTTCAACATTAAAGCTGACCGTAGCTGGCAGGGTGATAAAGTGACGACTCAAACGCTAGAGTTCCACGATAACACGCCAGTGAAAGAGACGGCGGCATTCCGTTCTTACTCGAACTACCAAGATAGCTTTAACGACTACGTTCGCTTCTTGAATGAGAACCCGCGCTACGAGACTGCTCTTCAACAAGGCGGTGATTCTGAATCCTTCATTCGTGGAATTCACAGCGCAGGGTACGCAACTGACCCAAGCTATGCAGACAAAGTGCTGCAAGTGAAGCAAAAAATCGAGAGTATGTAATTCACCCGATTACGAATGCTTGATGTACATTTTGAGAAGGCTTGCCACAGTGCAAGCCTTTCTTTTTTCGTGCTTTCTCTTTCTTTCCTAAACTGGCACACCTTTTGCTAATTGCTAACTAGGTGATCGGTCAATACCGATTTTATTTCGTTTTTGGGGGCATGTATGGCGTCAGATTTGTTGAATGTAGGTACACAAAGTGTGCTTACCGCTCAGCGACAGTTGAACACGACTGGTCATAACATTTCTAATGCAAATACAGAGGGTTACAGTCGTCAGTCTGTTATCCAAGGCACCAACGATCCGCGTCAATTTGGTGGGTCAACTTACGGCATGGGCGTGCATGTGGAAAATGTTCGCCGCTCTTGGGATGAGTTTGCCGTTAAAGAGCTGAACCTCTCCACAACCAACTATGCCAACAAGCTCGATAACGAGAAGAACCTTGATTTGCTTTCTAGCATGTTGTCTTCAGTGGCATCGAAAAAGATCCCAGAGAACATGAACGAGTGGTTCGATGCGGTGAAAACCATGGCGGATACCCCAAATGACATGGGCGCGCGCAAAGTGGTGCTGGAAAAAGCCAAATTACTCAGCGATACCCTCAACGAATTCCACGAAACCGTACGTCAGCAATCGGACGTGACGAACAAGTCACTGGACATGGGCATTGAACGCGTGAATCAACTTGCCGTTGAAATCCGCGATGTTCATCGATTGATGATGCGTACCCCGGGTCCTCATAACGACTTGATGGACCAACATGAAAAACTGATAAAAGAGCTGTCTGAATACACTAAGGTGACGGTAACGCCACGTAAAAATTCGGAAGGTTTTAATGTCCATATTGGTAATGGACACACCCTTGTTTCGGGAACCGAAGCGAGCCAATTGAAGATGATTGATGGCTCTCCAGATGTACATCAACGCCGACTTGCTATGGTTGAAGGTGGCGGCATTAAAGCCATCAAATCAGACGATATTGACGGCAAAATTGGCGCATTGCTCAAGATGCGTGATGAGCACATTCCACAAGTGATGGACGAGCTTGGCCGCTTAGCGACGGCGTTCTCTAGTGAAGTAAACCACCTGCAATCACAAGGTTTGGATCACTACGGTAATGTGGGTGACCCGTTGTTTACCGATGTGAACTCAGAGCGACTGGCGAAATCTCGCGTGGTAGCTGGGCCTCAGTCTACGGCTGATATGGCTGTTTACGTTAATGACATCAGTGCACTGAAAGGTGGTGAGTACTCGTTGCGTTACGATGGTGACAGCTATGCGGTGACTAAGCCAAATGGCGAGACCGTCAAACTTAATACCGATGCAGGCAATGCGTTCTACATCGACGGAATGCGTGTTGAAGTTCGCAATGAACCAAAGGTCGGCGAGCACGTGTTACTTCGTCCTACGCGTAGCAGCGCAGCACAAATGAAAGTCGAAACAACGGATCCAAAAGCGATCGCCGCGCAAAGTTACGAAGCATCGACCACTTTTGCTCAAGGTAATGCGAAGTTTGAAATCCTTGATGCGGGTGACTTGCGTGAATTTGAAGTGGTGGTGTCTCCAACAGGTGACCAATTCGCAGTGACAGACACTAAAGGCAATGTGCTTATGGCTCCGCAGCCATATCCACCGACTGGGCCGGTCTCAGTCAGCCTTCCAAGTAATCACCCTGCTTATAACAACGGCGGCGCAACCGTATTTGAGCTAAGTGCAGGCGCATTGGCGAACGATAAGTTTACCGCCAACTTAGTGCCGTCTGAGGGTGATAATGGCAACTTGCGTAAGATGCAAAACATCCAAACTGACAAGAAGATGAATGGCAATGAGTCGACCATCATGAGCTTGTACTTCAACTTGAACACTGATGTGGGTTTGAAGACATCAACTGCAAGTCGATTAGCGGATGTTGCCCAGTTAGAAAGCGAGGCAGCACAAGAGCGCGTGGCGTCGATATCGGGGGTAAACCTCGATGAAGAAGCGGCCAACATGATGAAGTTCCAACAGGCGTATATGGCCTCTTCTCGTGTGATGCAGGCAGCCAATGACACCTTCAATACCATCTTGCAGTTGCGATAAAGGAGGCCTTAGATGTTAACGCGAATTTCTAGCTTCCATAACTACCAGTCGGTGCAGAACGACTTGCGCCGTCAGGAAAATAAGGTTCACCATAATCAGGAGCAATTGGCTTCTGGTAAGCAGTTGACTAAGCCAAGCGATGATCCGCTGGCAACCCACTACATTCAAAGTATCGGTCAGCAAGAAGAGCAGTTAAGGCAGTACCTAGATGCGATCGTTCTGGTTCGTAACCGTCTAGAAAACCAAGAAGTGGTTGTTGCTAATGCAGAGCAGTTTGTTGATGAGTCGAAGCGTATTTCGATGGAAATGATCAACGGTGCCTTTTCTCCAGAAGACCGCGCAGCGAAAAAGCGCGAACTGGAAGAAATTGCCAACAACTTCATGGCGCTTGCGAACTCTCAAGATGAGTCGGGTAACTACGTGTTTGCTGGAACGAAACCAAAATCACAGCCTTTCTTTCGTGATTATGACGGTAGCGTGGTTTATACCGGTGACGATTATCAACGCAAGATGAAGATCGCCAGCAATATTGAGCTGAGTATCAACTATCCGGGTAATAAAGTGTTCTCGGAGATCCCAAACCCTTTTGGTGATTTTGAACCGCAATACGACCTGCAAGAGGGTTCTGAGCTGTTGCTTGGACAAGCGACCGATGAATCTAGAAGTGACTCAAATTACAAAGTGACTTTTGTAGATATGAGCAATGGCAAGTTTGGTTACCAACTGGAAAAAGACGGCGGCATTGTTCAGGTCGATGACTATTCGCCAATTGACGGCATCCAATATGAAGGCGTCAACATTCAGCTGAAAGGGCAAGTATCCGCAGGGGATAGCATCACGCTGGAGCCGCGCCAAACCTTCAGTGTTTTTGATGCATTCAAAGAAACCATGCAGTGGTCAGAGAGCTCAGTATCTGACGCATCGGCGACGGCAAAGCTGCATCAAATGACGGAAGAATTCCAAGCGGCATTTGTTCACATGAACAAAGTGAGAACCGATGTGGGTGCTAAGTTGAGCACGCTCGATATTCAAGAGCAAAACCACGAAGATTTTAATTTGTCTCTGGCGAAAGCGAAGAGCAATTTTGAGGACTTGGATTACTCCAAGGCAGTGATTGAGTTCAGTGAGAATTCACGTGCATTGCAAGCCTCACAACAGGCATTTGGCAAAACCAAAGACCTGACGTTGTTTAACTATATTTAACGCGCCTATCGTCTATGCAGTGCGTTCGGTGCTCGAAACGTTCGATTTTAATGCCTTATGTGCCAAGCCTTAAGTGCGAGAAATCAACGAAAAGCACCGAGTAATGCGAGCCAAGCGGCATGATTTGACCGAAAGCGGCAATCAAGCCAACGGTAATTTGAGCGGCAATAGAGAAACAGCAACTCGGCAACACAACAAAATATGAGCAAGACAAGGCTCGTGCCCCATATGCGCTATAACTTGTTGTTGATTTGTTCATTATTAAAAGAACAAATAGTTTGAAACAAGTTGGCACACAAATTGTATTGATGTTGTCAGAACAGACTTACGAGATCCTAAATCTTGCCATATAAGCAGATTTAGCAACGAATTTTTTACGGTCAGTGCTTATCCAAATGAGAGTAAAGCTGGCCGCTTCGCAAAAGCTTGCGAACTCAACAGGAGAGCATAATGGCTGTAACAGTTAGTACTAACGTCTCCGCGATGACCGCGCAGCGTTACTTAAACAAGGCGACCAACGAACTTAACACTTCAATGGAGCGTCTATCATCTGGTCACAAGATTAACAGTGCAAAAGACGATGCGGCAGGTCTACAGATCTCTAACCGTCTTACTGCACAGTCTCGTGGTCTTGATGTGGCGATGCGTAACGCGAACGACGGTATCTCGATTGCCCAAACGGCAGAAGGTGCGATGAACGAAGCGACGTCAGTCATGCAACGTATGCGTGACTTGGCGATTCAATCTGCAAACGGTACTAACTCTCCTGCAGAACGCCAAGCGATCAATGAAGAATCATCTGCGTTGACGGATGAACTAAACCGTATCGCAGAAACAACATCATTTGGTGGTCGTCGTCTATTGAACGGTTCGTTCGGTGAAGCGGCATTCCAAATCGGTTCAAGCTCTGGTGAAGCGATGATCATGGCACTAACGAGCATCCGCGCGGATGACCAGCGTATGGGCGGTGTGACTTTCTTCTCTGAGAATGGCAAAGACAAAGACTGGGGCGTCGATCCTACTAAAGCGGATCTAAAAATCACCCTTCCAGGCATGGGTGAAGATGAAGACGGCAATCCAGATGACCTAGAGATCAACATCAACGCAAAAACAGGCGATGATATTGAAGAGTTGGCAACGTACATCAACGGCCAATCTGATATGATCAACGCATCGGTAAGCGAAGATGGTAAACTGCAAGTATTCGTCGCGCACCCGAACGTGCAAGGTGATATTTCAATCTCTGGTGGTCTAGCATCGGATTTAGGTCTAAGTGATGAAGCAGTGCGCACATCAGTGCAAGACATCGATATGACAACCGTGCAAGGTTCTCAAAACGCGATTTCTGTACTGGATTCAGCGCTTAAGTACGTGGATTCACAACGTGCTGACCTAGGTGCAAAACAAAACCGTCTAAGCCACAGCATCAATAACTTGGCGAACATTCAAGAAAACGTTGATGCGTCAAACAGCCGAATTAAAGATACGGACTTTGCGAAAGAAACCACGCAAATGACCAAAGCTCAAATTTTGCAACAAGCAGGTACTTCGATTCTTGCTCAAGCGAAACAGTTGCCAAACTCTGCGATGTCACTATTGCAGTAGTTTACCTAGCCTGTATTCAATACATTCAGACGTGGATGGGAATGCAGGCTTATGGCAAGCAACATTATAATAGAATGTGCGGCTCTCTCATCTCTCACCTGCCAATCATTTTCAATGTAAGGTTGCACCCGGTGTGCCGGTTATGTGTTCATTTCTCTTGATCTCCACATAGGCTCTGGCTACCAACCTAGCCCCAGTTCTCTCAAAGGAAAAGGGGCTTTTTCTTTTCTATCGTCCAGATAAAACCTTCCTGAATCTCATCTAACCCACTGCTTTTTATTGGCTTTTGGTTGTTCTTTGTTCAATTTACAGCGCTCGGCTTAAGCTTTAGAAACTTGAGGCCTTTTTTCTACTTTTCTTCAATTTTTCTAGCCAAATCTCGCAAATTCACTTTTTTTGATTTTTTTCTAAAGCTTCTGAAAACCGAGTCGTTAATAGAAGTAACTTTGAGAGAACTACTTGGTTTTCCGAGACGTCGGAAACCGCTACATCG
>NZ_JAADJW010000046.1:0-34492 GCF_010092875.1 Vibrio sp. LB10LO1
CACAAATTCTATCGCAAGCGTCAAGTTCTATCCTTGCGCAAGCGAAACAAGCGCCTAACTCAGCGCTAAGCCTACTAGGTTAATAACCTAAGGCGAGAACCCCATTGGCTCGTGGTGAGAGATGAGCGAGTAAACCCAGCTTCGGCTGGGTTTTTTTATGTCTGTTTTTGAGGTTTGGACAAGCTTGAGTTACTTCTAGTTACAATATTAGAGATGCATCACACTTCAGTAAGCCAAAGAAATTAATCGCAAAAAATTGAAAATTTCTCCTAAAGGATATTTATAGGCCGCCGTTAAAGGGACTGAGAGAAATGAGATGTACCTAAGTGAGGTGAGAGACACGACGGTACATCAACTAAAGCCTTAAGGAGATCAACTATGGCGATTAACGTTAATACTAACGTTTCTGCGATGACCGCACAGCGTTACCTAAACCAAGCGGCTGAAGGTCAACAAAAATCAATGGAGCGTTTGTCTTCGGGTTATAAAATCAATAGCGCGAAAGATGATGCTGCAGGTCTACAGATTTCTAACCGTTTGAATGCACAGAGCCGTGGTCTAGACATGGCTGTGAAAAACGCGAACGACGGTATTTCTATTGCACAGGTTGCTGAAGGTGCAATGAATGAATCTACCAACATCCTACAACGTATGCGTGACCTATCGCTTCAATCTGCGAACGGTTCAAACTCGCGTTCTGAGCGTGTAGCGATTCAAGAAGAAGTAACAGCACTTAACGACGAACTAAACCGTATCGCTGAAACAACTTCATTTGGTGGTAACAAGCTTCTTAACGGTACTTACGGTACTCAATCTTTCCAAATCGGTGCGGACTCTGGTGAAGCAGTAATGCTTTCTATGGGTAACTTACGTTCTGATACTTCTGCAATGGGCGGTAAGAGCTACTCAGCAGAAGATGGCAAAGATGCATCTTGGGCAGTAGGTGATAACACTGAACTTAAGATGACTTACACCAACAAGCAAGGTGAAGAGAAAGAGCTGACTATCAACGCGAAACAAGGCGATGATATCGAGCAGCTAGCAACTTACATCAACGGTCAAAGCGAAGATGTAAAAGCATCTGTTGGTGAAGATGGCAAGCTACAAGTATTCGCTGCTACTCAAAAAGTAACAGGCGATGTAGAGTTCTCTGGCAACCTAGCGGGTGAAATTGGCTTCGGCGATGCAAAAGACGTTACGGTTAAAGACATCGACGTAACCACAGTTGCAGGCTCTCAAGAAGCAGTAGCGATCATTGACGGCGCACTAAAATCAGTAGACAGCCAACGTGCGTCTCTTGGTGCATTCCAAAACCGTTTCAACCACGCTATCAGCAACCTAGACAACATTAACGAGAATGTTAACGCGTCTAACAGCCGTATTAAAGATACTGACTACGCGAAGGAAACGACAGCAATGACTAAGTCGCAAATCCTTCAACAAGCAAGTACTTCAATCCTGGCACAAGCGAAGCAGTCACCATCTGCAGCGCTAAGCTTGTTGGGCTAATTGGGTCGACTCAGCCTAGTGATACCATCACCAACGCGATAGACCTAATCGTTAGCTCATAAGGTGGAAGGGAGATTGTAATGGAAATATCCTCCTACACGTCGAACATCCAGCCTTACGGCACACCGAGTGGCACAAAAGTTGCTAAAGAAAATGGCATAGGCACGCCTAGCACAGCAAGTTCTAACGGCACCGTTCCCGTTGAAAAACCGAACGATGCCGAACGCGAACTCTCTGTTCAAGCTGCGATTGAAATGGCGGAATCTCGCCAAGAGCTGAACAAAGAAGAACGCGAAAAAATGGTCGAGCAAATGAATGAATTTGTGAGCGCCATGAATAAAGGGGTAGCGTTTCGAGTCGATGAAGAATCGGGCCGAGACGTTGTGACGATTTACGAAGCCACAACCGGTGATGTAATTCGTCAGATCCCTGATGAAGAAATGCTCGTGGTATTGCGTCGCCTAGCTGAGCACACAGCTAACCGCGGTTTGTTAGTTGAAAAGGTGTAAGTCGTTTTTGAGGTGATTTGATGAGTTTAGGCCCTTTGGGGATGTCTGGCGGCATGGATATCAATTCCATGGTCAGCAAAATTGTAGATGCCGAGCGTGTGCCAAAGCAGCAACGCATCGACAACGAGCGCGCGACAATTGACGCCAGCATCAGTGCCTATGGGCGACTCAGAGAATCGTTGGATACGATGAAGAATCTCATGACGAACTTTCGTCAGGAGAAGGCGTTTGCCGTTCGTTCTGTAGAGACAACGGACGACGCAGTCGTATCCGCGACCGCAACAACAGACGCTATAGCCGGTAAGTATGCTATCGATGTGTTGCAGCTTGCACAGAGCCATAAAGTGGCTTCTGACGTTTTGCCAGAAGACGCCAAGTTTGGCGCTGGTAAGCTGCAGATTTCTCTTGGTGATGACACCTTCGACGTTAATGTCCGTTCTAGCTCTAAGCTAGTTGATGTCGTTCGTGGAATTAACGGCGCTAAGGATAACCCTGGCGTACGTGCTTCCGTTATTAACGACGTAGAAGGGCCGCGTTTGATCCTTGCTTCGAACCTTTCGGGCAAGGACCATCAAATCAAAGTCAGTGTGGATGCCGAAGCTGGCAACCCTCTGAAACATTTCGAATACAAAACTCTGGAAGACCGAGTGAACGCGCTTGAAGAAGCTCGTGAAGCGGCAGAAGCCGTACTTGGCCCCCTTAAAGAACCAGAGTCAAACACCGATGCAGACCAACCTGAACAGGTGGATGCAGACGGCAATCCTATACCTCCTGAAGAACAAAAAGCGGCAGAGAATGCGCAAGATGGCGCAACGGACGAACCGATCTCTGCAGCGGGTGCTGCTGCGGCGAAGGCAGGGCAAGAAGCAATTGATGCTGCCAATAAACGAGCGGGTATGCGTCCGCAAGACAGCATCCCCGGTTGGACAGAAACCGCTTCAGGCACACTCCTAGATTCTTACCGTCCGCCAGAATTAGAGCTGGATGAAGAAGCGATCGCGAAAGCACCAGACGTTCCGGGCTGGAACAATGCAGCCTCAGGTACGCTGACTGACTCTTACGTCACAACCAAAGAAGCTAAACAACAGCTCGAACAAGAGAAAGCGGAAATTGAGCAAAAGATTGCCGATGAAAAGCAAGAGCTTGACCAAAAGGTGGCTCGTGGTGAACTGACGGAAGAACAAGCGAAGCAAATCCATCGCGCTAAACTAGAGCCAGAAGAGCGTGAGCGTCTTGAGAAAATCGACGTTGCAGAGGCTAAGATCGCAGAAGCACAAAAAGCCTTTGAAGTTTATTCAGGCATGACAGAAGTGCAAGCCGGTCAGGATTCACAAGTGATGCTTGATGGTGTTGCACAGCTTTCGAGCCACAACAACGTGATTGAAGACGCCATTGAGGGGGTGAACCTGACGCTGAAGGGCAAATCGGAACTGGGTAAGCCCCCGGCTGAGATTGGCGTTGAGTATGATCGCCAGAGTGTACGGTCAGATATTGAAAACTTCGTTTCCGCGTACAACTCGTTCTATCAAACCTCTAAAGCACTTGCCAGTGTCGACCCGACGACAGGCCAGAAAGGACCGTTAGCGGGTGACAGTACGGTACGTAACGCTGATGCACGTTTGAAATCGGTCTTTTCAACCTCGATAGAGAAAGCACCGGAAGATCTGAAATCCTTGACTGAGTTCGGTATCACCACTACACGTCAAGGTACGTTAGAAATCAACTATGACATGTTGGATCGCCAATTGAACAACAACTTTAACGAGTTGGAGAAGTTCTTTGGCGGTAACACAGGTTTTGCAAAACGCGTTGAAGACGCAATCCAAGGCATTACCGGTTTTACGGGTAGCATCCGTACGCGAGAGAAGAGCCTAACTGAACAAAACTACCGCCTTGGAGACGACCAAGCGGCATTAGATCGCCGCATGGACAGTTTAGAGAAGCGTACTCACGCTAAGTTCGCCGCGATGCAAGATGCAACGGGTAAGATGCAGGGCCAACTCGGGGCGCTGATGAACGCGTTGGGCCAATAGATGAAAGATGCACTCATAGAAATTAGTGATATTGATCAACTAATTACACAAGAGCTGGAAAAAGTCGACTTTAATACTGAAGAAATCCTTCACTTGGTCGATATCAGGGAACGGTTATCGCAAAACCTGCTGTCCATTGTTGAGAACAATCCATTGGTGAAGCAGGAAGCAGAGTGGCAAGACTTGCTCACTCGTACCAAAAGTATTGTTGAGCTGATGCAAAACGAAACCACTAACGTCGGTAAAGAGCTTCACAAGTTCCGTTATGGTCAACGTTCGCTTCAGCAGTACAAAAAATTTATATAAAAGAGGAATACTATGCGCGGTTCTTTGCAAGCATACAAAAAGGTATCAGTCGACAGCCAGCTGAGTGCGGCGTCTCCGCACAAAGTCATTCAAATGCTAATGGCAGGTGCAATTGAGCGTCTGATCCAAGGTAAAGCAGCAATGCAAGCAGGCAACATTCCTGCAAAAGGCGAACGCTTGGGTAAGGCGCTGGACATCATCATCGCACTGCGTAGCTGTCTATCTATGGAAGATGGTGGTGACATTGCTTCAAACTTAGATTCACTTTACGAATTTATGATCACTCAGATCTCGGCTGCGAACCACCAGAATGATCCTCAACCCATTGATGATGTTATTGATATTATTCGCGAAATCAAATCGGCTTGGGACCAGATTCCTACTGAGTTCCACAACCTAACGGCAGCAGAAGTCGGCATTTAATCGATAAAACAATACCTTACTTAATGAGTAGGGTATTGTGCCAAATTGCATAGAAATGAGTTAGATAAAGTTACAATAGAGCTCACACCTCTTTATTGCTTGGTTGCCTTATTTTTTTATTCAAATAAAATAGAAGTCATTAGTGGCCCTAATGGCTTTTTTTTGTTGCTGATTTTCCTATTTTGTCTATCGCTAATTGAGAGTGGTCCCCCCTTTCTAACACTCAATTGCGCAAATCAAGGTTTGGCCGCAACAACCCCATAATAAAGGCAATCATTCTTACTTATGCAAGGTTTGGCAAAGCTGCTTGTAATCGATGACGATGCACCAAGTCGTTTGAATATAAGCAATATATTGGAATTTGTTGGAGAAAGTTGCGAAGCGGTCAGTTCTGATCAGCTAGGCGATGTTGACTGGTCAGCCGTTTGGTCAGGCTGCATTGTCGGTAACATCTCTGCGGGTCATTCTGCGACGGCGGTGATGGCTCACCTCAACGAAGCGTACCATATCCCACTTCTCGTCATGGGCTCTTTCCCATTGCCCGTTGATGATTTGCCAAACTTTGTCGGTGAATTAGAGCAACCGCTCAACTACCCGCAACTTAGCGAAGCGTTACGTCATTGCAAAGACTTCCTTGGTCGTAAAGGCGTAAACGTGGTAGCAAGCGCACGCAAAAACACGCTTTTCCGTAGCCTTGTCGGCCAAAGCCGAGGCATTCAAGAAGTTCGTCATTTGATCGAACAAGTATCAGGTACTGAAGCAAACGTACTGATCTTGGGTGAATCTGGTACAGGTAAAGAAGTGGTAGCACGAAACATTCATTACCATTCTGCTTACCGCAATGGCCCGTTTGTGCCTATCAACTGTGGCGCAATTCCCCCAGAGCTATTAGAAAGTGAACTGTTTGGTCACGAAAAAGGCGCATTTACTGGTGCTTTAACAGCGCGTAAAGGCCGTTTTGAACTGGCTGAGGGGGGCACTATCTTCCTTGATGAAATTGGTGATATGCCGATGTCGATGCAAGTGAAGTTATTGCGTGTACTGCAAGAGCGTTGCTTCGAGCGTGTTGGTGGTAATACGACGATCAAGGTGAATGTTCGGGTGGTAGCAGCAACACACCGAAACCTAGAAGGGATGATCGACGACGGCACATTCCGTGAAGATCTTTTCTACCGTTTGAATGTCTTCCCAATTGAAATGCCAGCGCTAAAAGCGCGTAAGCAAGATATCCCATTGTTGCTACAAGAGCTGATGACTCGCCTTGAAGCGGAAGGTGGACAGCCAATCTGCTTTACGCCTCGTGCCATCAATTCATTGATGGAGCATAACTGGCCGGGTAACGTCCGCGAGCTTGCTAACCTTGTTGAGCGTATGGTGATCCTGTACCCAAATAGCCTAGTGGACGTGAATCACTTACCAACCAAATACCGTTACAGCGATATCCCAGAATTCCAACCAGAAGGTAACCCATTTACCTCAGTGGAAGAGCAAGAACGGGATGTGTTCCAAGATATCTTCTCTGAGAGCTTCAGCTTTGATGAGCAGAACGATCTGGACCACAACATGAATGCACCTCAAGGATTACCACCAGAAGGGGTGAACTTGAAAGAGCTGCTTGCGGATATGGAAGTCAACATGATCAGCCAAGCGCTTGAAGCACAAGGTGGTGTGGTAGCAAGAGCTGCAGATATGCTAGGGATGCGACGCACAACACTGGTTGAGAAAATGCGTAAGTACAACCTTCAACGCTAGGGTCATCCTGGCGTTAAAGCGGTTGAATCTCAGGCAGGTTGTGATCTTTTCTGACAATAAAACCGCACATTTCTTAGTGTCAACTTCTTGTCGATGACATAACGCTATGATAAATATAGAAAACAGCTTGGTATGCTAATTGCTTACCAAGCTGTTTTAGTATTTAAATGGCGATATTTCGACAGGCAGTGAATGGACAATAACACCAACCAATCCCATTTAGACTCAGTAGAGAATCAAGTAGAGCGTTATAAGCAGGTTTTGGACGTGATGCCCGCTGGTGTGATCTTACTAGATACGCACGGCGTCGTGCGTGAAGCCAACCCAGAGGCGCACCGCATTCTTGAAATTCCACTGGTCGACGAGAAATGGTTCAACATCATCCAAGCGGTGTTTGATCCGCGCGAAGATGATGGTCATGAAGTCTCACTGCGCAATGGTCGTAAGGTTCGTTTGGCGATCTCGGCATCGGCGACTGGCCAACTCATTTTGATCACCGATCTAACGGAAACGCGTTTGCTGCAATCTCGCGTGAGTGACTTACAACGTTTGTCATCGTTAGGTCGTATGGTGGCGTCTTTGGCACACCAAGTCAGAACACCATTATCGAGCGCCATGTTGTATGCATCTAATTTAGCAGCGCCAAATCTCCCTCCGGCGACAAAAGATAGATTTCAAAGCAAATTAATGGATCGACTGCACGATTTGGAAAAGCAGGTTAATGATATGCTGCTTTTTGCTAAAGGTGGTGATAATAAAGTCATTAAGCCTTTTAACATTTCTCAGTTGGTTGCTGAATATCAGCCAATGGTGGAAACCGCGCTGAAGAACAACAACATTGACTACTTCCTAGAAGTGGAAGAAGAACACACTGAGCTGTTAGGCAACGCTAACGCCATTGCTTCAGCACTGAGTAACTTAGTGATGAACGCGATTCAGATGTCTGGAAAGGAATCGCAGATAGATGTCTTTTTCCGCCCAGTGAACGGTGAATTGCGCATTTCTGTGCAAGACAGCGGTCCGGGTGTACCAAAAGAACTGCAAGCAAAAATTATGGAGCCATTCTTCACCACGCGTTCTCAAGGAACCGGGTTAGGGCTCGCTGTGGTTCAAATGGTTTGCCGTGCCCATGACGGCCGATTGGAACTTATTTCAGAGCAGGGTGATGGAGCCTGCTTTACCATGTGCATTCCGCTAGAGCGAGTGCAAGCAGAAGCGCAGTAAGCGGCTTTTGTCGATAACAATTACTGGAGAATCATAATGGCGCAAAGCAAAGTGCTGATCGTAGAAGACGATGAAGGTCTTCGTGAAGCCCTAGTGGATACTCTGGCTCTGGCAGGGTACGAGTGGTTAGAAGCCGATTGTGCGGAAGACGCGTTGGTTAAGCTGAAGTCGAACGCGGTAGACATTGTGGTTTCTGACGTGCAAATGGCAGGCATGGGCGGTTTGGCTCTGCTACGTAATATCAAACAGAATTGGCCAAACATGCCAGTTCTTCTTATGACGGCTTACGCAAACATTGAAGACGCAGTGTCGGCAATGAAAGAAGGTGCGATTGATTACATGGCGAAGCCATTTGCACCAGAAGTTTTGCTCAACATGGTGAGCCGTTACGCACCAATCAAAAGTGATGACAATGGTGATGCAGTCGTAGCAGACGAGAAGAGTCTGCGTCTATTGGCTTTAGCTGACAAAGTGGCGCGCACCGATGCTAACGTGATGATCTTGGGCCCAAGCGGCTCGGGTAAAGAAGTCATGTCTCGCTACATTCACAACGCTTCAAACCGTAAAGACGGCCCTTTTGTTGCGATCAACTGTGCAGCGATTCCAGACAACATGCTGGAAGCGACACTATTTGGTTACGAGAAAGGTGCATTTACTGGCGCGGTACAAGCGTGTCCGGGTAAATTCGAACAAGCCCAGGGCGGTACTATCTTGCTGGATGAAATCAGTGAGATGGACCTAAACCTACAAGCGAAACTGCTGCGCGTTCTTCAAGAGCGTGAAGTGGAGCGTTTGGGCAGTCGTAAGAGCATCAAACTGGATGTTCGTGTATTGGCAACCAGTAACCGTGACCTTAAGCAGTATGTGTCGGAAGGCAACTTCCGTGAAGATTTGTACTACCGCTTGAATGTTTTCCCAATCTCATGGCCTGCACTGTGTGAACGTAAAGGTGACATCTCGCCATTGGCTCAGCACTTAGCAGAACGTCATTGCAGCAAGATGGGCATGCCTGTGCCGAAGTTCTCTCAAGTCGCGTTAGATAAGCTGCTTCAATACCCTTGGCCGGGTAACGTTCGTGAGCTGGATAACGTGGTTCAACGTGCTCTGATTTTGAGCGAAAACGGTGACATTGATGCAGAACACATTTTGCTGGAAGGTGTAGATTGGCAAGATGCGAGCAGCCTGCAATCTGTGGTTCAAAACGCTGAGGTCTTGGTGCCCGACGTTAAACCTGTAGCACAAGTTGAATCAATCAACCGTGTTGTCGCTGGTGGCGAAGGTCTCGGCGGTGAACTGCGCGATCAAGAATACGCGATCATTTTGGAAACCTTGACAGAGTGTAACGGTCGCCGTAAAGAAATGGCAGAGAAACTGGGCATCAGTCCGCGTACTTTGCGCTACAAACTCGCCAAAATGCGTGACGCTGGTATCGATATTCCGGCTTAGTCTCCACATCAATAGCCATAGGACAAAAGTGTGGGTACACTACGGCACTATTGTCTTATGGCACATTAATTGCTGTGTCAATAATCAGTTTTAGTTAATAGTCAAACTTTTGGCTTAGAGGTGACAATGAAAGTTGATGGTATTCAAGCAGAAATGCGCGCCATGATGGTAGAAGCGACCAACACCGCGCCTACCGCAACGGGTGCGAAAGTTGGGGCAGATTTTGGCGATCTCCTAACAAAAGCCATCAATAACGTAAACTCACTTCAAAAAGCATCGGGTGATCTGCAAACGCGTTTCGACCGTGGTGATGCCGATGTTTCCCTTTCTGACGTTATGATTGCTCGTAACAAGTCCAGTGTTGCCTTCGACGCCACTGTTCAAATCCGTAATAAGCTCGTTGAGTCCTACAAGGATCTCATGAACATGCCAGTGTAATTTAGGTAATAAGTGTGGCAGAAAAGTCTACAGATTTAACCGTCACTGATGGCGGCGCTGATGGTGCACTGATTGCTGGCTCAGATCTGGATGTGGAAAGCCAAAACCCAGATCTTGAAGAGCGCAGTGCGTCAAAATTCGATATGGCAGTGGGCGACCTCGATTTACTTCGTCAGGTTGTATTAGTGCTGTCTATCTCTATCTGTGTTGCGTTGATCGTGATGCTGTTCTTCTGGGTGAAAGAGCCGGAAATGCGCCCACTTGGTGCATACGAAACGGAAGAACTGATCCCAGTGCTGGATTACCTCGACCAGCAAAAAATCAATTACAAACTAGATGGCAATACCATTTCGGTTGAATCGAGTGATTACAACTCGATTAAGCTAGGCATGGTGCGTGCAGGTGTCAACCAAGCAACAGCAGCGGGCGATGACATTCTGCTGCAAGACATGGGCTTCGGTGTATCACAGCGCTTGGAACAAGAGCGTTTGAAGCTCAGCCGTGAGCGCCAACTTGCGCAAGCCATCGAAGAGATGAAGCAGGTGCGTAAAGCGCGTGTTCTTCTCGCTCTACCAAAACACAGCGTGTTTGTTCGTCACAACCAAGAAGCGTCTGCTTCGGTATTTTTGACGCTCTCTACAGGCGCAAACCTCAAACAACAAGAAGTGGATTCTATCGTTGATATGGTGGCGAGTGCTGTTCCGGGAATGAAGACTTCTCGTATTACGGTAACCGATCAACACGGTCGTCTACTGAGCTCAGGTTCCCAAGACCCAGCATCTGCTGCACGTCGTAAAGAGCAAGAGCTAGAACGCAGCCAAGAGCAAGCGCTGCGCGAAAAGATTGATTCAGTACTTCTGCCTATTCTAGGTTTTGGTAACTACACCGCTCAGGTAGATATCCAGATGGATTTCAGCACCGTCGAGCAAACTCGTAAAAACTTCGATCCGAATACGCCGTCTACGCGCAGTGAATATGCGCTGGAAGATTACAACAACGGCAACATGGTTGCGGGCATTCCAGGTGCATTGAGTAACCAACCGCCAGCGGATGCGTCTATTCCGCAGGACGTGGCGCAGATGAAAGACGGCACATTGACTGGTCAAGGCTCAGTACGTAAAGAATCGACGCGTAACTTCGAGCTTGATACCACCATCAGTCATGAACGCAAGCAAACCGGCACGTTGGCTCGTCAGACCGTTTCGGTAGCGATCAAAGACCGTCGCACCGTAAACCCAGATACGGGTGAGGTGACGTACATGCCGCTTTCAGAATCTGAAATCAACGCGATTCGCCAAGTGCTGATCGGTACCGTTGGCTTTGATGAGAACCGCGGTGACTTACTCAATGTACTGAGTGTGAAGTTTGCTGAGCCAGAGCTTGAGCAAATGGTTGATCCACCTATTTGGGAACATCCAAACTTCAACGATTGGGTTCGTTGGTTTGCAAGTGCGCTAGTGATCATCGTGGTTATCTTGGTTCTGGTTCGCCCTGCAATGAAGAAATTGCTCAACCCAGCAAGTGGCGACGAAGACGAAATGTACGGACCAGATGGCTTGCCAATTGGTGCGGATGGCGAAACCAGCCTGATTGGTAGCGACATCGAAAGCGGTGAACTGTTTGAGTTTGGTTCAAGCATTGATCTGCCTAACCTTCACAAAGATGAAGATGTACTCAAAGCAGTACGTGCTCTGGTGGCAAACGAGCCAGAGCTTGCTGCTCAAGTTGTGAAAAACTGGATGAACGAAAATGGCTAACGATATCGTACCTCAAGATGAAAACGGCGCAGGTTTGCCAGCGGAGTTTGATGTCTCTAGCATGACAGGCGAAGAGAAAGCGGCGATTTTGCTGCTGAGCCTGAACGAAAACGACGCGGCGGGCATCATCCGTCACCTAGAACCAAAACAGGTTCAGCGTGTGGGTAGCGCAATGGCGCGAGCGAAAGACCTAAGCCAAGACAAAGTGTCTGGTGTGCATCGCGCGTTTCTAGAAGACATCCAGAAATACACCAACATCGGTATGGGCAGCGAAGACTTTATGCGTAATGCGCTGGTGGCTGCTCTGGGTGAAGACAAAGCAAACAACTTGGTTGACCAAATCCTATTGGGTACTGGCTCGAAAGGTCTGGATTCACTTAAGTGGATGGATCCTCGCCAAGTGGCAAGCATCATTGTCAACGAACACCCGCAAATCCAAACTATCGTACTTTCGTACTTGGAAGCGGACCAATCGGCAGAGATCCTTTCTCAGTTCCCAGAGCGTGTGCGTTTGGATCTGATGATGCGTATCGCCAACCTAGAAGAAGTTCAGCCATCAGCACTGGCAGAGCTGAACGAAATCATGGAGAAGCAGTTCGCGGGTCAAGCGGGTGCACAAGCGGCGAAGATTGGCGGCCTGAAGGCAGCAGCAGAAATCATGAACTACCTAGACAACAACGTCGAAGGTATCTTGATGGAGCAAATCCGCGACCAAGACGAAGATATGGCGACCCAAATCCAAGATCTCATGTTCGTATTCGAGAACTTGGTGGAAGTGGACGACCAAGGTATTCAGAAATTGCTGCGTGACGTTCCTCAAGACGTTCTGCAACGTGCACTTAAAGGTGCCGATGACTCTCTACGTGAGAAAGTGTTCAAGAACATGTCAAAACGTGCAGCTGAGATGATGCGCGACGATATCGAAGCAATGCCTCCGGTTCGCGTAGCAGACGTAGAAGCGGCGCAGAAAGAAATCTTGGCGATTGCTCGTCGTATGGCAGACGCCGGCGAAATCATGCTGTCTGGCGGCGCAGACGAGTTCTTATAATCCTTTCTTGTTCCTCCTGCTCAGGCGGGAGGAACGCACTTCTGTAGTAATGCACTTTTTCAAAGCACTTTATTTTCAAAATCAATTTCAACATAGACAGATTGTAGGTTAAGCATGGCTGGCGATAGAAAACGTGGATTTATCCGTCCTGATGAAGACGATGCGATGATCGAACCGCAGCGCTGGGGGTTGCCTGATTACGGTGAGCCGAAAGCAAAGCAAGCCAAACAAACTGCGTTTAACTACGATCCAGGTTGGGTACCAACCTTTGACGAACCAGAAGAAGAGCAAGTTCTTGAGCTGACAGAAGAACAGATTGAGTTGATCAAGCAAGGCGCTTATCAAGAGGGCCTGTATCAAGGTCAAGAAGCGGGCTTCAAGCAAGGTTACGACAAAGGCAAAGAAGAAGGCATTCAAGCCGGTCATGCAGAAGGTCTCGAACTCGGAAAAGCGGAAGGTGTTACCGCTGGGCAAGAGTACATTCAGCAGCAGGTGGAAACCTTTATGAACTTGGCCAACCAGTTTGCTCAACCTTTGGAGCTGATGAACGCTCAGGTTGAAAAGCAGCTGGTGGATATGGTGCTGTGCCTAGTCAAAGAAGTTGTGCATGTGGAAGTGCAAACCAATCCTCAAATTATTCTCGATACGGTGAAGCAGTCTGTAGAAGCGCTGCCTATTTCTGGTCATCCAATCACCTTGCACTTGAACCCTGACGATGTGGCGATTATTCGCTCGGCATACGGCGAAGAAGAGCTTGATTGCCGTAATTGGACTTTGGTGGCGGAGCCTTCATTGAACCGTGGTGATGTACAAATTGCTGCTGGTGAATCGAGCATCAATTACCGCATGGAAGAACGCGTAAAAAGCGTATTGAACAGCTTTTGTGGCGCAAACCGCCATCAAGGGGGCGAATAATCCATGCAAGCCTTGGCCGACCGTTTAAAAAACTACAAAGTTGAAGGCTTAACTACGCGTCCGGTTGCTTCAGGCAAGCTTGTGCGTGTTGTTGGCTTAACCTTGGAAGCGACAGGTTGTCGTGCTCCGATTGGCAGTTTGTGTTTGGTCGAAACCATGTCCGGTCATATGGAAGCGGAAGTGGTGGGCTTTTCTGGTGATAACCTTTTCTTAATGCCGAGTGAGCAGATCACGGGCATCTTACCGGGCGCGAAAGTGACGCCGTTAACCAGTGAAGCGGGTTTGCCCGTTGGTATGGAGCTACTTGGGCGTGTGATTGACGGTGTGGGTAACCCACTGGATGGACTCGGCCCGCTTTATACCGATCACCGCGCTTCGTTCAATGCTGAGCCAATTAACCCATTAGCGCGTAAGCCTATTTCTGAGCCACTTGATGTGGGTTTAAAAGCTATCAACGGCTTGTTAACGGTGGGTAAAGGTCAACGTATCGGTCTGTTTGCCGGTTCTGGTGTGGGTAAATCGGTCACTCTTGGCATGATGACGCGAGGCACGACAGCACAAGTCGTTGTCGTTGGTCTGATTGGTGAGCGTGGACGCGAAGTAAAAGAATTCATCGAAGAAATTTTGGGTGAAGACGGACGCCGCCGTTCTGTGGTGGTGGCTGCACCTGCCGATGCTTCACCTTTGATGCGCTTAAAGGGCTGTCAAACTGCACTGACGATTGCGGAATACTTCCGTGACCAAGGACTAGATGTTCTTCTACTAATGGACTCTCTGACGCGTTTTGCTCAAGCGCAGCGTGAGATTGCATTGTCTGTGGGTGAACCGCCTGCAACCAAAGGTTATCCGCCTTCGGTATTTGCTAAACTGCCAGCGTTGGTAGAGCGAGCGGGTAACGGTGGCGATGATCAAGGTTCGATCACTGCGTTCTTTACCGTTCTGACCGAAGGTGACGATCTGCAAGATCCGATCGCCGATGCATCACGTGCGATCCTTGATGGTCACATTGTCTTGTCTCGTGAAATGGCGGATGCAGGTCACTACCCAGCCATAGATGTCGAGAAATCGGTGAGCCGTGTTATGCCGCAAATCACCACAGAAGAGCACGTGTTGATGTCGAAAGCGGTGCGTCAGGTGTTGTCGATTTGCCGCAAGAACCAAGATTTGGTGTCGATTGGCGCTTATAAACCGGGGACTGACCCTGCTATCGATGGCGCATTTACCCTCAAGCCAAAACTGGACGAATACTTGCAGCAGCGCATGAAAGAGTCTGTGCCTTATGACATGTGCGTCAACATGTTGAAGAGCATCTTGGGTGGGTAATAGCGTATGAATAACGCGATGGAATTCCTACTTGAGCAGGCAAAAGAACGCGAAGACCAAGCGGTGTTGGCGCTCAACAAAGCACGCTCAGAGCTAGATGATTACTACCGCCAAGTCGAGCAAATTGAAAAATACCGCTTAGATTACTGCCAGCAGTTGGTAGACCGTGGTATGGCGGGACTCACCGCAAGCCAATACGGCCACTTAAACCGCTTCTTAACCCAGCTCGATGAAACGCTTTCCAAGCAAAAACAGGCAGAAAACCACTTTAAAGAGCAGGTGGTGAACTGCCAAGATTACTGGTTAAACATGCGCAAAGAACGGATGTCTTACGAGTGGATGATTGAAAAGCGCGAGCAAGAAAAGCAAATGGCGGAAGCTAAGCGTGAACAAAAACAAATGGATGAGTTTTCTACCTTGCTTTACAGCCGAAAACCGCAACGTTTCTAAACGTTTCTCATCGGTATATTGCGTTAGTGCCGCTGGTTACATCTCTACTGATTCAAGCAAGGTTACTTTGACGGAGTCTTGCTCTATCAACTCAAACACTTTTGGTCGAATCTCGCTAATCCACCACTCATTGTAAGTCTCTGCGTATATCGTTTGTCGCGCTTGTTCACTGTCGAACTCACGTAACCAGACAAAGTAATCATGCCCATCTTCACCCGTGTGAACATAGGTATTTAAGACACGCATGCCTTTGGAGCGTTGGTACGGAAGCAACTCGTCTTTCATCCACGTTAACCATTGCTCTGTTTTGCCAGTCTTAATTTTATATTGGCGGAGTTCTGTGACTTTCAAAGCGATTCCTTATTGATTGAGCAAGGTTTCTGTTTACTCTCTAACGAACCGCCAGTCAAATTGCAAAGGCCTTTATGTCTGCTGCAAATTTGATCTTTGTTCCATCAGTATCCCTGATTCGTACCGTCAGAAAATCCACTCTGAGCGTTGGCGTGATTTTTGCAATTTAACCGTCAGTATCGGGTCTTTTGACCTAAGTTTGCCGCCCATGTGCAATCCGACAGCGACTTGCTCAACGCCGCCGATGACGAGAGTTTCTATATGAATGTGAATTTATCCAATGTTTCTGCAACCAATAAGGCATCGGCTTCCGATTCTTCAAATAAAGTTGATGCAGAAAACCCTGAAAGCAAAGGTTTTTTTGAAACCTTAGCCGGGGTATTCACTGATTCACAAAAAGCCGAAAAAGCGGTCGCAAAATCTGATGCACCAGACGCTGCTGCAGAAACCTCGGAGGAGGCTGGGAAAGTAGTATCCCAAAACTCAAAGGGTGAGAGCCAAGAAAAAGTTGCGCAAGATACAGGCGATGCGACCTCGACAGAATCAACCGATGAGTTGCTTGCTCAGGGAGAGGGGAAGCAAGCGAAGAGTAGTTCTGTTGAATCTTCAGAAAATGCCGCCTCTTCTAGCAATGTTAAGGCATCAAATTCATCAGACGACACAAGCCTAAGTGAAACGAAAGTGAGTAAAGCTGATGTCTCTGATCAAGCCTCCGATTCTCAAGTAAAAAATGCAATGGGAGAGGGACAGCAGTTATTGGGTCGCATAGAGCAAGCAAACCAAACGCTTAAGCCTAATGAGCAATTAGTTGATAGCGGCAAAGCATTGCCACCAGAGGCAGCCCAAACCCAAGGTGCCTCTCAACAAGCCAAAGACCATCTGGTTACTTCAGATCAACAAGCGGCATCAACCTTGGTGAAATCTGTCGAGCAAGGTGATGTTTTACCAATCCGTGCAGCAGAAAAAGTAGCATTGGATGGAAATGGTAAACCTATTGCAACAGCGGTAGAGGTTTCACCAAATGCACAAACAAGCAATGCGGCGCAGAGTACTGCGTCTACACAAATTGACTGGAATTCGCCAAGCTCTCAAGCCGCCCATAATGAAGCGATGGTAAATGCTACGACGCAAGCGGCGGTTAACGGTCAAGTTGTTACACAAGGCGCGCAGGTGTTAGCGGGGACTGAAGCGCTACAATCCGTATTGCCAACAGATGCACAGACAATGAACACCGAGGTTGCGGACGTACAGCGTATCTCACTGGATGAGCTGCAAGTCATCGACACTAAACTTGCTCAAGGAAAGCCACTGTCTCAGCAAGAACTTGATGTGATTGAAGGGCTAAAAACGGGTGAGTTGGTAGCTGATATTCCGGTACAAGAATTAGCGCAATTCGTAGCTTTACCAAGTGATGTCAAAGTTGCGATGGCGGAGCATCAAGCTGCTCATAACCAAACTCGTGTTGCCGCTTCAGCAGTGACGGCTCAACAAGCTCATCAGCTAGCCACACAGGACATGAAGCACGCTGCAGCTCAAGCGAGTGCGCAGGTAGCCGCATCCCCAAATGCTGACAAAGCCGCGTTATCTGCTATGCCAGAAGCGCTGGTGGCAGCGAATTTAAACCCAGCGGCGCAAGCGGCTTCTAGTGCAGAGCTGAGTAAGAAAGTGATGAATGCTGGCCTTGCTGCAGGCGCATTGAAAGGTGCAACGAATAAGCAAGATAAGCCTGACCCACAACATGGTTTAGCGGGACAAATTCAAGCGGCAGCAGGTCAACAAGGCGTGACGGCTCAGCAGCAAGCGCGTGTCGATGCTGCGCAGCAGGCACAGTTACCGTTGCAACTAACCAAAGAACTGGCCAATGACCAAGTGGCTGAGAAAGTACAAATGATGATGTCGAAGAACTTAAAGAACCTCGATATCCGTCTTGATCCACCAGAACTTGGTCGTATGCAGATCCGCATGACAATGAACAACGATCTTGCCAATGTTCATTTTACGGTGGCAAACCCACAAGCGCGTGACTTGATTGAACAAACGCTGCCTCGACTAAGAGAAATGTTGGCTCAACAAGGCATGCAATTGGCAGATTCTTCGGTTCAGCAACAGAGCAGTGGCCAGCAGCAAAGTGGTTATGCGAATGCGGAACAAAACGGTCAAGGCTCTCAAGGTCGTGGATTTTCTGGTCAGTCAGATGAAAACTTTGATGCCGACACGAATCTTGATTTGAATGTGGTTTCAAAGCGTGATGGAATTAGTTTTTACGCATAAAATAGCGGCCTAAAAACAGGACAATAAGAGACAGTAATGGCAGAAGAACAGCTACAAGGTGCGGATGCACCAAAAGGAAAAAGTAAGTTACTGATCATCATTATCGCAGTGGTGGTTTTGCTCCTCGGTGGTGGTGCAGCAGCCTTCTTTTTGATGGGGTCTGATGAACCTGCGCAAGCCGCACAAGCGGAGCAAACACAAGCGCAAACGGCAGCCGCGCCAATCGCGTATGTGAACATCGCACAACCGTTTATTTTTAACGTGACGGGTGACCGTCGTGACAGACTAGTACAAATCAAAGCCCAGCTGATGGTGCGCGGCAGTGAGAATGAGCAACTAGCTCGTTATCACTCTCCACTGATTGAAAGCTCACTGCTATCGACGTTTGCTTCTGCGACGGTAGAGCAACTGCGTTCACCAACCGGTCGTGTGGAATTGCGAGACCGTGCTTCTGATGACATCAAAGCGGCGTTGAACGCTGCGGTGGGTAAGCCAGTGATTGAAAAAGTACTGTTTACAGATTTTGTAATTCAATAGGTATAACGTGACCGATCTATTAAGCCAAGACGAGATTGATGCGCTACTGCACGGGGTTGACGACGTTGATGACGTTGATGAACCCATGGATGCCGGCGACGAGAGTGCCGTCAGTTTCGACTTCTCGTCTCAAGACAGGATTGTCCGTGGTCGGATGCCGACGCTCGAACTTATCAACGAGCGCTTTGCCCGACACATGCGAATCAGCCTGTTTAACATGTTGCGTAAAACCGCTGAGGTGTCGATTAACGGCGTACAAATGATGAAGTTTGGTGAATACCAAAATACCCTGTACGTACCGACAAGTTTGAACATGGTGCGCTTCCGTCCACTAAAAGGCACGGCGCTGATCACCATGGAAGCACGCTTAGTGTTTATTCTGGTAGAGAACTTCTTTGGTGGCGATGGTCGTTTCCACGCCAAAATTGAAGGTCGTGAATTTACCCCAACTGAGCGTCGCATTATCCAGCTTCTGCTGAAAATTGTTTTCGAAGACTACAAAGAAGCGTGGTCACCAGTAATGGGTGTGGAATTCGAGTATCTCGACTCCGAAGTAAACCCAAGCATGGCTAACATCGTGAGCCCAACCGAAGTGATCGTGGTGAGCTCATTCCACATTGAAGTCGATGGCGGCGGTGGTGATTTCCACGTGGTGATGCCTTACTCAATGGTGGAGCCGATCCGTGAATTGCTCGATGCGGGTGTTCAATCTGACAAGATGGAAACTGACGTCCGTTGGAGCTCGGCACTGCGTGAAGAGATCATGGATTGCCCAGTTAACTTCCGTGTGAATCTGCTAGAGAAGGACATCTCATTGCGTGATTTGATGGAGCTGCAACCAGGCGATGTCATCCCGATTGAAATGCCTGAGCACGCAACCATGTTCATCGAAGATTTACCGACTTACCGCGTGAAGATGGGTCGCTCCGAGGATAAAATGGCGGTACAAATCTCCGAAGAGATTGAACGCCCTCACGTTGTAAAAACCGATTTAGCGTTCTTGGGCAAAGACATCATGTCTGAACTTGAGCACGACGACGATAAAGACGATTAAAACCCTTACTCAATACTATCGCCTCGCTTCTGACTCTCAAACAAACGGTCATGAAGTAAAAAATAGGGCGCAAGTAAGGTTTAACACAGGACAGAAAAATGGAACCAAGTGACGATCAAAAGCTAGCAGACGAATGGGCAGCCGCTCTTGGCGAAGACCCGTCTGCACCTTCAATTGATGTTGATGAAGTATTGGCAGCGCCACTGGAAGAGTTGAAAGACACCTCTAGCCCAATCACGGATGATGAGCGTCGTAAGCTCGACACCATCATGGATATTCCAGTGACCATTTCGATGGAAGTGGGCCGTTCACAAATTAGCATCCGTAACCTGCTGCAGTTGAACCAAGGTTCGGTTGTCGAGCTTGACCGCCTTGCGGGTGAATCGCTCGACGTATTGGTGAACGGCACTTTGATTGCACACGGCGAAGTCGTGGTCGTCAACGATAAGTTTGGTATTCGTCTTACCGACGTGATCAGCCAAACTGAACGCATCAAAAAGCTACGTTAATATGAGCAGTTCAATCAAAACTCGATTGAAGCAAATCACAGGAGCACTTGGCTTAACGCTAAGTGCTCCTTATGCATTTGCTGCCGCGCCAAGTAATTTAGATTTGGCGACAACACTGGGCTCATTAGTGTTGGTTATTGGCGTGATTCTTCTGCTTGCTTGGATGTTGAAACGCATGCAAGTGCCAGCACTAGGTCAGCAAAAAGGGCTGCGCATTGTTAGTCAGCTACCCGTTGGTACCAAAGAACGAATTGCGGTCGTCCAAGTCGGTGAAGAGCAGTTTTTGGTGGGCATCACTAGCCAATCTATTCAAACGCTTGCCAAACTTGAAACGCCATTGAAAGAGGAAGAGTTGGCTTCCGGTGCTTTTGCTAGCCAGTTCAGCCAACTAATAAAAAAACATGACAAAGGATAACTCATTCCGCCTGATGCTCAGCACCTTTGTGTTGCTGATTGGCGTACTGTTTTCTTCGCTTTCGTTTGCTCAAGCAGAGGAATCGCCATTACCTTCTAACCTTGCACAAGGTGATAGTGTGACGGTTAAGGCGATGGAAAACGAGTCAGGCTCAAGTCGAAGTATGTCAGTGGGCAATGGTGGAGGGATTCCGGCCTTTACCATGACGACCAATGCCGACGGCAGCGAAGACTACTCGGTGACGCTGCAAATTCTTGCGTTGATGACCATGCTTGGCTTCTTGCCAGCGATGGTGATTTTGATGACCTCATTCACCCGTATCGTGGTGGTAATGTCCATCTTGCGACAGGCAATGGGTCTGCAACAAACGCCTTCGAACCAAGTCATCATTGGTATTGCGCTCTTTCTTACCTTCTTCGTGATGTCGCCGGTTCTGAATGAGATCAATGACAACGCGATTCAGCCTTATTTGAATGAGCAAGTGACGGCGCGCCAAGCGTTCGATGCTGCGCAAGTTCCGATGAAAGCCTTTATGCTTAAGCAGACACGAATCAAAGACCTAGAGACCTTTGTGAACATGTCTGGTGAGCAGGTAACGAACCCAGAAGATGTCTCTATGGCAGTGTTGATTCCGGCATTCATTACCTCTGAGCTCAAGACCGCGTTCCAAATCGGTTTCATGTTGTTCCTGCCGTTTTTGATCATCGACCTGGTTGTTGCCTCGGTGTTGATGGCGATGGGTATGATGATGCTTTCACCAATGATCGTATCGCTGCCATTTAAGCTGATGTTGTTTGTGCTAGTGGACGGTTGGAATCTGATATTGTCGACACTCGCCGGCAGTTTTGCCCTTTAGATTGGCACAGAGAGAAGAGGGTAAGACATGACTCCTGAAATGTTTGTCGAGCTTTTCCGTGATGCACTGTGGATGGTGCTGATCATGGTCTGTGCCATTATCATCCCAAGTTTGCTTATCGGTCTTGTCGTTGCCATTTTCCAAGCGGCAACCTCTATCAACGAACAAACGTTGAGTTTCTTACCACGTTTGATTGTCACTTTGTTGGCACTGATGCTGTTTGGCCACTGGATGACACAGATGTTGATGGAATACTTCTTTGGTTTGATTGAACGTCTGCCACAGGTGCTTTACTAGAGGCGCGTATGGAGTATCCGACCCATATCGTCCTCGACTGGATCGCAAACTATTTTTGGCCCTATACCCGCATCTCTGCCATGTTGATGGTGATGACGGTAACTGGGGCACGCTTCGTCTCGCCTCGAATTCGGCTCTATCTTGGTCTCGCGATTACTTTTGCGGTCGCGCCTGCGATTCCTGCCGTGCCTCAAGACATTGAATTACTCTCTTTCCGTGGTTTTATGACCATCGCAGAGCAAATCGTTATTGGCGTTGCGATGGGCATGGTGACCCAGTTTATGATTCAAACCTTTGTTCTACTTGGTCAGATCTTGGGTATGCAATCGAGCTTGGGTTTTGCCTCGATGGTGGACCCTGCGAACGGTCAAAACACGCCTTTGCTTGGTCAGCTGTTTATGTTTTTGGCGACCATGTTCTTCCTCGCTACCGACGGGCATTTAAAAATGCTGCAATTGGTGGTGTTCAGTTTTAAAACCTTGCCGATTGGGTCCGGCTCGCTCAATGCGGTCGACTTCCGTGAAATGGCAAGTTGGCTTGGCATCATGTTTAAGACGGCACTCAGTATGTCGTTGTCGGGCATTATCGCGCTGCTGACGATTAACTTGTCTTTCGGTGTAATGACACGTGCCGCACCACAGCTGAACATCTTCTCGCTTGGTTTTGCCTTCGCCTTGATGGTGGGCTTGTTACTTTGTTGGTACATCTTGGCTGGTTTGTACAGTCATTATGAATTGTTCTGGGCTGTGGGTGAGGAACAGATTTGTAACCTCATTCGCTTGGATTGCTAGGAGGCTGGATTGGCAGAGTCAGACGGTCAGGAACGCACCGAAGAAGCCACGCCCCGACGGTTACAACAAGCCAGAGAGAAGGGGCAGGTTGCTCGGTCTAAAGAGCTCGCATCGGCATCCGTGCTGATCGTGGGCGCTATCGCCTTGATGTGGTTTGGTGAGTCTTTGGCGCGCTCGTTGTTTTCAATTATGAGTCGCTTGTTTGACCTTACTCGTGATGAAATCTTCGATACCGCGAAGCTATTCGATATTGCCTTTGGAGCGATGACAGATCTGCTGTTCCCACTGTTCCTTATTCTTATCACTTTGTTTGTTGCCGCCATGATTGGTGCCGCGGGCGTTGGTGGTATTAGTTTTTCTGCCGAAGCGGCGATGCCAAAGCTTTCCAAGATGAACCCGCTTAGTGGTTTAAAGCGCATGGTAGGGATGCAGAGTTGGGTCGAGCTGATTAAATCAATTCTGAAAGTCGCATTGGTGACGGGGATGGCGATCTATCTGATCCAAGCGTCGCAAGCGGATTTGATTCAGCTAAGCATGGATGTGTACCCGCAAAATATCTTCCACGCTTTGGATATTTTGCTCAACTTCATTCTGCTGATCAGTTGCTCCTTGCTTATCGTCGTGGCGATCGATATTCCGTTCCAGATTTGGCAACATGCTGATCAGCTTAAAATGACCAAACAAGAGATCAAAGACGAATACAAAGAGACCGAAGGTAAGCCGGAGGTGAAAGGTCGTATTCGTATGTTGCAGCGAGAAGCGGCTCAACGTCGAATGATGGCCGATGTGCCGCAGGCCGACGTTATTATTACCAACCCGGAGCATTTTTCTGTTGCGTTGCGTTATAAGCAGAAAACCGATCGTGCTCCAGTGGTGATCGCCAAAGGTACCGACCATATGGCGATGAAGATCCGAGAAGTGGCACGTGAACACGACATTACCATTGTGCCAGCTCCGCCATTGGCACGTGCGCTTTACCACACCACAGAGTTAGAGCAGGAAATTCCAGACGGTTTATTTACTGCCGTGGCACAAGTGCTGGCGTTTGTGTTCCAACTTAAACAGTACCGTAAGCGTGGTGGGCAACGACCAAAAATTCAGGATTACGACTTACCAATCCCACCAGAACATCGTCACTAATGAAAATAATTGCATGGTGTGATTAGACAAAAATTCACATTAGATCAAAGGATTGTGATTTCTTTGAGCAACCAGTCATTATTTTGGCGTTAATCATGGTACACACATTGCTTATATCGTGCTAATCAACAACAATACCTAAACTTTTAGGCGAAAGCCGTCGCGTAATACTAGTTACATGTGTGTACTCACATGCTTCTTTTACGTGATGCTCCAGACCGATTGAGACACCTCGCAGTATGAAGTTAAGCCTGCCATTTGCAGATAAATTACCAAGAATTCCACAGCGTTCCATGCCCGCCATTGGTGCGCCTGTTATGGTATTGGCCACCCTTGCAATGGTGGTGCTACCTATACCTGCATTCCTGCTGGATTTATTCTTCACCTTTAACATCGCCTTAGCCATGGTGGTGTTGTTAGTGACCGTTTACACACGTCGTCCACTCGACTTTGCGGCGTTCCCAACCGTTCTGCTTATCGCGACGTTATTACGTTTGGCGCTGAACGTAGCGTCAACCCGTGTCGTACTTCTGTATGGTCATGAAGGGGGCAATGCGGCTGGTAACGTAATCGAAGCCTTCGGTAACGTTGTTATCGGTGGTAACTACGCCGTCGGTCTGGTGGTCTTCCTTATCTTGATGATCATTAACTTCATGGTTGTGACCAAAGGTGCGGGTCGTATTTCTGAGGTAAGTGCTCGCTTTACCTTGGATGCCTTGCCGGGTAAGCAGATGGCGATCGATGCGGACTTGAACGCTGGTTTGATTGACCAAGACCAAGCGCGTTTACGCCGTTTTGAAGTGACCAAAGAAGCGGACTTTTACGGCTCAATGGACGGTGCGTCTAAATTCGTAAAAGGTGATGCGATTGCGGGTATTTTAATCCTGTTCATCAACATCATTGGCGGTCTATCGATTGGTATGGCGCAATACGGTTTGGGCTTCTCTGAAGCAATGCAAATCTACACCTTGCTGACTATCGGTGACGGCTTGGTGGCACAAATTCCATCGCTGTTATTGTCTATCGCGGCTGCGATGATGGTAACGCGTCAAAATACTGATGAAGACATGGGCGAACAGCTGATTTTCCAGATGTTCGACAACCCGAAAGCCCTCATGATCACTGCAGCTATCCTTGGTGTGATGGGTATCGTACCGGGCATGCCTCATTTCTCGTTCTTGTCATTAGCTGCTGTGGCTGGTGGTGCAGCTTACTGGCTCGGCAAGAAGCAAAAACAAAAAGCCAAAGAACCCGCCTTACCCGCTAAAGCAGAAGATGGCAGTGAACCGATTTCTCAACGTGAGTTGTCGTGGGATGACGTGCAACCCGTCGATATCATCGGTCTAGAAGTAGGCTATCGCCTGATCCCATTGGTGGATCGTGACCAAGGTGGTGAGCTGCTTGAGCGCGTGAAGGGGGTGCGTAAAAAACTCTCTCAAGACTTCGGTTTTTTGATTCCTGCGGTGCATATCCGTGACAACCTAGAACTGACACCAAACAGCTATCGCATTACCTTGATGGGGGTAGCCGTGGGTGAGGCAGAAATCCGCCCAGATCAAGAGCTGGCGATTAACCCCGGTCAGGTTTACGGCATGATTGAAGGCGAGCCGACGATGGACCCTGCATTCGGTTTAGAAGCAGTTTGGATTCGTGAAGAGCAACGTGAACATGCTCAAGCATTAGGTTACACCGTGGTGGACTCATCGACTGTGCTTGCCACCCATTTGAGCCAACTATTGACCAACAACGCGTCACAATTGATTGGTCATGAAGAAGTACAGAACTTATTGGAAATGCTCGGTCGCAGTGCGCCTAAGCTGGTTGAGAACTTTGTTCCTGACCAACTTCAGCTTGGTGTGGTGGTGAAAGTGCTGCAGAACCTGCTCAATGAAGCGATTCCAATTCGTGATATTCGAACCATCGTACAAACCTTGGCGGAGTACTCGAGTAAGAGTCAAGAACCTGACATTTTAACTGCCGCAGTACGCATCAGTTTGAAACGCCTAATTGTTCAGGAAATCAATGGTATAGAGCCTGAACTACCAGTGATAACTCTGATTCCTGAACTGGAACAAATATTGCATCAAACAATGCAGGCTTCAGGCGGCGAATCTGCCGGTATTGAACCGGGATTGGCTGAGCGACTTCAGTCCTCCCTGAGCCAAGCGACACAAGAGCAAGAACTGAAAGGCGAGCCTGCGGTTCTGCTGACATCTGGCGTATTGCGTTCGACATTAGCGAAGTTCGTTAAGAACACAATACCTAACCTCCGAGTACTGTCTTACCAAGAAATACCGGACGAAAAGCAGATCAGAATTGTGCAAGCCGTGGGCAACTAACCCGCGCATCATTAATGGATTTATAGTTTGAAAATTAAACGATTTTTTGCCAAAGACATGAGAACGGCGCTGCTCCAAGTGAAAGAAGAGCTTGGTGCAGAAGCAGTGATCATGTCGAATAAGAAAGTGGCAGGCGGTGTAGAGATCGTAGCGGCAATCGATGGTGAGTCGAATGCAGCACCAACTTCGCAAGCACACTCTCTTCCTAATCGTGGCGCAGCTCAACCAAATCGTTATAGCGAACAACGTCAATTGCCGTCATCCGCAGCAGAGCGTTATCAAGATCGCCGTTTGGATGAAGACAGAATTAGCCTAAACGCAAACAGCGAAAAATCAGGCTCGATGACGCAACGTTTCGCCAACATGCTCAAGCAATACAGCGGCGGGGCAGCAGAATCCGATGACCATGTGGCAGAGAACGAAGACTCTTTGTCGGCATTGCTGCAGCGCCAAAATAAGCACCGTGAAAGCTATAACCAAGAGAAGCCAGCGCCCTATCAACCAGACTCGCCATTGGCGAAGCTGATTGCGCAAGATAACCGATTCGACCGCCCAACGCCTAAGTTGGATCCAACGCGCTATGACCGTCGTCGTCCATCGGATGAGCGAGAAGATTCAGAAAGTGAGCTGGAGAACATGCGCGAAGAGATGACGTCGATTCGTCGTCTGTTGGAGCATCAAGTGTCAGGCTTAATGTGGCAAGAGGTAGAGCGTCGTGAGCCATTGCGTGCGATGTTGATTAAGCGTTTGGAACGCATGGGTGTATCACCTGAGCTTGCAGACCAGATGGCTTGCTACATTCCAGAAGATACCAAACCGGCGCGAGCTTGGAAGGCACTGCTTTCTCTCGTGGCGGATCAAATCAGCATTCCAAAACAAGACATCCTCAAGCGTGGCGGTGTGGTTGCACTGCTGGGCCCAACGGGTGTTGGTAAAACGACCACGGTTGCAAAACTTGCAGCGCGTGCGGCGATGGAGTTTGGTGCCGACAATGTGGCCCTTGTGACAACCGACACATATCGCATAGGTGCACATGAGCAGCTCTCAATTTACGGAAGAATTATGGGTTGTCCCGTAAGAGTTGCTAAAGATTCTAACGAGTTAGCCGATGTTATATATCAGCTACGAAACAGAAGACTGATTTTGGTCGATACGGCAGGGATGGGGCAACGAGATGTAAGACTCTCTGAGCAGCTTGATACCCTAATGCAAGAGAGCGGAGAAGTGATTCACAGCTACCTTGTTTTGCCAGCTACCGCACAACGTCGTGTTCTACAAGAAACACTGGATCATTTCCGACGCATTCCGTTGTCGGGCTGTATTTTGACTAAGCTTGATGAATCGTTGAGTTTAGGTGAATTCATCAGCGTGGTGATTCAGAACGCGATGCCAGTGGCCTACATTGCCAATGGTCAGCGCGTGCCAGAAGACATTGTGATAGCACAACCAAAATACATGATTGCGAAAGCAAATGAACTGTTAGAGAAGTCGACAGAGAACGAACCTCACTTTTGGAACAGTGACAGCGAAGGACTCTAGGGCGGCGGACTACTATGACTGAGAATATGATACACGATCAAGCAAGCGGCCTCCGTCGCTTAACACAACCATCATTGACTAAAGTAATTGCTGTTACTGGCGGCAAAGGTGGCGTGGGTAAATCAAACGTAACACTGGGTCTGGCGATCTGTATGGCTCGCCAAGGCAAAAAGGTGATGGTTCTCGATGCTGACCTAGGTCTAGCCAATGTGGACGTTATGCTCGGAATCCGTTCAAAACGTAACCTAGGGCATGTCCTTGCGGGTGAATGTGAGCTAAAAGATGCGATTGTTGAAGGCCCTTATGGTATAAAGATAGTCCCTGCAACTTCTGGCACACAAAGCATGACCGAGCTGTCTCACGCTCAACATGCTGGACTCATCCGTGCATTTGGTAGCCTTGAAGAAGAAATGGACGTCCTGCTGATTGATACAGCAGCGGGCATTTCTGACATGGTGATTAGCTTTTCACGTGCAGCTCAAGATGTTGTGGTTGTTGTCTGCGATGAGCCGACTTCTATCACAGATGCCTACGCATTAATCAAGCTGTTGAGTAAAGAACACCAGGTTCAGCGCTTCAAAGTTGTTGCAAATATGGTCAGAAGCTACCGTGAAGGCAGAGAATTATTCGCAAAGTTGACACTAGTCACAGAGCGCTTCTTGAATGTCAGCCTTGAACTCGTAGCATGTATTCCATTGGATGACAAAGTACGTCAAGCCGTGAAAAGACAGAAGATTGTTGTGGATGCATTCCCTCGTTCTCCTGCGGCTTTAGCGATCAGCTCATTAGCGAACAAAGCTCTGACGTGGCCACTGCCAAAAACACCAAGTGGACACCTAGAGTTTTTTGTCGAAAGACTGTTAAATCGTACTGAATTCACAGAGGACCCTTTTGGTGAATAAAGCGATTACCTATGACCAACATGGCAAATTTAACAGCCAGCAGGCGTTCATTGAACGTTACTCGGTGTTGGTTAAGCGTATTGCTCATCACCTGTTAGGCCGTTTACCGCCGAGTGTTCAGGTAGAAGATTTAATTCAGGCCGGCATGATCGGCCTTATCGAAGCTCAGCAGAATTATGATGGTTCTAAAGGTGCGAGCTTTGAAACTTATGCAGGTATCCGAATTCGCGGTGCAATGTTAGATGACATTCGCAAAGGCGACTGGGTGCCTCGTTCTGTTCATAAGAACAATCGCGAAATTAACCAAGCGATCGCAGAGCTGGAAGGTGTACTAAATCGTGACCCATCGGACTCAGAAGTAGCAGCGCATCTTGGTATGACACTAGACCAATATCATAGTGCACTTACCGACATAAACTGTTCAAAACTGGTGGGAATTGAAGATTTAGGCGTCTCTGATGATGTGATTTCACCGGCTGATGAAACTGATGACAGCAACCCATTTAAGGGCGTTGCTGATGAATCGTTCAAAAAAGCACTGGTTGAATCAATAAAACAACTTCCAGAGCGTGAAGCGCTAGTACTTTCGCTTTATTATGACGAAGAACTCAATTTGAAAGAGATTGGCGACGTGTTGGGTGTAAGCGAATCTCGCGTAAGCCAAATACTGAGTCAAGCGATGCAACGTTTACGCACCAAGCTCAGTGCGTGGACACAAAATGACTAAACACACTGATTTTACGATTCAGTGGAGGCAATTTTGAATAAAAACATGAAGATCCTTATTGTTGATGATTTCTCAACAATGCGCCGTATTGTTAAAAACCTGCTTCGTGACTTGGGTTTCAATAACACTCAGGAAGCGGACGATGGTTTAACCGCATTACCTATGCTGAAAAAAGGTGACTTCGACTTTGTTGTAACTGACTGGAACATGCCAGGTATGCAGGGCATCGACTTGCTGAAACACATCCGTGCCGATGCAGAACTGAAGCACCTACCTGTTCTAATGATCACAGCGGAAGCAAAGCGTGAGCAGATCATCGAAGCAGCTCAAGCAGGCGTTAACGGTTACATCGTTAAGCCATTTACGGCTGCAACGCTAAAAGAAAAACTAGATAAAATCTTCGAACGTTTATAACTCTTTCTTTCTCTTTGTTAACCGAGTCATCACTCCTAATACTTAATACTAAAGGGTGGCTCGTTTGACGCTAAAAAAGCGAAAAGGAAGAACTAAACGTAAAAAAGGGTCTATTCAGGATGATCTCACTAGAGCAGGCGAAGTCGCTCGTTCAGATGCTAGAAAGCGGGGAACAAGATCAAGCCAATGCGCTTGTTGCCTCGATATATGAAAGCGATGGGAATCCGATGTTAAAAGAAATCGGAACATTAACCCGCGACCTTCATGATTCACTTAAGCACTTCAATATTGATCAACGCATGACAGAAATTGCCAGGGCGGAAATCCCTGATGCAAGAGACCGTCTGCAATACGTGATTGATAAAACTGAGTTAGCAGCAAATAAAACGATGGACGCGGTAGAGTGCTGTTTGCCTATCGCCGATAACCTGCATGAGTGCCTTCAACAAGTTCGCCCTCAGTGGAACGAACTCATGCACGGACGCATTGAATTAAGCGATTTTAAAGCGCTTTGCCATCGTATTGATGAGCTGTTGGTTCAGGTCGAAGGTGATAGCACTGAATTGCGCGGTCAGCTGACCGAAATTCTTATGGCACAAGACTTCCAAGACTTAACGGGTCAAATCATTCGTCGCGTGATCACGCTTGTCAATGAAGTGGAAGATCGCCTGGTTGAGATCTTGACCGTCTTTTCTGGCAATAAACCAGAAGAACAGACTCAAGTTTTGCCAGAACCGTCAGATAAAAAGATAAAACAATCAAGCGAAGCAGAAGGCCCAATTCTTAATCCTGAGCAAAGGGAAGATGCGGTCTCGTCGCAGGACGAAGTCGACGACTTGTTGTCCAGTCTTGGATTTTAAAGGTAACGTATGAGCTACGATTTAGACGAAGATATTCTTCAGGACTTTCTCATTGAGGCTGGAGAAATCCTAGAGCTGCTTTCTGAGCAGCTTGTTGAACTGGAAAACAATCCAGAAGACAAAGATCTCCTAAACGCGATTTTCCGCGGCTTCCACACAGTGAAAGGCGGTGCTGGTTTCCTATCATTAGCGGAGCTGGTAGATACCTGTCACGGTGCAGAGAACGTGTTCGACGTGTTGCGAAACGGTCAACGTTCAGTGACGCCAAGCCTGATGGACACCATGCTGAAAGCGCTTGATACGGTTAACCATCAATTCCAATCGGTACAAGATCGTGAACCTCTAGACGCGGCAGATCCTGCGTTGCTAGAAGAGCTTCACCGCCTATGCAAACCAGAGTCTGAAGATGAAGTGGTCGCTGCAGTTGAAGCGCCAGTCGTAACGCCAGAACCTGTTATTCCTGAGCCTGTCATCGAGCAACCAGCTGCGCCAGTTGAGTCTGCTCCTGCATCTTCAAGTGTTGGCTCTGTTGACGAAATCACTCAAGACGAATTTGAAAAGCTATTGGACGAGCTGCACGGTAAAGGTTCTGCTCCGGGTGCGTCTGCACCAGCGCCAGTAGCTCCAGCTGCGCCTGTTCAAGCAAGTGCGCCTGCAGCGGACAGCGGCGACATCACTGATGATGAATTTGAACGTCTATTGGATGAGCTGCACGGTGTGGGTAAGAGCCCATCAGCATCAGATGTTGCTCCAGTAGAGCCGCCTAAAGCGCCAGAGCCAGCTGCTCCAGCAATGTCAGCATCCACTGACGGCGATCTGATGACTGACGAAGAGTTTGAAAAGCTGCTCGACGAATTGCATGGTGCGGGTAAAGGTCCATCTATCGAAGAATTAGACTTTGCGACCAAACCAGCATCAGAAAATGTGGTACCTGAAGCGCCAAAACCGGCACCTCAGCCAGCTCCAGTAGGGGCTGCACCTTCTCCAGCACCTGCTCCGGCTCCTAAGCCAGAAGTAAAACCGCTTGCTGTGAAAGAAGAAGCAAAAGCACCTGCGGTTAAGAAGCCACAAGCGGAAGCAACGGTACGTGTTGATACTTCGACGCTAGACACCATCATGAACATGGTTGGTGAGCTTGTATTGGTGCGTAACCGTCTACTAAGCCTTGGTTTGAACAGCAACGACGAAGAAATGTCGAAAGCGGTAGCAAACCTAGACGTCGTGACTGCAGACCTTCAAGGTGCAGTGATGAAAACGCGCATGCAGCCAATCAAGAAAGTATTTGGCCGTTTCCCACGCGTTGTTCGCGACTTGGCGCGTAACCTAAATAAAGACATCGTGCTTGAAATGCGCGGTGAAGAGACCGACCTAGATAAAAACCTAGTAGAGGCGCTAGCGGATCCATTGATCCACTTGGTGCGCAACTCGGTTGACCACGGTATCGAAATGCCAGACGACCGCGCGAAAGCAGGTAAATCTCGTACTGGTAAAGTGATCCTGTCTGCATCACAAGAAGGTGATCATATCGAACTGGCTATCGTTGACGATGGCGGCGGTATGGACCCGAACAAACTTCGTGGCATCGCGGTAAAACGCGGCATGATGGACGAAGATGCGGCAGCGCGTCTATCAGACAAAGAATGTTTCAACCTGATCTTTGCACCAGGCTTCTCAAGTAAAGAGAAGATTTCTGATATCTCTGGTCGTGGTGTAGGTATGGACGTGGTTAAAACCGCGATCAACACCCTAAACGGCTCTATCGATATCGATTCAGAGCTGGGCAAGGGCACCAAGATCACCATCAAGGTTCCACTGACACTGGCAATTCTTCCAACACTGATGGTCGGCGTTGGCGGTCATCCGTTCGCTCTGCCATTGGCGTCGGTGAACGAGATTTTCCACTTAGATCTAAGCCGTACTAACGTGGTGGATGGTCAGTTGACGATCATCGTACGTGATAAGTCTATTCCACTGTTCTACCTACAAAATTGGTTGGCTTCTAAGTCTCCACGCGTACAAGAGCGTACAGGCCACGGCCATGTCGTTATTGTACAGATCGGCAGCCAACGTGTTGGTTTTGTTGTGGATACATTGATCGGCCAAGAAGAAGTGGTGATCAAGCCGCTAGACAACCTATTGCAAGGCACGCCAGGAATGGCAGGTGCGACGATCACCAGTGATGGCCACATCGCATTGATTCTTGATGTGCCAGACCTACTTAAGCAATACGCTGCAGCTTCGCGCATCTAAGCGAAGCTGGAGTCGATAAAAGGAATAAGATGGCGATTAAAGTACTAGTCGTTGATGATTCGAGTTTTTTCCGTCGTCGCGTAAGCGAAATCATCAACTCAGAATCGCGCCTAGAAGTGATTGACGTTGCGGTTAACGGCAGAGAAGCGGTTGAGAAAGCCAAAACTCTCAAACCTGACGTCATCACAATGGATATTGAAATGCCAGTCATGGACGGTATCACTGCCGTTCGTGAAATCATGGCTGCGTCTCCTACGCCAATCCTGATGTTTTCGTCCCTGACTCACGATGGGGCGAAAGCAACGCTTGACGCACTAGACGCTGGTGCGCTGGATTTCTTACCGAAAAAGTTCGAAGACATCGCTCGCAACCGTGATGAAGCGGTATCACTGCTTCAACAGCGAGTGATTCAAATTGCGTCTAAGCGCGCGTTTATGCGTCGTCCAATTGCGCGACCAGCGGCTGCTGCGACCAGTTCAACAGCGCGTCCTTTGGCTTCTCGCACTGCTACGCCGACTGCATCTGCGCCAAGTCGTCCGATGGCAGCGAAATTCCGTGCATCAGGTAAGAAGTATCAGCTAACAGCAATTGGTACGTCGACTGGCGGTCCTGTTGCGCTACAAAAAATTCTGACTCGTTTACCAGTTAACTATCCACATCCAATCGTGCTTATCCAACACATGCCTGCGACATTCACTGCGGCGTTTGCAAGTCGTCTAAATACGCTATGCAAAATCCAAGTGAAAGAAGCGCAAGATGGTGATGTGTTGCAAGCGGGTGTGGCCTATCTTGCCCCAGGCGGCAAACAGATGATGGTTGACGGTCGTGCAGGTGCTGCTCGTCTTCGTATTATCGATGGCGGCGACCGCATGAACTATAAACCATGTGTTGACGTGACCTTCGGCTCGGCAGCAAAAGTCTACGGCGACAAAGTTCTGTCGATGGTACTGACCGGCATGGGTGCTGATGGTCGTGAAGGTGCACGCATGCTGAAATCAGCAGGCTCTACCATTTGGGCGCAAGATGAAGAAAGCTGTGTGGTTTATGGCATGCCACAAGCGGTTGCGAAAGCAGGCATCTCTACTGAAGACTTACCACTCGATCGCATTGCTGAGCGCATGCTGGTGGAAGTGGGCTTAGCGTAGGAAAGATCATGATCGTTTGGAGTGTAGCTAACCAAAAAGGTGGGGTAGGGAAAACCACATCAACCGTGACATTGGCCGGTCTACTTAGCCAAAAAGGTCATCGTGTTTTGATGGTGGATACCGATCCGCACGCGTCGCTGACGACTTATCTTGGTTATGATCCGGATGCAGTAACATCAAGCTTGTTCGATCTTTTCCAACTCAAGACGTTTTCACGTGAGACGGTGAAACCGTTGATCTTAGAAACCGAGCTTGAAGGGATGGACATCATTCCCGCGCACATGTCGCTTGCTACGCTAGATCGCGTAATGGGCAACCGCAGTGGAATGGGTTTGATCTTGAAGCGCGCATTACAAGCTGTCGCTCAAGACTACGATTATGTCTTGATTGATTGTCCGCCGATTCTAGGTGTGATGATGGTTAACGCATTAGCAGCCAGTGACCGCATTTTGATTCCGGTTCAAACCGAATTTCTTGCAATGAAAGGTCTGGAGCGCATGATTCGCACCCTGACTATCATGCAAAAGTCTCGTCCGGGTGGCTTCAAAGTGACTATCGTTCCGACTATGTACGATAAGCGCACGAAAGCCTCGTTGCAGACACTGACTCAGCTTAAGAAAGACTACCCGGATCAGGTGTGGACTTCGGCAGTACCGATTGACACCAAATTCCGCGATGCGAGCTTGAAGCATTTGCCTGCATCGCATTTTGCTTCTGGCAGTCGTGGCGTGTTTGCTTACAAGCAACTGTTGATTTACTTGGAGAGGTTAGCGTTCGATGAGCAATAACGACGTACTTTCCAGTGAACAAGCACTTGATGATTACTTCAGTGCTTTGCTTGGCGAAGAGGTCGAAGTTATTGAGCAAGAAGAAGAGCTTGACTTGCTCGCTCAAGAACTATCATCTGCAGAGCCAGAGCCAGAGCCAGAGCCAGAGCCAGAGCCAGAGCCAGAGCCAGAGCC
>NZ_JAADJW010000047.1:0-32455 GCF_010092875.1 Vibrio sp. LB10LO1
TTTCAACCAACCAAAGGATCGTTCAACTGATCATTTGCTTAACTGATCGGAGTTAACCGCTGACGGTGGCTTTTGATTAACTGGGACAAAAGATAATTGCTAGCGCTTAAAGCTTCTGAATGGTATCGACGTCTATTTGAGTGGTTGTCCACTCAGAGTCTACTTCGCCGCGAATCGCAACTCTGTCTTTTGGTGATACATCTTGCCCCATCCAATCTTCGTTATCGATCTCAACTTGGATTTCACCAGTTTCATCTTTGAACAAGTAGGTCTCATCACCCAGAGCTTGCACAATGTTGCCCGTTAGCAACACAAAACTATCATCAGCCGCGTTTTGTGCTTCTTTGACGGTATTGATTGCAGCGGTTTCAGGACCGGTAAAGGCTGCCAATGCTGAGCCTGAAAGTAGGGCGAGCATTGACGCAAGAATCAGTTTTTTCATGCTAATGGCTTCCTAATTTAGAAATAGTAAGTAGAACCTACGTTGATTGATGCTGTGTTTGCGTAGCTATCAAGTTGGTACTTCGCGTTTGCGCCGATGGTCAATTGAGGGAAGACTTTGTATTCCGCACCAACAGAGAACACGGCACCCAACTCGTTATTCTTTTCTGTGTTGTGGAAAAGTGTTTTGCTCATTTCCACATCGTCATTTGAAACCAGTTCATGCTCTTCATACTTACCTGCTTTAGATTCGTATTGTGTGTAGCTCAGGCCAGCTTTCACTTTGGTGGTCCATTTATCGTTTAATGCGTAGCTAAACACAGGGGCGAGAGTGATTTGTTTTGCCTTGATTGATGAATCCCATTCCATTTCACGGTGGTAGTCTTTACCATCAATGTTCTCGATGCCTAAGTTTTTTGAACGACTATCGTCCAGTTCAAATTGGCTGTAACCCAGTTCTACTGCCCAAGAGTCGTTGATCGAGTAGCCAACAAATCCACCAAAAATACCGTCTTCCAGTTCAGGGTTGAGATTCACACCGTCAGCTTCAAAAGATGTTTCAAAATCGTGGTCGGTGGTGCCGAATCCATACTCCAAACCCACGTATGGTGCGGCTGCTACCGAAAATGAGCTTGCTGCTAGAATCGTCAGGGCTGTTCTTTTCATTATGTTTTTACCTCTTCGTTTTGATGAGAGGTATTGTGTGTGAAGAGTCGTGAAGTGATCGTGAAGAAAAGGCTAACGATTGAAAATGAATAAAAAAACTCCCCAAAAGGGGAGCTTTAAAGAAGTCGTCATGGTGTTAGTAGACGGTGCACCATTCGTTTTTCATGTCGATAAGATGCCAGTTATCGCGTTGGTTGGCTTCATCCATCGCTTTATCTAAGTGGCCGACGCTGGATTTACGGTCGTATTTCCACTCGCGATCTTCATCGGTGTGGTGAACGATCATCGCCATCGAGTTTGGCTGACTGGTTGCCCATTGCATCATCGCGTGGTCACCGTCTGAGTTACCAATTGCGAGAACAGGTTTCTTACCGATGATGTGTTGAATGTTTTCCACTTTACCTGCTTTGTCATCAATCGTTAGGATTTCACCTAACTTAGTCACAGTTGGCTTACCGTCGTTGTAGTCGTACTTGTATTTTAGTGCGCTACCAATGATTTGTTCTTCAGGAATGCCATACACTTCTGGTGCCCAAACACGCATAAAGTCCACACCGCCACCAGAGACAATGTAGGTCTTAAAGCCATGCTCTTGCAGGTAGGTCACCATTTCACGCATTGGTTTGTATGTAAGTTCGGTATAAGCTTTGCCAAAGCGTGGATCTTTCGCGACTTTCAGCCAATCGGCGACTTTTTGCTGATATTCCTCTACCGTCATGCCGCTGTGCGTGACTTTAACGATCTCAAGCAGTGCTTTTTCACCGCCCTTAAAAACGCCTTCGATATCATCGTTCAATACTGATTTGAACGGCTCTTGCGTCTTCCACTCTGGGTGGTCTTTTGCCATGATTTTCACTTCGTCTAGCGCATAGGCCAGCTGGAAGTAGAAAGGCTTCTCTGACCATAACGTACCGTCGTTATCAAATACGGCAATACGGTTTTGCTCAGGGATGAATGTCGATTTTGTTGTATCCAAAGATTGGTCAACGTAGTTCACGATGGCGGTCTTACTCGCTCCATCTTTCCAAGAAGGCAGCAAGCTTGGGTCGCAATCTAAAGCCATCGCTGAGAACGATAAACCAGATAAGACTGCAAGGGCACAGATGTGTTTCTTCATATTATTATTTACCTAAGTTTGAATGTATTGTTTGTATACATTTGAGGTTAAATGAGAACAACGTGGATCTAGCCTCTTTCCCTAACCATTTCCCTAACCATTTCCCTAACCAAGAGACGTGTTAATTGGTAAGAATGCCAAAGGGGCAGTAACGTCGCTTCTCATGCGTAATCGTGCTTAATCAGCATCTTTAGCAAGGCGAAGTCCCATGTCCGACATAATTATAGACTGGCTTGCGAAATCTCGACGGAAATTCTCTGATTCATCAGAATCATAGGCAAAGCTGCCACCTCGTACGGACTTGTGTGCTAGGCCGGCTTTTTCGTCTTTAGCGTTGTTCGGATTCTCGGTTGGGCCAAAGCGGTAGAAGGTGTCGTCATAAGCATCAATAACGAACTCACCAACGTTGCCTGTCATGTCATACAGACCAAGTTCATTAGGTTGTTTTTGACCAACTGGGTGGGCTTGGTTTTTGGAGTTGTCGGCATACCACGCCACATCAGCAATGTTGTTTGAGCCTGCGTAAGTGAAACCTTGGCTCTTGTTACCACCTTTTGCGGCAAACTCCCATTCCGCTTCTGTCGGTAAGCGGTAGTTTTCACCAGTCAGTTCGTTCAACTTCTCAATGAAGTAATTTGCTTGTTGCCAGCTCAAGTTATTAACGGGAATGTTTGCACCTTGGAAGTAGCTCATTGAAGAACCCATGACAGATTCGAATAATTCTTGAGTGACCTCGAATTTGGAAATGTAGAAGCCGTCTACCTTTACTTCGCGTGCTGGGGTTTCTGCCTTCTTGGCGGAGTCGCTGTCCGATCCCATGACAAATGAACCGCCTTCAACCAACACCATGTCTTGATCAATGTTAAGCGCGATAGGGTGCGGTGATTGAGTCGCACAACCACTCATTAATACGCTGAATGATAGAATGGAAAGTGCGGTTAACGATTTGCTTTTAAATGATTTCATCAATAGTTTCTCGCCAAAAAAGTCACGATAAATATTAGCAATAAACGCTATGAAAAAAGGTTATAAACGGTATAACAAGCCTCTTGTATTAATGGGATTTATGATTAGGTCATCAAGGTGAGAATGGCACGCTTATGAGCGTTCTCAGCTGCATTTCATAACGAAAAAGGTGACGTATGCACATTACTCAAGGTCCTCAGTTCAACGGTAAAGCCTCTAAGCGTTTGCATGTCATGGCAAAGCCTATCGGGGCAGCTTGTAACATTGATTGCACTTACTGCTATTACCTCAGCAAACAGGACTTACTTGAGTACAAAAAAGGCTGCACGCCTGTGATGGATAAAGAGACGTTAGAAACCTACATTCGTCAGTACATTGAAGGACAAAACACGCCGGAAATCATCTTCTCTTGGCAGGGTGGTGAACCAACGATGTTGGGCTTGGATTACTTTAAAAAGATTGTTGAGTTTCAATCTAAGTACAAGCCTGAAGGCGTGGTCATTTCAAACGATTTGCAAACCAACGGTACGTTGCTCAACGATGATTGGTGTGCATTTTTAAAAGCAAATAACTTCTTGGTCGGTTTGAGTATCGACGGGCCAGAAATGATGCACAACGCTTACCGAACCAACCGCGCAGGGCGTGGCACGTTTAACCAAGTGATGAAGGCTGTTGAACTGCTGCACAAACACGAAGTGAAGTTCGCAACGCTGACTTGTGTAAACAATCTAACCAGCCGCAATCCTCTTGAGGTGTACCGATTCCTGCGTGATGAAGTGCGTTCTCCGCAAATGCAGTTTATTCCCATCGTAGAACAGAAAACGTTCCGTACTACCGCACCTCAAACATGGGAGCCGCAAGAGCAGTTGAAACAAGGCGACAAGCGTCTTATTCCTGGTCACAAAGACTCTGTGGTTGAGCCATGGTGTGTGGCAGACGAGGCGTGGGGTAACTTTCTTATCGCGATTTTTGATGAGTGGATTCAACACGACATTGGCAAGGTGTTTGTTCAGTACTTTGAAGCGAGTGTAGAGACTTGGATGGGGCGTAAAAACCCACTTTGTACGCTCGGTGAGGTTTGTGGCAAAGGCTTGGCAATGGAACCAAACGGCGATGTTTTCGCTTGTGACCACTACGTTTATCCAGAATACAAGATTGGCAACATCCACCACGAAAAATTAGACACGTTGGCGTATGGTCCTGAGCAACAAAAGTTTGGCTTTGCCAAGACTCGCTCGCTAACCAAGCAATGTCAACAGTGTGATTACCAATTCGCTTGCTACGGCGAGTGTCCGAAAAACCGTTTCATTCGCACCAAAGACGGTGAGCCCGGGTTGAACTACCTGTGTGCAGGTTGGAAAAAGTTCTTCTCTCATGCCGATAAGGCAATGGCATACATTCTTCGTGCAACGGGTAACCCTGTGGCACATGGCAAATACAGTGATGCAGTGTTACGCCAACAAGCGGCGAAGCGTCCTGTATTCGAAACCAAATTTTAAGGGGATTGATATGACATTCTCAAAAACGTTATTAGCTGTCGCTTTAGGTGTCACCGCAAGCCAATCTGTTGCAGCGCAGGATGAAACCTTGCTCGCACCAGACCAAGTCTCTTCTGCCAGCGTGACAAGCTCTCAAAAAGCAAACTCGGCACAGATGTCGCCACAGCAAGTGGTTGCGAAGTGGTCTTATCAAGCTCAAGACGTGAAACAGCCAGTAGAAAAGCGTATTGAAGCGTTGCATGAGCTGGCTAAATACCCAAGTCAAAACGCGCTGGTGGCGGTTGCACGCAGTCTTCAAGATCAAGACCCTGCGGTTCGTGAAGCTGCGATTGTCGGAGCAGAACCTTACACGATTGAACATCGCTGGCGCATGATTGAGCCACTGTTGAGTGATCCAGAGGCGATGGTTCGTATTACAGCTGCGACCAACTTAGTGCGTGACTTTTCTAACGTGAGCAGCGAGCAACAGCAAACGCTTGAAGCTCCGGTTGCTGAACTGATCAGCTACTTAGAGCACAAGAAAGACGACGGCTCTAAACTGCTGTTAGCGGATGTCTATCGTTGGCACCATGAATGGGATAAAGCAGATAAAATCTATCAAGTTTTAGTGACCAATCAGCCGGAGAATCCACAAATCTGGTTAAGCTTGGCGGACAACTACCGAGCTCAGCAACGCGATGCTGATGCAGTGAAGACGCTGGATTCTGCAATTAAGCTTCATCCTGACAACGCGCCTTTACATTACTCAAAAGCGCTGACGCTAGTACGTCTTGATGACAAGAAGAGTGCTGCTTCAGAGATTGAAAAAGCGGCCAACATGGCGAAAGATAACAGCTACTATTGGTATCTCAATGGTGTCTTGCAAGAAGAGTACAACTTAGACAAATCGGTGAAGTCTTTTGAGCAAGCATATTTGATTTCTGGCGCGCCGGAACAGCTTTACGCAGTGTGTGATATTTACGTCCGTTACGACAACCCGAAAACAGATGAGTGCTTGGGCGAACTAGAGAAAGTCGCACCAAGCTACGTGATTGATCAATTGAAAGAGAAGAAAGGGCAGAAGAACGCCAAAGTAAACCGCTAAAGCTCTTTTTAGCTCTTTCCCTAAGCTTGTGCCGTTACATAACAAACTGAGAACGGCACATTGAGGCGATTGAACTCCTTGATCCAACGCCATTGGTTATCTTGGAGTTTATCGCCCGGACCTTTCACTTCTATCCATTCAAACTTCCCATCTTTAAAAGCTATCAAATCCGGCATGCCGTTTCGATAGAGTTTTAGGTCGCTTAACTGCACGTTAAACAGTTCGACCAACAGGTCATTAGGGATGTGTTCAAGTGCTAGGGAAATCAGCTCTTCGTTTACATACGCCCAACTGACGAAGGGATTACTTACCCCAACTTTATCTCTGTATGTATCAATCAGCGCCTGCGTCTTCCCTTGTTGAACTTGCTCAAGCGCATTGTCGATAAGCTGCTTTCTTTTATCGGCAAAATCGGCGTGATACAAATCCAATGGTCGATGTTGATAAGCGTTAATGAATGCGCCTTCTATCGGTGCAAATATCGCATTCCACAAGGTTAATCCTAACAAGCTGTTGAGTAGGGTATTCTCGGAATAGAAAACGGTCCAACCTAAACTTTCGAAATGCGCTTTGGTTGCCAGTTCAACACGTTGCTGTGATAGGTCCAATTCGATATGGTATTCGCTGCATTTTGGCTTGGTGGCTCTCGGGACTTTCAATCCTTGTTTACGTTTAACGCGTTGTTCAAGCTTTTGTGCCACCTCAAACTCGGAAACATCAATAGGGTGAGCGAGCATTTCAGTGACAATGTCACTAAACAAATCGTTTTGTTCCAGCTTGTCGTATATGCGAGCACGACGCTCTCGGCTTGGCGCGAGTGTGGTCGTCTCAAACAGCGCAATTGCCATCTCAAGTTCGTTTATGCGTTCGTAATCACGGGCAATGTCGTTAATCATGTGCTCACGTTTACGGTCGACGTAGCGATGTTCAACCCGTTCTGGCATCGCTTCGATAAGAATATCGAGGTTATCTTTTTGTTTTCTGTCGCATTGCCAATAAAGGTTGGAGAGCTGGCTGAGCTCAATAAGACGGTCGATTTGCTCTCTACTCTCGAAGAATCGACGCGCTTTACTTAACTGGTATTGTTCGAATTGGTGTAAGCCTAAATCATCAAGCACGAACTGACTGAGGTCTTGATGGGTATTCGCAAAAAACAGCGTCAGCAAAACATCAATCATGTGTGCGGAGTTAAGCTTAATCACCGTGAAATCCAGAGCCTCAAATAGCTCGAAACGCTCTTCACTCAGGCATGCCACTAACGCCTCTTTCTTGAGGGATTTAGGATGCTCAGGATAGAGCGTGACGATTTCTGGCTTGGTCAGTAGATTCGCTGCTAATTCTTGCGTTGTTAGGTCTGGGGAGAGCGAGACAAAATCATGAGCTGCCAATTCATCCAAAGCCGCCTGGATGTTCTCGATTTCTTGATAGCTGAGTTTGTCGCTGCGAAACCAACACCCTTTACGGCTGTAAAGACGTACGAGAAGGCATTGTGCGGGTTTGTTTAAGCTACCAAACGCGGACAGCCATTGGTGTTCATCTTTGGTAAGTAAGTCGCTGTACCATTCGGTAGCGTGCTGAGTGAGTTTAAGGAAGTTATCGAGATAGTAATCTGGCGCGAGTTCGACGGTGTTTTCCATAACCAACTAATAATAAAAAAGGCTTAACCCATAGGTTAAGCCTTTTTCGAATCAATTTCTGCAGATCTATTAGATAAATAGAACTGAACTGGCGATTAAGCGTTTTTCAGTTGCGCTACTTTCGCTTCAGTCAGTGGCTTAGTGATGAACGCTAGTACGATACATACCGCCATCATTGCCGCTGAGATAGTGTAAGCAAGCGTGTAACCGTCACCGTTAGTCATTGAGAAACCAACAACAGCAGCACCGATTGCACCACCGATACCCCATGCTGTGTATAGCACGCCGTAGTTAGTACCGTAGTTCTTCAGACCGTAGAATTCAGCCGTTAGAGTAGGGAATACAGCTAGAAGCGTACCGTAACCAACTGCTGCAATTGCTGTGCCGATTATCAGCGTGAACTCAGTTTTGAACGTTGCAAACAGAACCATGTTGATGCCCTGTAGAACGAACGCTAGAAGAAGAGTACGTACGCCACCGATCTTGTCTGCAAGCATACCAGCTGCTACACGACCGCCTGAGTTAAATACCGCAAGGATAGACGCTAGGTAAACCGCGTTTGGTAGGTTCGCTTGAACGCTTGCGATAGTTGTGATGTTACCGATGATCATAAGACCAACAGAAGCTGCGAACGCGTACATGATCCATAGAGAGTAGAACTGTGGCGTTTTAAGCATTGCTTTCCAAGTTAGGTCGTCAGACTTCTTCACAACCTTAGGTGCTTGACCTTCTTTTACTTTAGGTTCAGCTGGCGTGTAATCCGCTGGTGGGTTGTTGATTGTTGCTGCTAGAGGAACAGCGATAGCAAGGATACCAACACCAAGAACTAGGAAGCTCGTTTGGATGCCCATGCTGTCGATCAGCGCAGAAGTCACAGGAGCTAGGTAGATAGCTGCTAGACCGAAACCTGCTGCGATGATCCCGTTAACCATACCTTTCTTAGATGCGTGGAACCACTTCATTGCTGAAGGAGAAAGACACGCGTAACCAAAACCGATACCTGCACCAGTGATCACACCGAAAGTGATGTTCAGCATTAGTGGTGAGTTAACAAAACCAGACGCGATCATGCCTAGACCTGTTAGAACAGTACCTAGGATAAGGATCAAACGTGGACCCATACGGTCTTGAAGAATACCTGCAACAAGAAGACAGATAGAGAAAGTAATAGTTGCAGTCGCGTAAGGTGCAGATGCTTCTGCTGCGCTCCAGCCTGACTCAGTCACTAGTGCTTTGTTGAATACACTCCAAGCATACAGGATGCCAAGACAAAGGTTGATACAGAATCCTGCTAGCAGGATGCGCATAGCTTTATCAATCTTGCTCATTTTTGTTCTCAGTAATACCTCTTGGCGGATAGCAAAGAGGGGTCGGTTTAAAGATAGGGTTTACTCAAAATAAGTTTGCGTTTTTCAACGTATAACGTAATGAGCGCGGATTATAACCAATAAATGTGTGATTGGAATCTCTTTTTACCCCTATGACTAAAAATAATTTGAAACATTAAAAATGTTTGTAATGGGATGGTTTTATATATGAAGGAAATGTTGATCTAACGTAAAGAATCGTTGATTTGGTAGTGAGATCCTAAGTGAAACGAGATGGATAGCGTGAAGTTAAGTGTTTGGCTCACAGTTTAAGCAAAAAGTTTCAAAATATTTTAGTGTTAATGTTCTGTAACAAAAGTGGCCAAAATAGAGACTGTTTTCTGTAAGTGCAGGATCTAAAGGGTTTATAAATTAGATAATGTTAAACACTTGTAATAACTTGATTTCAAGGAGGAGGGCGGACATAAAGTGAGCAAAAAATGTGCTTGTAATTGCTAAATAGATAAGCAAAATAGGGCGCAAAATGAGTTTTCATTAATGAAAGGATGCTTTTTTCTACTCGTAGTGAGGTGACTTATGAAATTGTTCCTATTACTTATGGCTTCTGTTTCTGCAGGTGTCGCATCAGCAGATCACATCCATTCATTCATGCTAGGTCTTTCTATTGCATCGCTTGCAGTAGGTAGCTGCTACTTCTTCGCATTCCGTAGTTCGCGTTTCCCAGAGTTCGCATTGTTCTTACTGATCTGTGGCATGTTATCTAAATTGACGATTACAGTGATCGGCGTAATGTGGGGTATGTCAGCAGAGCTGATTACTTCTCCTATCGTGTTTGCTTTGTCTTACTTGTTCTTCTCATTAGCCGTGACCTACTTGTGGTTCAGCTATCGTCAAAGCATCACTAAGATTCCAGAGCGCTTTAAAGCTGCTTAATCAGCGTCACTTATAGCCGAATACAAAAACGCCAGCGCTCATCGCTGGCGTTTTACTTTCTGTGTTTACAGCGTCACAGTAAGCGGCGGTTCTGGAACTTCCAAGAAACACGCGATCACTCGGTACAATTCGCCTTCTGCAACGGTGATCTGACCGTCAGACTCAATTGCTAAACGACAAGCCTTCACGAACTGGCGTCGTTGAGCTGGCTTCAGTTGTAGCAACAGTTCTAATGCCGCGCGACTTAAACGCCAGTTGTTGTTTGGCGCTTCCAATGTCGTTTCTGCAAATCCTAGCGAGGTGAGCGATGCGTTGAATGCGCGTTGTGCGCCCTCTCTTTCTGAATGCGTGACCCACGCCAATTCACGTAGCAACCAATGTACGCTTTCTTGGAGTTGCTTGAAGGTCTTGTTTTGGCGAGTAGAGCCAAAAGGCGCAAGAAGCTGCTTTTCAAACAAGTTAATGACGCACCATTCACCCAGTGAGTAGTGATTGTCCGTTTGAGACAACTCTCGCAACACTTGGCAAAGTCTGTTTTTCTGACCTTCACTCATTGATTTAAGTGCTGGGATGGCGAGCTCTAGTAGAGGAAGCCTTAGGTGCAGGGGCAAATCGTAATCCAGCCATGGTAACAGCTTTGCGTGCGAGACCATTGGAATATGACCTTTGATCATCTCACGTTGCACATCGCTGCCATCAAAGATCAGGAGCAATGCAATAAAGCGCGAACTGTAGGGTTCACGCGCAATGTCTACCAAGTCTTGGGGCAATTGGCTGATCAGTTGTTTACCTGTATCACTTAGTTCTGAGGAAGTTGGCGTGGCTCTTTGTGGTTCATGGTCTTGAGAGTTGAAATCGGCATCCGACGCAAATCCGCTGACTTGTTCACTTCCAAACGCTGAAGTGTTGCTCTGACTTCTGTGCGAAAAGCTGCCATCCCAAGTGGGCTCGATACGACGGATTCGCTCTTCCAGAGGTGGGTGAGTAGCGAAGAAGCCGGTAAAGCCAGACAAGCTGCTTTGCCCAAACATCATGTGGCTCATTTGGCTGCTCGCTTGCGCATCCAAGCTAGAGCCAGATGCATGACCGCCAATCTTTTTCAAAGCACCTGAAATACCTTGGTCATTACGAGTAAACTGAACCGCACTCGCGTCCGCCAAGAACTCACGTTGTCGTGAGATAGCTGCTTTGATCATTGATCCAAATAAAGTACCAACCCAGCCAAGCACCAAACATACAATCGCGATCAACATAATGACAGCGAAGCCTTTATCGGAATCCGAAGAGCTTCTTGATGCGCGGCTCGTGTAGTGTGTATTGTCGAGAACCAAGTGACCCAAGTGCGCAATACAAGTAATACCGAACAAGACGCCAATCAAGCGCGTGTTCATACGCATATCGCCATTTAATACGTGGCTGAACTCGTGAGCAATAACACCTTGCAGTTCATCACGGGAAAAGCTGTCTAGCGCGCCTTGTGTGACACCGATTACGGCATCATCAATACTCATGCCTGCAGCAAACGCGTTAATACCTCGTTCTTCCTGCATGACATAAACAGGAGGAACGGGAATGCCAGATGCGATTGCCATCTCTTCAACCACATTAAGCAATTGACGGTGTTTCGTGTCAGTTGTATTCGAGGAGATAAGCTTACCCCCAATACTTTCAGCAACGCCGCGACCGCCATTGGAAGAGAGCTCAGATAAGCGAAACATAGAGCTGATGGCGACAACCAGTGCCACGCCTCCAAAGCACAATAAGGTGTAGGTGATGGCGGTTCGTTGATCAAACGGCTCCCCAGTGACCCCGTAATAAATAGCAATCGACAGTACGCTGACCAAGCCAGTGATGATTAATACAGCTAAGGAAAACAGAAACACCAAAAGCCCGGTACGCTGACGTGCGGTATCTTGATGGTCAAAGAAATCCATTAGAATTCAACCTTTGGCGCTTCTTGGATTGCTTCACTGTCTGCAAACTCAAGCAGCTTACCGTCTTGGAAGCCAAACATATTGGCAAACAGAACTGGTGGGAAAGTCTGCTTGTAAGTGTTGTAGCTGGTGACAGCATCGTTAAAGGCTTGGCGAGCAAAAGCGACTTTATTCTCTGTGCTAGTCAGCTCTTCTTGCAGTTGAGTCATTGTTTCGTTGGCTTTCAGTTCTGGGTAAGCTTCAACAACAACATTTAACTTACTTAGCGCATTTTGTAGCATGCCTTCTGCTTGTGCCAGTTGGTTAATGGCCGCATCGCTATCTGGCGCATCACTTGCTGCTTTCAGGCCAGAAATCGCTTGGTTACGTGCTTGGATGACACGCTCAAAGGTTTCTTTTTCATGCTCCATGTAACCTTTCGCAATGCTAACAAGGTTTGGGATCAGGTCGTAACGACGTTTTAGCTGAACCTCAATCTGAGCAAAGCTGTTTTTAAAGCGATTACGTAGCGTCACTAGTTTGTTGTAAATGCTGACCGCAAACACCGCGATAAGCAAAACGATGACGATAAAAACAATAAGTGAAGTCATAGTAAGTTCCATTTTGTGAATGTATTGGAACGTTATATAAGTACCTGAGATATTAAGCAAATTGGTCTTGCTCATAATGTGCAGTGTTTTGTAAATAAGAGACACATTGCGTATTCAATGCGGAGTATTAAGAGAGGGGATAGGTGGCGATAAGGTGTATTGAATGGATAAAAAAGCTCGACATAGAAGTCGAGCCTTTGTTGATTTGCGCGATGTAGCTGCAGTTTATGCCGTCATTGGTACAAGCACCATAGTACCGATGATCACAGTAATCAGACCTGCGAGAACAGGCACTGATGTACGTTTCACCACTTCGAATGGGCTGATGTTTGCCATACCAGAAGTCGCAACGATTACACCAGATACCGGCGAGATAGTACGACCTAGGTTAGAAGCTTGTAGCATTGGGATGATTAGGAACGCAGGGTTTAAACCCATCTTCGCAGCCAGTGAAGGTGCAAGCTCTACGAACGCATAGAATGGAGCGTTACCAGAACCTGTCGCAATCGCAGCGGCAACAGTTAGGCCAGTTAGGATAAGCATTAGTGCAACACCGCCAGCACCTGCATTGTCTGCAAGATGAAGTAGGTTATCGATAGCACCAATTGACATTAGACCTTGTGCGAATACACCAGCCGCAACCAACAGCATTACTACGCCTTTAAACGCATCTGCCATACCTGCATAACATGAATCAAGATCTTCAAGCGACTTCTTACCGTCAAATTTGTTCACCACGTAGTGAATCACGGCACCCAAGAAGATAGAGCCTACCACGATCGTGTAGATGTCTAGAGTCAGGCCAGGAATCGTACGACCGTTGAATAGGAATACGCCGATGATTGGTAGGAAAGGAAGAACAGCATAGAACGCTGGCGCATCTGCTTTGATCTCAGATACGTCAATCTTTTCCATTGGCGTGTTGTCTTTCTTATCTAGGTATTTATTCCAGAAGAAAGCCGCTGCAGCCATTACGATGATTGCACAGATAGAAACAGGCAGTACGGTTTGAACCGCGAACACGTCAAGTGCTAGGCCTGATTTTTCTGCCGCGATAACCACGTCACCAGAAGTTGGCGAAAGGATGATTGCCGCAGGTGAAGCACACACTGCTACAGCAGCAGGGCGAGAGATACCCATTGCCGTCATCATTGGGAATAGGGTAGCCATCAATAGCACGCCTAGACCTGTTGCTGAACTCACTGCAAGAGACATCAAACATGCCACGATGTAAGCCGCTACCAAAAGGACGTATGGAGACTTGATGACAGAAAGCGGTTTAGAGAACTGTTTTACGACTACATTGTTTGCGCCGATGTGTGTCATGTAAGACGCGAAGCCACAAAGTAGCATGATTTGCATACCAAGGCCGCCGCCACGGTATTGAAGCATGTATTTTACGTACTCTAGTGCGTCCGTCACCATATTACCCGTTGAGGTTACTTTTGATGGCAGAACGTCATGGCCAAGGATGCCAGTCATTAGAAGCAAACTAATACCCGCGGTTAATAACACGCCAGCGGCTTTGTAGCCTTTGACAATGAAATAACCCACAGCAATGGTCACTACCAAGCCAATTAAGAGCTCTAACATAGGGTTGTCTCCAGATATTATGAAAAAAAGAAAGAAACTGTTTCAGTTTATGTCTGGGAATTTACAGAATTCTTTCCTGTGGCACGAGACTAAATTAGAGCTAGCATGATCTAAAACAAATAATAGATTAATAAATAATTGCCTTGGATTATATTGTTTAAATTACGTTTTTTAGGTGTTATGTACTGGTTTTATGGATTTTAATGAAACGAAAATATGAACAATTTATCGAATAAAAATCGTACGAAATGATTAAAAAGTGGGAAAAGTGATACTTCGAGCTAGATCACGTTAAAGGGGCTTGATTGTACAAAAAAGCTCCGAATGATCGGAGCTTTTGTTTTGAGGTCGTTATTTCAACGTCGTTATATTGAAGCGCAGATTAGGCGTAGCGACGTACTAAAAGGTTCCAACTGCGTTGTTGACGCTCAAATTCTTCTTTAATTTGTTGGTACTTCAACTTTGATACCGAGCGCTCGTATTTTTTCACTACTGTCGCTGTTTTCTCTCCGAGCACTTCTTTGCGCACTTCGTAGTATTCCTGCATATGATGGACTAGAGCATCAAACTCTTGCTGGAGCTGGTCTCTGATTGATTGGCTGTTCGGTTTACTCTCAAGTTTCTCTTTCGCTTTTTTCAATAACTGAGTTGCACGCGCTTTCTCAATACGAAACGTCGATGTCGTGCGAAGCTTCGTTGTTAAGCCCAACCAAGAACAGGACTTGATCAGCCATTTTGTTGGATCGTAATGCCACCAGTAGACACCATTGCGGTAATCGTTTTCAAAGATGTGGTGGAAGTTATGGTAGCCCTCACCAAACGTAAAGAATGCCAAAATACCATTGTCACGAGCGGTGTTCTTATCAGTAAAGGTTTGTTTGCCCCAAACATGTGCCAATGAATTGATAAAGAAAGTGGTGTGATGGCTCAAAAACAGGCGAGCAGCACCAACGATCAGGAACATTCCCCAGATATCACCATAGATAAGACCCAGTAAAAGAGGGAAGCCGATATTAGTCACAATAGCTAAAGGAACGTAATACTTGTGCTGCCACGCAACGATCTTGTCTCGTTTCAAATCGCGACAGTTCGTGTACTCGTTCTCTCTTGATTTGTTGTAATCACGAAGCATCCAACCAATGTGCGAGTACCAAAAACCGCGTTTCGCTGAATACGGGTCTTTGTCGTTATCGTCGACATGTTTGTGATGAACTCGATGATCAGAGGACCAATGCATCGCACTGTTTTGAAGAGAGAAGGCACCACCGATGGCAAAGATGAATCGTAAAACTGGGTGAGCTTCGTAGGTTTTGTGGCTCCATAGGCGGTGATAACCCGCGGTAATGGAGAGATTGGTAAAGCTAAAGGCGAGAATGCCCCAGATCAGATGTTCCCAACCTAATCCGTAATGGTATGCATACCAAGGCAATACAACGAAGGTCAGTATAAAACTGGCAGAAAATATTAGTATATTCAGCCAGATAAGAGGCGGTTTATTATGCGTCACGGTGTGTCCCTAACTTTGAGCTAACAACTGTACGCCAGAATATCAGCGTACACGTGTAAGTCAAACTAAAGTTAGATGACTTTGTTTCGAGTTGTGACAGTTCTATCGTTAAGGGCAAGCTCGCAATAAACAGCGGTTGTCGGTGGGATATTTTGCTTTTAAACGAATAATGAGTAGTATTAATCAATGAGCTGTGGCTATAGATTTGTAAAATCTGCCAATAATATGTAGTTAATGAGGTGGAAAATGCCAAAGCTCGTTAGAGAAGCAATAAAAGAACATAGGAATACGTAATGGAATTACGATTAGCGGAATATAAGGATTATGAACGCATCGCGCAGTTACATGCGGACAGCTGGAAGCGTCATTACCGCGGAGTGTTAAGTGATGCGTACTTGGATAGTGAAGCCATCGACGACAAGCTGTTGATATGGCAAACGCGCTTAACCAACCCGCCATTCAACCAACACATTGTTTTAGCAGAAGAGGGGGGACTTCTTCTTGGTTTCATTTGCGTGTTTGGTAATCATGACTTTGAGCGTGGTAGCTTTATTGAGGCATTACACGTTGATGATAGCTACCGCGGAAGAGGCATTGGTAAACAGTTACTTCTTGCTGTAGCAGAATGGCACCAGCAATACTTTAAGGACAGTGGGTTATACCTTGAGGTGGTCTCCCAAAACGAACCTGCGGTTGAGTTTTATCAACACATTGGTGGACAAGAATGCCAAGAGCGAAACTGGAAAACGCCAGGTGGTAATGAAGTGCTAGAGAAAGTGTTTCGTTGGTCAAGTGCGCAATCACTCGTTAATGGCATCGAAGAGAACGTGGTTTACTCATAGCCCTTGTCGTTGATTTACACCTTGTAGAGCCTAAAAGAGCAGCCAAGTGCTGCTCTTTGTCGTTAGAACCAATCCTAAAAGCTCAACCCCATGGCTTTTAGTTCACACTCACATTGTTCTGCGTGCTTAAATTGAATCGCCTCAATGCCTACCTCGCGTGCGCCTTCAACGTTATAGGGCATATCGTCGAGGAACACGGTTTCTTTCGCTAAAAGTTGATGGGTTTCTAATAGGCTCTGATAAATCTCTGGTTGAGGCTTCAACAAGCCAAGTTCTGCAGATACTGTTGTGCCCTCAAATAACGGCCAAAAGTCATACGTAGCTTTTAGATATTCAACGATCTCTACTACATTGTCAGTCAGAGCGAACACACGATATCCTGCTGACTTTATGCGCTTTAGAAGGTCCACACTGCCATAAATCAGAAGTTGGGTATGCTTCACGTAGTAAAAGAAACGCTCTGCTTCGCTCTCAGACAACTGTTTTTCGAGTTGATACCGCTGTTTGGCTTGTGTTTCTGTAATCAGCCCTTTGTTCAAATCCAACCAAATCGCACTCGTGAAAAGATCTTTCGCTAACGCCTCGGCATCGACATCATTTCCAAAAGTCAGTCTCACGATTTCGATTGGTGACCACCTTACGAGTACATTACCTACATCGAATACGACATTTTTAATTTCCACTGGTTGCATAGGTGTCCTTGTTTGATAAGTTGAATAGGGAAGTGAGCACTGTGCTGGTGTTTTTATGTTGCATGGCATTCATGTACATGACGTTGCGCCACTTCTCAGTTTCTGATTAATTAACAATCAAAGTTACCTAGTGATTCTTTTTGTGAATATAAAGCTCTGAATTTAAAGAGGAGCGTCGCGAAATATTTGATTAATGTCTCACTGCTTATGTGCGATAACTAATATATAATTGAAAGGCAAATACAAAGAAAACAATGCTAAAGATAAAATCAGTAAATGCTAGGCTCAGTAGATAAAGTAAATATGGACGCGATTCGCAAAGTATATCAGTACGCAGAACCCAACCTTACCCTCGTAGGATGGATGGGCTTCGTCGGCTTTCCTATTTACTACGTCGTTTGGGAGTTCATGTTCCCGCAGCCATATGAAAACCTACCGCTTCGTATTCTCTGCTCAATCTTATTCTTCGGCATCATTTATCGTAATCGTACGCCATTTGAGTGGCGTAGGTTCTTACCCGCCTATTATCAAGTGGTCACAACGCTCTGCTTACCTTGCTTTTTCTTTTACATGTTGCTGATGAACAACTGGTCGAATGTATGGGTAATGTCGTTTATGTCGGCGATTTTTCTGCACATTCTGCTCGTGCATATCACATCGGTGATGTTTGCCCAGACATTTGCGGGAATTGGTCTAGCGACGTTTTTTGCTTGGGTAGCGCAGGGGTTTCACCTCGAACTCACCATGGATTGGACGCACGTACCGATCTTCTTGTTTATTTATCTCTTTGGTAACTTGTTCTATTTCCGAAACCAGGTAGAACATGAAGCAAAAGTCTCAATCGCAAAGTCTTTTGGGGCAGGTATCGCCCACGAAATGCGAAACCCACTTAGTGGTTTATTAACTTCTATCGATGTCATTCAATCCGTGTTGCCAAATCCGAAAGAGGGCAAGAAAGAGCAGTACACGTTAAGTGATGAAGACGTGACACTGTTACGAGAAGTCAGCAGTGACGCAATGAAGATCATCCATTCAGGAAACGAAACCATTGATTTGCTTCTTACCTCAATTGACGAGAACCGTGTGTCTCGCTCGACATTTAAAAAGCACTCTGCACAATCTGTTGTTGAGAGTGCGATTGAAAGTTTCAGTTACAAACGATCGACAGACCGTTTTGCTATCTCCTTGGATGTAAGAAGTGAGTTCGATTTCTTGGGCAGCGATACATTGCTTAAGTATGTGATGTACAACTTGTTCAAGAACGCCTTCCACCACCGTAGTTCAGAAGACTTCCACATACACGTCACCATGTACAGTGATGAATTTGCCAACCAAATTGTGGTGACTGATAACGGTTCGGGCATTGCACCAGAAGTTCTTCAAAGTATTTTCCAAGATTTCTACACTACGGGTAAGTCAGGAAACTATGGCCTTGGATTGCCTTTCTGTAAGAAAGTGATGCGTTCATTTGGCGGTGATATTCGTTGCCAATCAGAAGTCGGCGAATGGTCTCAGTTCACGATGACTTTCCCTACGATTGGCTCAAGCGCAGTCAAAGAGATTAAGAGTGAGCTAACCAAGCTAAAAACGATTTTGTTTGTGAGTGAGCAAAACATCTTAGTTTCGAAAGTGACGGACATTGCTCGTTTTATGGGATTCGAACTCACGGTTCTCGATGTTCCTGCGGTTCTTAAAAAGAAAGAATACGAGTTCGAGTTTGATTTGATCCTGATCGATATGGAGAGTTTAGACGCCCGTGGCAGCCATATAGATAAGGTTGAGTCGTTACTGTCGTTCACTGAAGCTCGCATTGTTTACATGTTTGAGCACCATCCAATTCAAAGAGCGAGAAGCGTTTCTTTTGAACCTATTTGGGTAGAGACACAAGCCTGGCTTCTGAATACTCGAGCGACCATCGACCGTTTACTGTATGACGCTAATTATGTTGTTCCATCGATGCCAGCGAAGCCGCTCGATTCAACAAACAAGCGAACCATTATGGTGGTTGACGATAATGAGTCTTTACGCAAGTTTACGGCCATGCTGCTTGAGAAGCAGGGTTTTGAAGTGATCCAAACCGAAGATGGGCTGCAGGCAATCAACGCATTGAATGAGAACAATGTTGACTTAATCCTAATGGACATCGAAATGCCGGTGATGGATGGTGTAGAAGCATCTCGTCAAATCAGAGGTTCAAATAAGGCGTACGCTTCGGTGCCTATTATTGCGCATACTGGTGATAGCTCACCGATAACACTCGACAAGATTGGTTCATCTGGCATGTCGGATTTCATCGTTAAACCTGCGGATAAGAACAGGTTGTTCGACAAGATTGCGAACTGGATTTAGTTCTTGCTCAATAGGATGACGAAAACGAATAGAGCTCAGCACTATGCTGAGCTCTTTGTATTCCGGCATTCACAAGCTTCCATTCAAATGTGCCGCTTTCGATTCGTTAGGCGAATTCTAGTTCTGGGTGGTTATACGCTTCCTGACAAGCCGTCAAGACATGGTCAATGTCACGAGATGTCATATCAGCATTGATCGAAAATCGAATAATGTTCTTATTCTTGCCCGTTGCAGGACGACAGAATACAGCGCCAAACACGTTTCGTTCTTCTAAGAAGTCACGCACTCGTTCCGTATTTCGCTCACTACCGCATTCTAACGCCACAATTTGCGATTCGCTGCGGATATGAAAGCCAATCTGCTTTAGGCCTGTTCTGAGCTCCTTAGCGCGATTGAACAGCATGGTTCGCTTATCATCTGCGCTTCTAATGACTTCGAGAGTCTTTTCAAGTCGAACGATCTCTTGTGGCAGGACCGTCGAACTAAAGATGGCTGGGAATGCGACAAAGGGTAGCGTTCTAGCCAACTTTTCTGGACCAAGAATCGCCCCAGCCCGATAAGCAAATGTTTTTGCCAAACTCACCGTAATGAAATCCACTTGATCAGTGAGTTCTAATGCTTTCACCAAGCCAGAACCATTTGGCCCATGCGTGCCTAATGAGTGGGACTCATCGACCACCAAAGCACAATCAAACTCACGCGCCATTTCGTAGATGTCGTGGAGTGGGGCGATCGTACCTATCGTGCTATAGACCGAATCCACAACGATAACGCCAGAGCCGTGACGCTGTATCTGCTTGCGCAAATGGTTCATGTTGTTATGCATGAATGGATGCGCTTGCGCTCCTGCCACTCGAATACCTTCCCACAAAGACATGTGTGCAAAGAAGTCGATATAGACCGGTGTTTCTGGCGGACAAATCGTTTGTAACAAGCCAATATTGGCTGCCCATCCGGACTGGGATAATAGGCAACTGCCCATACCGACATAATCCGCGAGCTGCGTTTCAAATGCAGGTTTTGAGTCGTCATCTTGTAAGAAAATCGCAGACATGACAACGTTATCATCGTGCTCGTAGATAGCATCACGATGTGCCTGTTGAATTTGTAGATTGTGGGACAACGACAAGTAGTCGTTACTTTGCATGACCACCGCTCCTTGTTGTGGTCGCTTCCCTAATACCAAGTGCTTTTGGTTTTCGTTCTGCTCAATCAGATCTTGAATATAAAAGTCTAGGCGTTCCTCAACAAAGGAAGGAAGTGGTTTTGTTTTCGGTTTATCACTCATAATAAGTTCTCTTCGTAACACAGGAAAACGCCAGCGCTGACAGTTATATAGTTTGACCAATATGAGCTCGGTGTCATTAGTCAAGTTGCATAAGTTTGCGTGCGCCTGCAAACTCCGCATTTAAGGGTTGGGTGAGCTTTGTAACTCCTTACTGTTCGGGGGTCTAACTAAGATCGTGCTTAAAAAATAATCGTCAAATTACATAATAAATATTTATGAATTTGTTTGGTTTTTCCTACGAAACTTAGATGAAATGCAAATTGGAAGGTATTGAGTGGTGATCTACGTTTAGTGGTCTTCATTCCATAAGTAATGAGAAAAGCGTCGCGCTTTTGCACTGAGATGAAAAATTTAAGAACAAAAAAAGGCACGTGTAACACGTGCCTTGAGAAGGGAGATAGGAGCGCTATTATCGTTTGTTGCGAAGGTAACGTTTACGACGTTCCTCTTTGCGTTTCGCTTTCTCTTCTTCTTTTCGAGCGGTTTCGATTTCTACCTCAATTAGCTCTTGAGTAATCATCTCAGGAAGCTCTAGAGTAATCTGGCCCAAAGTACCTTGGCGAAGTTCATGAAGAAGGATCTCTGATACTTTGTGAAGGTCTACACGACCGCCAGCACGAAGTGCACCACGACGACGACCAATCTCTTCCATGATCTCAATATCCGATTCTGGAAGCTCATCGATTTGGTAGCGCTCTTTCAACTTCTCCGGGTAGTGAGCGGCTAGGTATTCGACTGTGTAAAATGCCACTTCGTCGTATTCCATTGCCGTGTCTTTTACTGCGCCAGTTGCAGCAAGACGGAAGCCACTGTGTGGGTTTTCTACTTTTGGCCAAAGAATCCCGGGAGTATCTGAAAGTACAATGCCATTTTGAAGGTTAATGCGTTGCTGGCGACGTGTAACCGCTGGTTGATTACCTGTCACTGCGATAGTTCGGCCCGCCAAGGCATTGATAATGGTGGATTTACCAACGTTTGGAATACCCATGATCATGGTACGAATGTTCTTGCCAATTTCTTCGCGATGCGGAGCAAGCTTACGTACTAACTCCATAATTTTTTGGACTTCTGACTGTTGAGAAGTAGTAATGGCAATCGCTTTTACGTTGTGCTCTTTCTCGAAGTGGTCAATCCAAACTTGAGTCAACTCCGGATCCGCAAGATCGCGTTTGTTAAGCACTTTTACTACTGGCTTATCGCCCTTGAGCTCCGCGATCATAGGGTTTTCACTACTAAAAGGGATACGAGCATCAAGCACTTCAATAATGACATCTATTTGAGGGATCGCTTCTGCAATCTCTTTTTGGGCTTTATGCATGTGGCCCGGAAACCACTGGATAGAGTTGTTAACCATCTGAAAAATCGCCTTATTGTTTCATGGTTATGCTGGTGGGTTATACGTCTTACTTACATCATTGATGAGGATGTTAAGGGAGTGGGGCTAATTATCACCACTCGTTACCACTACAGCGAGTCATGTGATGATCTTAACACTTTATTGGGGGAGCGGAAATGTTAGAGCAAGAGCGATAGGAAGATATTTAAGGACTTAAGTACAGCTTTGGCCCCGATTTGGTCACTTTCGAATCGAAGCTCATTAACAGTGAAGGGATATCAGCTCATCATGCCCCCAAGTTTGTTTCGCGATGAGCTGAAAAGAAATCACCCCAGACACTAAGAGGCGTATTTATGCAGTTCTTTAATAAGCTCTGCACGCTCTGTTCTTGCCGCTAGCATCATCTGCGTGTTTGCAGGCGGCGCAGGGTTAGTTCGGATGTAACGTGCATAATCAACAGGGACGCCTTCTACAATGAGTTCGACATGTAAGTGAGGGCCAGTGGTTCTTCCTGTATTACCTGTGCGGCCGATGGTCTGCCCTTTAGTTACGTGGTCACCTGCGCGAACATCGCTACGAGATAGATGTAAATAACGAGATAGGGAACCGTTGCTATGGCGGATGTTAATGTAGTTACCAGCGAAACGGTTGTAACGTGACTTAACAACAATACCATCTGCGATACTTTGTATTGGTGTTCCGATCGGCACTGCGTAGTCGGTACCTAGATGTGGTGCGAGTAGACCGGTAACTGGGTGCTTTCGCTTTAAATTAAAACCAGAACTCACTTTGTACTTTTTTGCTAGTGGAAATGCATAATAAGGCTGGCGGATTAACTTATTACCATATTCATCGTACGCGTTGTTATTGCCATCATTAATAACAAAGAAGTCTCTTTTACTACCAGAATAGTAAAAAGAACTAATGTATTTTTCATTATAACTATTGGTTTTAGTTTTTATAGAGAATTTGTCACCTTTTCGGACCGAGCCGATAATATCGAATTCATTCTCAATTAATTTTATCAAAGACTTTATCTCATGCTGAGACAGTCCAGCGTTAATTAAAGACGTCACGAAAGAGTAATCTACAACGCCGGTAGTGATCTTTTCCCGCTGAAAGTAGGTTTCGTAGATGTGTTCAATGTTTTTGTGTTTTATCTCTTTAAAAACAGTTGCTTGAAGCCTGGTGGTGACAGGTTGAACTTGTTCTTCCGGAGTGAGCAGGTAATGAGTGAAAGACACGCCAGCAATGATAACGAATGCAATGAATACGAGGGGTAACGCAATGTTTTGAGTACACTGTCTTAATATTAAACTTGTCATTAAATTGAAATTATGCTTATCGGCGAAAAATTGAGGGGAGTATAATATTTAAAATAAAATCTTACACGCCGTTAATGCCAATTCCTGTGTTTTTACTAAGTAAATAACGATAGATGTGAAGTAGCGCTGCTAAAGAGGTTGAAAACTGCCTGTTTGTTTAGCGTTTATGCTTAATTTTATGGTTATTTTGTCACGTTGAGAAAATTCCAGACAATAATATAATCGCGGCAAAATAGACTCTGCCAAATTACTATGTTCACTAAAAATACGATAAAACCAACGTTAGGTCTCATGGCTGCTTCACTTTTATTAAGTGCATGTGGCGGTGGGGATGGTGGTGATAACACTCCACCAGCTAGGAATACCGGAAGCATATCGGGTAACGTTTTTGACGCTCCAGTTAACGGTGCCAAGATCGATGTGTTTGAATACAAGGATGGAAAGGTTGGTCGTAAGCTAGACAGCACAACTTCCGATGCCTTTGGTGACTACAAGCTAGAATTCGAATCGTCTTCGATGCCTTTGTATGTTGTCGCGCAACAGGGTAGCTATACCGATCCCCTTACAAAAGAGATTGTATCGTCGAGCGCGAATAAAACCCTGCGTTTAGAGGGGATCGTGAACTTTAGTGAAGGTAGTGACCAAAAATTAATGCTCACACCACTGACAAATATCGTCTCTGGGCTTGCGAAGTATAAAATCGCCAATGGTGAATCCGGTTCGGATGCGGTTTCTGAAGCCTTAGATAGTATCAATGGCATGTACGGGTTTAATGTTAACGAAACCAAGCCAATTGATATCACCAAAGGTGGCCAGAGCAGTTTTGCTACACCAGGACACCAATATGGTGCTTTGCTGACTGCCTATTCGTCTTACTCATATGACTTAATTCAAAAATACGGCCAGTCTGAGGACAAGGTCTATACCTCAATGCATTTCGCTGACATTCAATTTCGCGATGTCATCGCTGATGGTCTTTTAGATGGTTTAGAGATCAGTGAGTCTACTGGTGCGGTGACGCCGCTTACGTTTGGCCAGCAGAGAATTACCAGCGACGTTTACACTCAAGATCTTTCCCAGCACGTTTTGATTGTGGTGAACGATCCAGAGCTTAATATCTCAGGGACGGACGCTGATGATTACGTTGCATTTAGTCAAAAAATTAATGACTTGGGAAGCCATGGCGAAACTGATGGTGTTATTCCACCACGCGATGAAACTGAGATTGATACCGTTCCACCAACCATCACGCGTACCGATAATGATGTACTGACTAAAACAGATAATGTAGATATCCGGCTCAATGACGATATCGGTGTTCAATCTGTTTCTGCTTATGTGCAATACCAACTTAACGGTGTTTGGTCGGATGAATTCAAATGTAACGATCAGCAGACGTCTGGCAGTGAGTTTTGTACGGTAGATGCAAGCGGCTTTGAAGTCGGTGTTCGTGAAACAAACATCAAGGTAAGTGTCGATACAAAGGCGATTGATGCCGTTGAGGTCGACTCAGATACTGGCCTTTCGAATGTGACTGCAGCACGTTTGGTGTTTTACACGGCAGACGTTTTGGGCAATGAACTTATTCCTGGTAGCAATTCAGGTCATTACGTTAATTTTGAGTGGGATAATGACGCACCAGTCATCTCTGTTACTTCTGCAAGCGCTATCAACAACGAACTTCAAGAGTATGTATTAAAAGGCATAGTAAAAGAAGCGTCTCAAGACATTAAATCTGTCAGCGTTTCATTTAAAAGCGGGCTACCAGAGGATGTGGCTTGTACTCCTGTAACGGCAGAGTCGGGTAGTGCTTGTGAATTTAGTAAAGCCTATTCGACGGACGAATTCTTATCTACGACTACGTTCGATGTTAAGGCTACTGATACCAAAGACAACGTCGGTGAATACCAGCATGCAGTAAGCCGTGACGATCAAGCGCCTGCTCAGATCATTACATACCCTGAAGGGACATCGATGAACTACGTCAATGTGACCGTCGATGGAGAAAGGTCTACGTACGAAGGGGTTTACACGCAAGATACTTATACTTCAGACAACGTGCAGTCGAGTAGAGACTACTTGAAGATCGATTATGTCTATGCTGCTTCTGGCTTGAAATCAATTGATGGCGTTGATTTCGCGAACTTTAACGTCAACCTGTTAAAACAGAATAAGATTCCGTATGTGCGAGTTCGAGTTGCAGATGTGAACTCCGATACGGTTTTAGGCTCAAGTGCCGACAAGCTTAAACTCGTCGTGAAGTACTACGTAAGCCAAAACAACGACAACAACTACGCATTTCAAAACACAACACAAACCGTAGCATCGACGGACACTATCACCGCGAGTATCCCTCATGAAACTATTTTAGATAGCGAAGGCAGAGTTGATGAAGTTATTTACTACGTTCCCTTCGTAAAAGAGGTACTTGGTGATGGTTTTAAAAACGTTTCAGAAAACGCCAGTCAAAAACTAGTGATTCAAACTATCGATGAGTCCGACAATGAAAGTGCGACTCAAGAAGTTTACTTCCGAAGCAGTTTTGACCTACCTACGATGACAGTTGTGACCCCTTTCATTGGCGCACGTGTACAATTAGAAGGTTTGAACCCAAATGGTGAATTCACCTCTCTAGCAAGTTGTACCACCATTCAGCAGCCAGAAAGTGATCAAACTACCGCGCTTGATGTTGCTTCGTGTGAAACCACGACGGACGTTGTTAATTATGAATTCATGCGAGTACGTTTAATTGGTGTAGAAGGGACGGACCCTCACTACTATCAATGGAAAGACGATGCAGGCGCCAAAGCGAGCGTTAATCTAAACAATGCCAATATTGGCGCATATTTTGAACTTGATGGTTCGAATACGTATTACGTGACCGAGCTTGCCACTTACCAGACTGGTTTGTTCGATTATCGTTGGAATCAGGTAGAAGCCGGTGACAAAACATCAGAACGCGCTTCGCAAATTTTGACGGAAGTGAAATATGCGCTAGCTGGCGGTAATGATTCATTCTTCGGATTCGATCCAACCGTGACGGCTTACGCTACAAATGAGATGCTTGAGGAGCCGATTCCTAGCGATCTCTCTAACGACTACCTGCACCGTTTCCTTGTCGAAGCGATTGATAAATTAGCGGAAAAGACGCCACGTAACAATTCTTCTGATTTCGCTTCCGCTATTTATGACGATCTTAGCTACGATGGTAAAGCCAACGGTATTGGTGCTGGTGGGAATCAAATCAAATTGGATGATTACGAATTCGACTCTGATACCTACCGCAAAGACCTTGCTCAGTCTTACTACGATATCATGACTGAAAAATACGGCATCCCGGATAATATTGCTCAGCTTTATGCCGATGATATTTCTACGGCTAATCCTAAACTTGGCGAAGACAATATCTTTGATAGTGGTGGCGGCAGTATTGATATTTATCCTCCGAAACAAACACTAACAATAGAGACTGGCCGCGAAACAATGGTTGGCGACAAGCTTTATGTCGCGGGTGAAGTGGTATCTAGAGTAGTGTTAGAAGATCCATCTGGGGTTGTAGAGGAAGGCGACCAAGCCCCGAAATTCCAAAGCATGTGGTATGCAGTGGGAGACCCTAATACTGAAATTCCATTGGAACTTAAACCACAAGAATCTGGCGATAGTAATAAATTTAGAAAAGAGTACTTCTTTACCCTAAATACAGAGTCAGCAGATCTCACCGATATCATCGAGTTTGCGCTGGAGACAGCGGCATTCGATACCAAAGGTAATGGATATACTGAGGCCGAGCCTCTTGTGGAGCGTTTGTATGTGGACAATGACTATCCCGAGGCGAGTTACATCCCTCCTATAGGTCCAGATAAAAACCCTATAGGGGAAGATGTTTATCTGAGTATTAAAAATAACATCCACGATCTAACTTTTGAGTTGAAAGATGTGGTTGATGACAAACTCGAGAAACGTAGCTTACTTTTCTATAAGACATCTGGCGAAAGATACCCAGTTTCATATGAGCAGTTTTATACTAATCAAAGCGATCGGTTTGTCGTACGCCTATGCAGTCAGGAAGATTGCTCGACTCAAGGAACAACAATTAACCCAGGTGATGGTGACTGGTTAGCGGTAGTTAGCGCCGAAGATAACTTGGGGAACGCGGTATCAGATGCCGACAATGGAGCCCCAAGGTTTCGTATTTATATCGACTCTGAGCCACCGGTTGTTAATGATGCGGAAATTACAGAGCGATTGGGTGGCAACGATGTTTGGACTCCGGTGATCGACTGGGGTGATCTTAGTCAAGGTAGCAATGTAAAAGTCGAACTAAGGAAAGGCTCAGGTCAGTCCCAGACGTTAGAAGCTTGCGATCCTGATACAAGCGTTTGCGAACAACCATACCTCATTGGCGAGCAGCCGGATGTTAAAGTTCAATTGGTTGCTGAAGCCTTTAATTATGATTCCAAAAATGAATTTTATGTAACGGCAACGGATAAAGCCTATCCAGCAAATAAGAGTAGGAAGGGGACGTTCAGCTTTCAAGTAGATAATAAAGGCCCTGAGATTGAGCTTGCTACTCCTTGGGTGGCTGATAGCAACTCTGGCAAGAGTGGAGTGTTAGGTCCGAACTTTAAAGTTAGCTTAACCTCTGTGAAAGATGATTCAAAAGTGAGCAAAGTAGAAGTTTGGCAGGTTGGAAGCAGTGAAGCGATACGCTCAATTGAACCTACAAACCCTTCTCAGCCACTCGATATTGAGATCCGTAGTTCCCAAAGTAGTAATATTACGATCGATCAGAACAATAGAGCTGATCTATTTGTTAAAGCGATAGATGAATATGGCTTTTATTCCGATACAGAGGCAAGAAGCATAATCTTGGATCGCGAAGGGCCAAGTCTAAGCTTGAATGGATTTAAGCCTGAAAGTTACTATCGCGGTGATTATATCTTTACTCTCTATGCTCAAGACTTGAATGAAACAGGTGCGCCATCTACTGACGGGGTAAACAAAGACACCCTGACATTTAATAGTTATATCGGCGAATCTTCTGACCCCGACACTCAAGTCGAAGAGGATATGAAGGTCAACTTAGGCGGACAAAATGACGGTGCTAGCTCCACTAGAACCATAAGACTGAAGGGTGCTGATGTTCGTGGAAATACAACACAAAAAGTGTACGAAGTTAAGGTTCAAAATGTCGAGCCTACCATAAACAGTGTGAAGCTTTCTTATGATGATGGGACAGAGATCAAAGGAGATGGATTAGTTACACGTAATGATCCGGTGATCATTACCATTGCGGCTGAGGACCCAAGTGGCATCCCTAAAGTCGAAGGGACTTACAAATATGGTGAACTAGAAAATGACATTAAATTTACAAAGGATCAAGCATCTGGCGAATGGACGGGAATGTTAACTGCGACTGAAATCAAAAATAATGGTCGTTACGAGTTGAATTTCAAAGTCTATAACAATGTAGTCTATAACCGTGGTGAAGAACCTCTTGCAAGTAAACAAACAACGACGATTAACGTTCAAAGGCAAGGGGTTGTAATGGATGTGCTTAAGCCAGATCCTTTCCAAACTCATATTTCCGGGAAGACGTTGGATGTAGAGTTCGGACCTGTGGGTGATGTTAAAGCTAGGACACTGGAGTGTTGGGTGAGAGAAAATTACACCTCGGACAATGCGCCAGATGATGATCCAGATTTCGCCTATTCTGGTGTGATCAATCAACCGCAAGAAAATTATAAATGTAGTGTGACGACGGACGTAAATATGTCGGTACCGCCTGTCGTTCTAATCACCAGAACTGTTGGTGAGAACAATAAAGAGACGGTCAATAAATTTAGCTTTAGCATGATGGATATTGATGCGCCATATGTTTTGGAGGATGAAGAGAAACAACCGGGAGGTACTTACCAACTTGGTAGCAACAATGTTGGTTTCGATGCTGATGGAAACAAAATATTAAGTATCACTCTGAGCTTTAAAGATGATTTATCCGGAGTGAATACTGATCTAACTAAGCGTCCTGTACTGGTAAGAAACAGCCTAAACAAACGGTTTGAGCCGAAAAGTTGTATTACTAGCGCAGATCTCACTACGTGCACTTATACTGAGCTTTTCTCAGATTTTCTTTCGGCAACGGAATCAAAATATCTATTTACCATCAAGAATCTTTCTGATGTAGCAGGTAATACGGCGCCAGATTACGCGTTGGAGTTGTTGTTACCGCCAGAAGAAGTTCTGATCGAAATCACGAGCCCAAAAAAGGATAGTATTATCCGAGGTTCAGAACTTTCAATGGACTTCAAAGTGAAGGTTGGGGCTAATTCAACCCTAGAAAATGTAATTGCTACAGTGGAAGGGCAGCCATACAACTCAAAAGATAACCCTGATAATTTCTCACGATTTAATGACTGCGGAGATGACTACTCATGCTCTACGTTTAAAGCGCCTCTTAGTGACACTTTAGATGGTCAGCCGATCAGGCCGTCCATTCAAGCGTTTGATGTATGGGAGTATTCAAGTGAAGCCGAAGTTGACGTGATGGTTGATAACAGCAAACCAATAATTGACAGCGATGTTACTGTAAGTGAATCACCTACAGACCCTAGTTTGGTTAGATTCCTGTTTTCTATCAGAGATGAAGGCAGCGGTATCGCTACTGTCAAATATACAACAGCGAACCCGAGTCATGTTTTCAACAAAGAGGCAGATGTGGATAACTCACATCTCTATTTTGAACTTGCGAAAACTGAATTAGAAGGGTTAAGTCAGCTTCGAGTTAGCATCCAAGCTACGGATAAAGTGGGTTGGACTGAAAACCAGACTCTCGAAATCGATCTGACTGCGCCGACTATTAGTCTCGAATTTACTGATATATCTAGCTTGCTGAATGACGACAAGCTAGCATTCACCAAAGCAAGTCAATCGTTCACGATTACGTCTACAGAGGGGGAGCATGTCAAGGCAACTCGATATTCCATTGATATGCTCCCAATTAGCGGAGAACCGCTGAAGTTCAGCGGAGACCCGCTTAACTTCAACGGCAATATCGTGTTGTCAAGCGCGACTGGTACCATGGATTTTGCAATTGATGACCAAGCTGAATACAGATACGAATTGACAGTCACTGACTCAATGGGACGTGCTATTAAAGACTTTAAGCTTTTTAATAAGACCTATGATGCCAAAGGTATCAAATCGGTTGTTGATTATGAAGATCCTGAAGTGTCGATTCGTGATAGCAAGCAAGAAGACGAAGCGACAGATGATGGCAAATATCAGTTGGATGTAACTGCTGATGTGACTGATAAAAACTTAAGTTCGGTAACATCAGAGGCTGATAATGGTTCGGGTCTAACAGTAATAAGGCCAAAGTCAATCACGAAACCTACTAACGATGGCGCCTCTTATGTGTTCCAGTACTTATTATCGCCAGGAGATTACACGATAAAAGTAACCGCGTCTGATGCTGTCAGCAATCAAACGGAAAAAACGACAACATACAAAGTAGAAGCAGCAACAGTCCCTGAGCTAACAATATCGACGACTGCAAGCACACCTTTGGCTGGTGGCGTCGAAGTCCCGCTTACGTTTACTTTTACTGAAGAAGTCGAAGAATTCGATATTTCAGACGTGAAGTTAGATGAGAATAATGGCGGTGAGTTAAAACCTTTATCTTGGAATACCACTGACAACATAACTTGGACAGTCACATACATATCACCAGAAAGAGAAAATAAAGACATAACCATACGGGTCGATGATGGGAGCTATAAGAGCATCAACAATATCCCCGGAAAAGGGGATAGTTTGATTCTGGGGGTAGAAGGTGTGTTACCTACGCTTACTAAAGTAACGTTTGATCCACTGCATCAAGAAATCGGAAAGGCAGTAGACGTTAAGCTTGAGTTTGACAAAGAGTTACAAGAAGCAACGGCAACATTAGGTGCGAACAATGTTACTTCGCTAACGGCTGATCCTGCTGATAAGAAAGTTTGGACCGGAACCGTTAATGTCCCAGACGTACCAGAACTCGGTGTTGGCCTAGTGGTGAGCCAATATAAAGACTTAGTAGGAAATGTGGGCGAGGATAATACGTCATATACATTGCCAATTACCCCAATCTTAACCGTTGAAGATATCGGTACTGTTAACGCAGCGGGTGCTGCTAACGTTACCGTCCGTGGCGGCAGTAAACGCTTTGAAAGCACCGACACATTGACCATCAAAGCGGTGGATAAGGACAATAAAGAAGTCACGAAAACCACGACAGTGGCAGCATTGGGTAAATGGAACGCGACGTTAGATGTCTCTGGTCTTAAAGACGGCACCATTACGGTGACGGTTAATGGTACTAACGACTTGGGCGCACCAGCAAAAGAAGCGGGGACGACATTTACGTTGACGCAAACTAAGCCAACGGTGGACGACGGTCAAACGTCGGTTAACCCAACGTACGCAGTGGCGGGTGAGAGCGTGACCGTCACCGCCACGTTCGACAAAGGCGTTACCACACCGACGGGTTCGACGCTGGGTACAGCGGCGATCAACTGGACAGCACAAGCAGGTACTCACACCCAATGGGTGGGTACAGCAGAAGTGGCGTCGGTTGCGGATTCGGTGAAGAGTGTGGCGTTAACGCTGCAAGGCTTTCAGGATGCAACGGGCAATACTGGTGAGGCATTCACTTCTAGCAAAGCGCTAGCGATGACCCCAACCTTAACCGTTGAAGCTATTAGTGATGTTAACGGAGCGGGCGCTGCAAGCGTTGCAGTTAATGGTAATAGCACACGCTTTGAAACTTCTGACGAACTGACCATCAAAGCGGTCGATACGGACAATAAAGAAGTCACGCAAACCACGACAGTGACTGCATTGGGTAAATGGAACGCGACGTTAGACGTCTCTGGTCTTAAAGACGGCACCATTGCGGTGACGGTGAACGGGACTAACGACTTGGAGGCACCAGCAAAAGAAGCGGGGACAACATTTACGTTGACGCAAACCAAGCCAACGGTGGACGACGCTCAAACGTCGATTAACCCAACGTACGCAGCGGCGGGTGAGAGCGTGACCGTTACTGCTACGTTCGACAAAGGCGTCACCACACCGACGGGTTCGACGCTGGGTACCGCGGCGATCAACTGGACAGCACAATCGGGTACTCATACCCAATGGGTGGGTACAGCAGAAGTCGCGTCGGTTGCGGATTCGGTGAAGAGTGTGGCGTTAACGTTGCAAGGCTTTAATGATGCAACGGGCAATACCGGTGAGGCATTCACTTCTAGCAAAGAGCTGGTGATGACCCCAACCTTAACCGTTG
>NZ_JAADJW010000048.1:0-27694 GCF_010092875.1 Vibrio sp. LB10LO1
CGCTTGTACGGTGGTGTGAGAGGACGGAGGCCGTGAGGCCTCCTCCTACTCGATTCTAGAAATCAGAGATCTTAAATAACAGAAAGGTTATTTTTAACCGTACTGAAAAAGGAAGGAAATAATAATTTCCTTTATTCTAAATTAGTATTGCTGAATATTTAAATTGCGTTGCTAGAATTGAATGAATTCAGATTAAATACTCATACATTCTCATAACATATTGAGTGTTATAAAACCGAGTAATAAGTCTAATTATTGATATTTATATCCTTAGTTGCTGTATTTGTTACAAAAGCTGTTTAAAGGGGCAGCCCTGGCATAATTTTGCGTATTCACGTGTGATATATTTCACGGCTTTTGCTGGTGTTTCTTATTTATTTCATAAATAAACCTGATAGTAGGCACAAATGGTGGGCTCTGCTCAGGGCTTAGTTTGCATTTAAATAAATATCAGGTACGACAATGGATACGTTAATCAAACCCTCTTTACTTGCACTGACGATTGCCAGCGCGCTTAGTGCCAACGCTAACGCAGAAATTATTCTCTCCCAGTATGTTGAAGGCGGTTCCTACAACAAGGCGGTGGAAATCGCGAATACGGGTGATGCAGCGGTAACGCTAACTGGCTATGAACTGGCAAAATCATCAAACGGTGGCGGTACTTGGGGCAGCACACTCGATCTTAGCCAAGTGACGCTACAAGCGAACCAAGTGTATGTACTGGCTCATGGTGATGCGAGCGATGCAATCAAAGCGGTAGCGGATATCACTGATAAAAGCGTGGCGAACTTTAACGGTGACGACCCGATCGCGCTGCTTAAAAATGGTGAAGTGCACGACATCATCGGTGTAATGGGTGACGTAGATTTTGGTAAAGACACCACATTGGTTCGTAACAGTGATGCGTTAACCCCTTCTGCTACTTATGATGCATCACAGTGGACGGCGTTCGAGAAAGACAACATTGACGGTCTTGGTGAGCTAAATGCGACTGAGCCACCAGCACCATTCGCTTGTGAAGTCGACGGTCAGCAACCTAACTTCACTACCATCCAAGATATTCAAGGTGAAGGCGACACGTCTCCATTCATTGATGGTTACCCATACATTACTGACGAAGATCATTTCGTAACGGGCGTCGTGACTGCTGTTACCACTGGCCTAACCAAAGGTTTCTACCTACAAGCACTAGAAAGTGACAACAATGATAAGACCTCAGAAGGCTTGTTCATTCATACTGATGCGGCAGACACGGAGCTAAAAGCTGGTGACGTTGTTTGTGTGAAAGGTAAAGTTCAAGAGTACTACAGCAATACTCAGCTAGCTTCTGATGCGAATAGCTATGTGAAAACAGGCACATCGGATATTCCTCGAGTTACCGATCTTGTTATCAAAGAAGGTGAGACACTGCGTGATGCGCTAGAGCGTCATGAAGGTATGCAAGTTGAACTAACCTCGGCAAGTGACTTGTTTGTAACTCGCAACTTCTCTTACGACTACGACTCTCGTCGTAACAACATGATGTTGTCTCATGAAGCGCCATTGTTTAAGCCGACTCAATTACACGCAGCAGAGAGCGATGCAGCCGTTGAGCTCGCAAAAGACAACGCAGCGAACCGCGTATACCTAGAATCTGATGGCAAAGCACCAAACGGCCAAATTCCTTACTACCCAGATTTTGCCAAAGATGCAGACCAAGATGGCTCTTCTGAGCAGCATATTCGCCTTGGTTCGCGAGTAGAAGGTCTGCAGGGCGTGGTAGCTTATAGCTACAACGAGTACCGCCTGATTGCGACTAATGAAGTCGATAACACTAACTTCGTCACTACAGGTGAAGGTTTCGACGTGGCTCGTAAAGATGCCCCTGCGATTGCGGATTCAGATTTGCGTATCGCTAGCTTCAACGTCTTGAACTACTTCAACTCTGTGGCTGACAGTGGCCATGAAAACCCAACTGGACAAAACCGTGGCGCGACTAACCTAGACGAGTTCCTGATCCAACAAGCGAAAATCGTTGCGGCGATGAACAAGATGGACGCTGACATCATTGGTTTGATGGAAGTCGAGAACAACGGCTTTGGTGACAGCAGTGCAGTGAAGAACTTGGTTGACGCATTGAATGCTGAAATCGAAGATGCAGAAGATCATTACACTTACGTTGAAATCGCGGATCAAGACAAATACCAAGACGAATACTTTGGTAGCGATGCGATCATGGTGGCAATCCTATACCGTGCAAACGAAGTGACGCCAAAAGAAGCAGCGAAAGTGATTGTGACGCCAGAGCAGCACATCGAAGAAAACACCATTACACGTGGTGACGATGCAGAAGGCAACCCAGCTTACGACAAATACCAACGTCATAGCTTGCTACAAACCTTCACGGTGAAAGAGACAGGTAAAGATCTGTCTGTTGTTGTTAACCACTTCAAATCGAAAGGTTCTGAATGTATTGAAGAGTGGATTGCGGGCGTAGAAGACTCCGAGCCAGCGGATCTGCAAGGCAACTGTAACAACTTCCGTGTTTCTGCTGCTAACGTTGTGGGTGATGCTCTGAAAGGCATTGAAGGTGACGTGCTAGTTATGGGTGACCTAAACGCCTACGGCATGGAAGATCCTCTGCTTACACTGACCGATTACTCGAAAGAGAAATACGGCCGTGACATCTACACAGCTGCTTACACAACCATTGGTGGTGGTGAGCTTCAAGTCGAGAAGACCAAAATTGAAAAAGGCTACGGTTACCATAACCTGAACACGGTACTTCACGGCGCAGACACTTTCTCATACACCTACTCTGGTGAGCTAGGTAACCTAGACCACGCATTGGCGAGCAACAGCTTGGCACAAAAAGTGGTAGCGATTGAAGATTGGCACATCAACTCACTAGAAAGTAACTTGTTCGAATACAGCAGCAAGTACACAGGTGATATGCCGAAGTACAAAGATGCGTTCTCGGCGTCTGACCACGATCCAGTGATCATCGCGATTGATTTCCCAGATACAGATATCGACCTTCCAAGCTCAGGTGAAAACCTAGCAGTGGAAGTACGCCTGCCGCCAAACGCAGTTGTCGGTGACATCGTGACAGTAAGCCTAACGGAAGCAACTCAAGCAGCGTCGTCAACCTCTGATGCTGATGGTTACGAAGCGAGTACAACTCTGACACAAGCGGACATTGATGCTCGTAGCGTGAGTGTGGAGTTCGACAAAGCACCAACAGAAGGTCAGTACGTTCTTGAAGAGAAAGTGACAGACTCTACTGGCAACACCGTTAAGTTCAGCAACTCTCGCGATGTTACGCTGGAGCCATCGAGCACGAACCCATCAGACGATGATGATGGTGGTTCATTTGGCTTTGGCGCGCTAGTTGCGCTGCTAGGTCTAGGCTTATTCCGCCGTCGCCGCTAAACGAATTTATTTCCTGACAAACAGTTCCTAAATAGCTGTAAAGACCAAAGGCCAGCCTATGCTGGCCTTTTTATTCAGCAAAAACTTGCCTTTCTTGCTTGGTATAGCAAAATACCGCCCTTGATTGTCACGAACGTGGCGATTCACTACGTAAGCATTGCCAAAACGGATTGGAGCAACCGACCTTTTATGTTGTTGATCATCGATAACTACGATTCTTTTACCTACAACCTTTACCAATACTTTTGCGAACTTGGTGCAGACGTAAAGGTGGTACGTAACGATGAAATTGACATCCAAGGCATCGAGGCACTCAGCCCAACCCATTTGGTGATTTCTCCTGGACCATGTACTCCCAACGAAGCCGGTATCTCTCTACAAGCCATTGAACATTTTGCTGGTAAGTTGCCTATCTTAGGTGTTTGTCTTGGCCATCAGGCCATTGCTCAGGTGTTCGGTGGCAAGGTGGTTCGAGCACGGCAAGTGATGCATGGTAAGACATCACCGATTCGTCACAACGGCCGCAGTGTGTTTAAAAACCTCAATAACCCACTGATGGTCACCCGCTACCACTCTCTCGTGGTGAAAAACGACACCTTGCCTGATGTGTTTGAATTGACTGCTTGGACTGAACTGCCCGATGGAACCATGGATGAAATCATGGGTTATCAGCATAAAACCCTACCAATCGACGCGGTACAGTTTCACCCTGAATCGATTAAGACAGAACAAGGTCACGAGCTACTTGCGAACTTTCTAGCGCGCGAAATGATCTGATCACGATCACTTTTCTTAACAAATTCTTCATATTTTTCGCCTTGGAATGGGAATGCAAAACTATGCGTTCTACCAATCTGGTGAGGGCTATTCATTTTTTTTATTTCTTTCCAAACCTTGTCATGCATGGTTTTTATAAAAAATTGCTTCTCTATTTGCGTTTCTTGATGCATAAATAATCATAGATAGTGAGTATTAGGTGTTGCGCTGGTATGCGAAAAGAATAAATCACTATTGAAATGGTTAATCAAATGTAAATACAATGCCGTAATAGCTTAAATGCAAAACATTATTTGCTGGCAAAGAGTGCCGGTTAAATTCGCTTATCTGCTAGGCATGCGGTATCAAGAAGGAATGTGCAATGACAACGGAAAACAAAGTAGAGCGCGGTTTATTCGATGAGGTAATGGTACCTTGCTATAACCCGATGAAAATGATCCCTGTAAAAGGTGAAGGTTCACGCATTTGGGATCAGGACGGAAATGAATACATCGACTTTGCTGGTGGTATTGCGGTGAGCTGTCTTGGTCATTGTCACCCAGTCATGGTGAACGCATTGACTGAGCAAGGTAACAAGCTTTGGCACCTAAGTAATGTTATGACTAACGAGCCAGCACTGCGACTGGCGAAGAAGCTAACAGAAGTCAGTTTTGCTGAGCGTGTGTTCTTTGCTAACTCTGGCGCAGAAGCAAACGAAGCGGCACTAAAACTGGCTCGTCGTTACGCGGCAGACGTTCATGGCACTGAGAAGTCGGAAATCATTGCATTCAAACAAGGTTTCCATGGTCGTACTTTCTTCACTGTAACGGTGGGCGGTCAAGCGGCTTACTCAGATGGTTTCGGTCCTAAGCCAGGCGATGTGACACATCTTCCTTACAATGATATCGAAGCGTTACAAGCACACATGTCGGATCGCACTTGTGCGGTAATGATGGAGCCTCTACAAGGTGAGGGCGGCATCATTCCACCAACACCTGAGTTCGCTCAAGCGGTTCGCGAGCTGTGTGACAAACACAATGCACTGCTGATCTTTGATGAAGTTCAAACCGGCAACGGTCGTACTGGTCACTTCTATGCATACCAAGGTCTAGGTATCACGCCAGACATTCTAAGCACAGCGAAATCACTGGGTGGTGGTTTCCCTATCGGTGCAATGCTAACGACGGCAAAACTGGCTGAGCACATGAAAGTGGGCACTCACGGTTCAACTTACGGTGGTAACCCATTAGCGTGTGCGGTTGCTGAAGCGGTCGTTAATGAAGTCACCAAGCCCGAAGTTTTAGCTGGTGTACTAGAGCGTGAAGCGATGTTCCGTGAAGGTCTGGAGAAGATTAACGCGAAATACAACATCTTCTCTGAAGTGCGTGGTAAAGGTCTACTGCTTGGTGCAGCACTTAATGAAGAGTGGCAAGGTCGTGCGCGTGACGTACTGGTTGCTGCAGGTAAACAAGGTCTCATGGTATTGGTTGCGGGTGCCAATGTCGTACGTTTCACACCATCACTCGTTATCACACAACAAGAAATCGAAGAAGGTTTGGCTAAGCTGGATAAAGCGATCGCTACGCTGGTTTAAGCGCGATCTCCGCTTATCGTCAACCTAGAAACCCCCATCAAGGATCTCTGATGGGGGTATTGTTCCTACAATATAGTTAGGATCTTCTTGCATCTGGAGGGAGTATTGATGCTAGTAGTTCGCCCTATCGCAATGTCGGATTATGACGCGCTGCACACCTGTGCGGTTGAGTCAGGTCATGGATTTACATCTCTACCGGTTAACGAAGAACTGTTAACCAATCGAATCAAGCACTCAGAATACAGTTTTGGCAAACCTGACGTGAACGAAGCCGGTGATGAAGGCTACCTAATGGTGGGCTTTGAATCTGAAACTGGTGAAGTCGCAGGTACCACAGGTATTGAAGCTTCGATCGGCTGGGATGTGCCTTTTTATTCTTACCACATCAGCAAAGTGGTGCACTCGTCACCAAAGCTTGGCGTAAACAACGTGGTGAAGCTGCTGACGTTTGGTAATAACTACACGGGTAACAGTGAAATCTGTACCTTATTCCTACGTGAGAAATTCCGTGGTGGCCTGAACGGGCGTCTGATGTCCAAGTGTCGTTTCTTAATGATGGCAGAGCACCCAGAACGTTTCTCGGAAACCATCTTTGCTGAAATGCGTGGTGTTTCAGACGAGGAAGGTAATTCACCATTCTGGCAGTGGCTTCAAGAGCATTTCTTCTCAATCGATTTTACTCTTGCGGATTACCTAACAGGTATCGGCAAGAAAGGCTTTATCGCCGACTTGATGCCGAAGTTGCCAATCTACATCAACCTACTGAGCCCAGAGGCACAAGCCGTGATTGGCAAGGTGCACGATAACACGCGTCCAGCATTGAAGCTGCTTGAGCGTGAAGGCTTTACCAACCGTGGCTACGTTGACATTTTCGATGGTGGTCCAACGGTGGAGTGTGACCTACGCAATATCGAGTCGGTACGCCACTCATTCCGCGCGCAAGTCAAAATCTCGGAGCACACCAGCACAAAAGACTTCTTGATGTGTAACTCGTCATTCGAGAACTTCCGTGCCGCAGCAGCGAAAGCGGCGTATGACGCGGAAACACAAAGCGTAGTGCTAGCCCCAGAACTGGCGGATGCACTCTTGGTTGAGGAAGGGGATTTTGTTCGCCTTCTTCCGCAGTAACTGACGACAGAATTTAAGGATAGAAACAATGACACATTGGATTGCAGGTGAATGGGTACAAGGTCAGGGTGAAGCATTCACGTCTCTGTCGCCTTACAACCAAGAAGTGATCTGGCAAGGCAACGGCGCAACAGCAGAGCAGGTTAACCAAGCGGTATCTGCGGCGCGTGAAGCGTTTGTTGATTGGAAGAAGCGCCCATTTGCAGAACGTGAGGCGATAGTGTTGGCTTTTGCCGAAAAAGTAAAAGAGAACAGCGAAAAAATCGCTGAAGTGATTGCCAAAGAAACCGGCAAACCAATCTGGGAAACTCGCACTGAAGCGGCTGCAATGGCGGGTAAAATTGCGATTTCTATTCGTGCTTACCACGATCGTACTGGCGAAGCTGCACGTGAAGCCGCGGGCAACCAAATTGTATTGCGTCATCGCCCATTGGGTGTAATGGCGGTCTTCGGTCCTTACAACTTCCCGGGTCACTTACCAAATGGTCACATCGTGCCAGCACTACTGGCTGGTAACACCGTGGTTTTCAAACCGTCTGAGCAAACGCCATGGACGGGTGAACTTGCTATGAAGTTGTGGGAAGAGGTTGGTCTACCAAAAGGTGTGATTAACTTAGTCCAAGGTGCGAAAGAGACAGGCATTGCGCTGGCTGACGCGAAAGGCATTGATGGCGTGCTGTTTACTGGTAGTGCGAACACAGGTCATGTTCTGCATCGTCAATTTGCTGGTCAGCCGGGTAAGATGCTGGCGCTTGAAATGGGTGGCAACAACCCGATGGTTATCTCGGATAACTACGGCGACCTAGACGCAACGGTTTACACCATCATCCAATCTGCCTTCATCAGTGCAGGACAACGCTGTACCTGTGCTCGTCGTCTGTACATTCCATTTGGCGACAAGGGTGATGCAGTGATTACTAAGCTGGTGGAAGCGACACGCAATATTCGTGTAGACCAACCATTTGCAGAGCCTGCGCCATTCATGGGACCGCAAATTTCGGTAGCGGCAGCCAAGTTCATTCTCGATGCACAAGCGAACTTGCAATCACTGGGTGGCGAAAGCTTGATTGAAGCGAAAGCGGGCGAGGCGGCGTTTGTTTCTCCGGGTATCATCGACGTGACGAACATTGCCGAATTGCCAGATGAAGAGTACTTCGGTCCACTTCTACAAGTAGTACGCTACGAAGGGCTAGAGAAAGCGGTAGAACTGGCGAACGATACGCGCTTTGGTCTATCGGCAGGTCTGGTTTCAACCGACGACCAAGAGTGGGAATACTTCGTGGACCACATTCGTGCCGGCATCGTGAACCGCAACCGTCAGTTAACGGGTGCAAGTGGTGATGCGCCATTTGGTGGTCCGGGTGCGTCAGGTAACCTACGTCCAAGTGCTTACTACGCAGCAGACTACTGTGCGTACCCAATGGCATCAATGGAAGGACAAGAGACGGTCTTGCCTGCAACATTGAGCCCAGGTGTAAGCCTGTAATAGAGAAATACGAAGCGGTGACAAAGTATCGCCGTTTCTCTCTGCCGGAGCTATTTACCAAGTTAGGATTCTGGTAAGCGCGCTGGCAAACGCCAAAGGCGAGCTTAAGACTCTCCAGCGCGTGTTGACTGACTGGCACTTATGCCGCACATACCGTCACAGGTTGATGACCGCTCGTTCGTGATTCTGGACAGCCCACGGGCTGTGAACGAGCGGTCAACTTCTTCTTACCCCTAACTCTACATTTCATAACAAGGAGTCGTTATGACGCCCGATGTGTTATTTGAATCGCTATGGCAAGACTACATTCAACGTCTTTGCCCTTCCGCTGCTAAAGTCCATCAACTTCTTCAAGAAGATGAGCCTCTGATTAATGACCATATTGCGCTACGTACGTTTAATGTCGCTCCCCTAGGCATTGAAACGTTAGCGAAGCCATTCTTGGCGGTGGGTTACAAAGCCTGTGGTGACTACGTATTTGAAAGCAAAAAGCTGGTGGCAAAACATTTTGAGCACCCAGATCCTAAACAACCAAAAGTCTTCATCAGTGAATTGAAAGTGGATGAGTGCTCACCAGAGCTACAAGCCATCGTTCATAAACTGGCAGAGCAGGTTGATGCTTCTAAACTGACAGGCAGTGACTTCTTGTACGGCGGACGTTTGTGGGACCTAAGCTATGCTGACTTCCAAACCTTGGCGAAAGAGAGTGAATACGCTTCTTGGCTTGCAGCGCATGGCTACGGAGCGAACCACTTCACAGTGAGTGTGAATCAACTCAATCAACATGAAGAAGTGAAGCAAGTGAACGACCACCTACGCACAGTAGGCTTTACCATCAACGAGAATGGCGGTGAAGTAAAAGGCACGCCAGAGGTACTACTAGAGCAATCGTCGACCATGGCAGACAAAGTGCCAGTGACCTTTACTGAAGGCGTTGAGGTGATTCCTGGAGGCTTCTACGAGTTTGCTAAGCGCTACCCAATGGATAACGGTGAGTTGTACCCAGGATTTGTAGCTGCATCGGCAGATAAGATCTTCGAGAGTACTAACGGGTAGGAAGAATCGAGAACGTGCTACGCACTAGAGATGCGGGAACGCTTCGCTTCGAGAGAGTTTGCACTCTGGAATGTTGAAGGTTTCAGCTTTGAAGGTTGGAGTTTGTTGGGACATGAGAACGGGCTGCACCCTATGGATGCAGGAATGCTTCGCTTCGAGAGAGTTTACACTCTGAAAAGCTGAATGTTTCTGCTTCTAAGGTTGGAGTTCGTTGGGATATCAGAACGGGCTATGACCTGTGGAGTCGGAAAAGCTTCGCTTTGGGAGAGTTGAAAGCTCGGAATCTGAGAGGGCTTAATCCCGAAGGACGAAGTCCGATCTCGGAACGCAGTGTTCCCGATTTCCAAAAAAGAAAAAGCCACCAAACTTGCATTTGGTGGCTTTTAAATTTTTTAAACGTTAATCGAGATTAACGAGTCCCGTAAACAACGATAGTTTTACCGTGCGCAGAAATTAGGTTCTGCTCTTCTAGCATCTTCAAGATACGGCCTACTGTCTCACGAGAACAGCCAACAATTTGACCGATCTCTTGACGAGTGATCTTGATTTGCATGCCGTCTGGGTGCGTCATCGCATCTGGCTGTTTAGCAAGGTTCAGAAGAGTCTGAGCGATACGACCAGTTACGTCTAGGAACGCTAGGTCACCCACTTTTTGGCTAGTAACTTGTAGACGACGAGCCATTTGCGCAGAAAGGCGCATTAGGATGTCTGGGTTAACTTGGATAAGTTGACGGAATTTCTTGAAAGAAATCTCTGCCACTTCACAAGGAGATTTAGCGCGAACCCAAGCTGTACGCTCTTGGTCTTCTTCGAATAGACCAAGCTCACCAATGAAGTCGCCTTGGTTTAGGTAAGAAAGGATCATTTCCTTACCTTCTTCGTCTTTGATAAGAACCGCAACAGAACCTTTAACGATGTAGTACAAAGTCTCTGCTTTTTCGCCCGCGTGAATTAGCGTGCTCTTTGATGGGTACTTATGAATATGACAGTGTGAAAGAAACCACTCTAATGTTGGGTCGGTTTGAGGTTTACCTAGAACCATAATATCTCACTTCCTCTGCAGGGTACGCTTGCGCTATCCATATTTTAGCTAAGCCTGAATTGGCTTACTAGAATAAGAGCACTTTTTATATGCTGCAAGCTCTCTTGTGTTTCGGTTAGAAATAGTATCCTTTTTCGGAAACGATTTCTTGATTTTAATCGTGCCATGATTGAGATTTTGTAAGCAAAACTGTGCACATGATCACGGTATGAAAAGTAAACACTCAATTAACGAGGTTTTTAGCCAATTTTCCCAGTTTCGATGAGTTGCTGCAGAATCGGCCTCACTATGAGCTCCATTGCAAAGCTCATCTTACCGCCTGGAACCACAATGGTGTTATGGCGAGACATGAATGAGCCATCAATCATCGCCAGCAAATACGGGAAGTCGACATTCTTGATACCGCGTAGGCGGATTACCACGAAGCTTTCATCCAAACTAGGGATGCCTTTGGCGTTAAGTGGGTTGGAAGTATCAACGGTCGGTACACGCTGGAAGTTGATATGTGTGCGAGAAAATTGCGGGGTAATGTAGTTCAGATAATCGTCCATCGAGCGCACGATCGAATCCATTACCGCTTCTCTTGAGTGGCCACGATCGCGCGTGTCACGAACGAACTTTTGAATCCATTCCAAGTTCACGATTGGCACCATGCCAATCAGAAAGTCAACGTGACGCGCCACATTAACATCGCCATCCACCACGCCACCGTGTAAACCTTCGTAGAACAGTACATCGCTGTTTTCAGGCAGATCTTGCCAAGGTGTAAAGGTGCCCGGCATTTGATTGTATGGAACCGCTTCATCAAAGGTGTGCAGATAGCGGCGCACGCTGCCAGTGCCATCTTCACCAAACTGACGAAAGAACTCTTCTAGGCCCGGAAAGTCATTGGCTTGCGGCCCAAAGTAGCTGATGTGTTTGCCTTGCTCACGCGCTTTACGGATTTCGACATCCATCTCTGGACGTGTAAAGCGGTGGAAGCTGTCACCTTCAACCCACGCTGGTTTGACGTTCATCATATTGAACATCTTGCGGAAGGCTTCAGAAGTGGTGGTAGTGCCGGCACCGGACGAACCAGTAACCGCAATGATTGGGTGTTTCGCTGACATGACAAACCTTGTCGAAAATTACTTACCTGTAAAGTGCAGCACACGTATGCTGCACGGTCGATAACCCACTATAGCACGTAACAAGCCCTTGTCATCGAGTGGGATACGGTAAAATGTGAAGGGTCTAAAACTTTGCTTTTAGTTGGATATCAACCGTTTCATGAAGCTCAGAAAATACGATGACCGCTTCGCCTTTCTCTAATTGGGATTTGACCTGATCGATTTTACTCTGCAGTGAAACTTCGACTGAGCCGTAGTCGGTGCCTTCACGTAGCACGAATTCACGGATCAGGTTTTCTAGTGTCTCTGGCGCAATGTCTTGCCATGGAATGATCATAAATACCTCAAACTTTTATGATGTTTAAGCGCGCCTCTTAGGTTGTTGGTGTCTGGCGCGCCTAGGTAGTTTACTGTGTTCGCGGCACGGATACAGCAGAAAGGTACTCCGCAGCGATACTTTCGTAGTAAGCCGGTAGGGCTTCTTCTAGCCAGAACTTCGGCTTTAATGCGCTACCTGTTAGGAAGCCTACGTGACCACCATGTTCGTAAAGTCGGTAATCGATGTTGTCTGGCAATACGAATTTCGGGATCACTTCTTCGGTCATAAAGGGATCGTCTTTGGCGTGGATGATCAAGGTTGGCAAGGTGATCTGCTGCAGCTTGCTTAAGCCTGAACATTGATCGTAATAATCTTGCGCGTCCTTAAAGCCATGCAGAGGTGCGGTGATCAAGTCATCAAACTCATACAAGCGAGTGACGCGTTTGATCGAGTTGTACGACAGGGCTAACTCTCCGTGGATCAAATCGTGCTTCTGTAACGCATTGCGCTTGAGTGAGGAGAGCAAGTAACGTCGGTAAACTTTCGAGAAGCCTTGCTCAATACGATTTGCGCATGCAGCCAAGTCCAGTGGTGCAGAGACAATGGTCGCGGCACTTAAGATGGGATCGTCTTTATACTCAGCCAAGTAATTCGCCAACATGTTACCGCCAAGGGAAATGCCGACCGCAACTTTAGGGTTGTTAGGGAATTGCTGATTGAGCTGCTCAAGAAAGAAGCGAGCATCCGTTACTTCGCCGGAGTGATAAGCGCGGGCTTTCTTGTTTGGCTTACCGCTGCAACCGCGAAAGTGCATCATCACTGACAGCCAACCCGATTTAGAGAAGGCATTCATCAAACCATTCGCATACGGGCTATAGAAGCAGCCTTCCAAGCCATGAAAGAGGACGAAGATTGGTTTATTGTGAGCGGCTTCAGAATCTGGCTGTTGTGACCAAGCCAAATCAAGGAAGTCACCATCTGGTGTATCGAGTGTTTGCCAAACAGGCGTAAATAACGCTTTCTTGCGGATAAAGCGCGGCAATAGCGTCTGGAGATGCGGGTTCTTAATCCCGGCGGCTGCGAAAAATTGTGTCATACCTAACTGCTCTTATATGGTCCTTCAATGTTCGCCGAAGAACTTATTAATATAATCCTTTATAGCTTTAGTATAGATATTTTACTGGTTTATGACTGATTTATGGATATTGAATGTTTGGAACTGGCATGGAGAATGCCTGTTGTAAATGTTCACCACCTAACTGGCGACAGTATCTCAGCGTCAGTGGTTCGCCGTCATTCTTGACTAATTTGAGTGAGTTGACGCAGTCGACTAGGTCGGACTGTTGCTGTTTTTCGAGCTGCAATTCGAACTGTAATGCTTCGCGATAAAGCGCATCATTAACTTGTGATTTGAGGTGGCGACGAAGTTCACGGTAAGAGTGGAGCAGGGTTTCACTTCGACCAAGACAGCCTTGCACCAAGTGCCAGTCTTGCTCTTGGAAAATTACCTGCTGCTCATCGAGCCATCTGAGCAGCAGTAATAGGTTCACGTTACCGTGATAGTTGTTTTGCAATGATAGGCACGCTTCCTTCACTTCTCGCACACCATAAAATTGCAGACTGAACTGCCAAAGGTGTTCTAGGGTGAGAGTGTATTCTGCGTGCTCGTTTGTCATTGATTAAACTCTAGTTCCATCTGCTCAAGTGTTTCTTGGGCAGACATCCATTCCATTTCTACTTCTTCAAGATCTGCTTTGCTAGAAGCTTGAAGCGCCAACACTTCGTTAAGTTTAGCTTTGTTTTCGGCTTCATACAGAGAGTTATCCGATAACTGTTCTTCTGCTTTCGCCAGTGCTTCGCCTAACTTATCCATTTTGTTTTCCAACTGTGTCAGCGTTTTGCGAATTGGTGCGGTCTGCTTACGAAATTCTGCTTCGCGTCGCTTTTGCTCTTTTTTGGCCGCTGCACTGTTGGCGTTATCTTTCACTGGCTGAGCCGCTTGTGCTTCTTTACGCTCGGCTTTTTGTTGCTCGGTCAACCACTTGTAGTAATCACTCAAGTCACCGTCGAATGGTGCGACTTGGCGATCGTGCACAAGGTACAAATCATCTGTGGTTGCGCGCAATAGGTAACGGTCGTGCGAAACAATCACCATTGCACCTTCGAATGTTTGCAGTGCCATGGTCAATGCTTGGCGCATGTCCAAATCCAAGTGGTTGGTCGGTTCATCGAGTAGCAACAGGTTCGGTTTCTGCCACACAATTAATGCCAATACCAAACGTGCTTTCTCACCACCAGAAAACGGTGCAACTTTCTCAAGCGCTTTATCACCTTGGAAACCAAAGCTACCCAGGTAATCACGTAGTTGCTGCTCGGTTTGATCCGGCGCGATTTGCATCATGTGCTGAAGCGGTGTTTCTTCTGGGTGCAGCGTTTCTAATTGATGCTGAGCGAAGTAACCGATCTTCACGCCTTGCGAGTAAGTCAGATCGCCGCCTTGTGCTTTGAGCTCACCAGACAGCAGTTTGATCAAGGTTGATTTACCCGCGCCGTTACGACCAAGTAGACCAATGCGGCTGCCCGGAACAAGGTTAAGGCGGATCTTTTCTAGGATCAGGTTATCACCGTAACCCGCCGATACTTCATCCATCATCATGATTGGATTTGGCAGCGCAGCAGGATCGCGGAACTGGAAGCTAAATGGGTTATCGAACTGAGCTGGCAGTACCTTCTCCATACGCTCCAGCGCTTTAATGCGGCTTTGTGCTTGGCGCGCTTTGGATGCTTTGTAACGGAAGCGGTCGATGTAGCTTTGCATGTGCGACATCTGCTTCTGTTGCTTCTCGAACATCGCTTGTTGCAGCACCATCTTTTGTGCGCGTTGGTTTTCGAATGACGAGTAGTTACCCGTGTATTCGTTCAACTGCTGGTTCTCGATGTGAATGATGCGACCAACGATCGGATCCAAGAAATCACGGTCGTGCGAGATCAGAATCAGTGTGCCAGGGTAGTTTTGTAGCCAGCGCTCTAGCCACATTACTGCGTCCAAATCCAAGTGGTTGGTTGGTTCGTCGAGTAACAGTAGATCAGAACGACACAACAACGCTTGAGCCAAGTTAAGGCGCATACGCCAACCACCCGAGAACTGAGTCAGGTTCCAGCTCATTTGCTCCTGGCTAAAGCCCAGACCATCAAGCAGCTCGGCAGCACGTGCGCGAATGCTGTAACCGCCAATGGTTTCAATCTTGCCGTGGATCTCCGCAACTAAGGTGCCGTTGTCTTTCTCTTCGGCGACAGCCAGTTGAGCTTCAAGATCGCGGAACTCACGATCACCATCAATCACGTATTCCAGTGCACTACGGTCGAGTGCTGGCGTTTCCTGTGCAACCCAAGCCAATTCCCAATGTTGAGGTTGGCTAAATGAGCCTGCATCAATCGACAGTTCATCTTTTAGTAGGGCAAACAGAGTTGATTTACCACAGCCGTTTTTACCAACCAGACCCACTTTGTCACCCGGATGAATGGTTGCAGATGCTTGGTCTAAAAGAGGTTTACCGCCACGCAGTAACTGAATATCAGAGAAGGTAATCATAGAGTTTTAATTCACTTTGCGCAGTGCGCGTTTCTTGGTCGTTGATCTCGCGGTGAATAGTAGGGGTATTGGCGGGAAAAGTCGATCTCTGCGCTTTAATTGCATTATGCTATACAAAAAAGTATAACAAACTGATAACGATAATTTTCCCTGAGAAATCAACACAAGGACGACCATTTGGCTGTTGCTACGCCCATTCCTCCGAGGGTTCTGGTTATTTATGCTCACCCAGAACCGCAAAACTCCATTGCCAACCAAGTGATGATTAAAAAAATCGAATCACTGGGTCATGTCACCGTGCACGATCTTTATGGCGCGTACCCTGATTTCTTTATTGATGTGAACTACGAACACGATCTGCTGATGACGCACGATGTGATTGTTTTTCATCATCCTCTCTATATGTATTCCTGTCCCGCACTGTTGAAAGAGTGGATGGACCGTGTGTTGGGCAAAGGCTTTGCATTTGGTGATGGTAGCGCATTAGCGGGTAAGTACTGGCGCAGCGTGATCACTACTGGCGGTAAAGAGGATGCGTTCAGCCCGATGGGTTACAACAAATACCCACTTGAGCAAATTCTACAACCGTTTGAACTGACTGCCGCTTTATGCCAGATGCATTGGATTGAGCCTTTAGTGCTGTACTGGTCGCGTAATGTATCGGATATCGAACGTTATCAGCATGCTGAACAATATCGTCAATGGCTGAACAACCCCCTGAGAGAGTGGGATGAGCAAGGAGGTCGACATGGCGATAACCAGTGAGTTTCTTCAAAGTAGTGTGGTATTCCTTTCTGCTGCCGTTATTGCGGTGCCGATTGCCCAGCGGCTGGGTCTGGGGTCTGTGCTTGGCTACCTGATTGCAGGCGTTCTAATTGGTCCTTGGGGGCTGGGGTTAATCAGTGATGTGGACGCGATTCTCCACTTCGCCGAACTCGGGGTGGTGTTGCTGCTGTTCTTAATTGGTTTGGAACTCAACCCTAAAAAGTTATGGCAGATGCGCGGACCCATCCTCGGTCTGGGTGGCGCTCAAGTTATTGTCACCACGGCGGTGATAGGCAGCATCGTCAGCCTGTTTGGATTGAGCATGCAAGTGAGCTTAGTGATCGGTATGGGCTTGGCACTCTCGTCCACCGCGATTGCACTAAAAGTGATCGAAGAACAGGGGCAAGCTGGCACGGAAACCGGACAATCGGGTTTTGCGGTGCTGCTGTTCCAAGATATTGCCGTCATCCCGATGCTCGCCATGCTGCCATTACTCGCCGGTGGTCAAAGCGGCGGTGATTGGTTAGATGCTATTTGGGTGTTAGGCAGTGTGGTTGCGTTATTAGTTGGTGGTCATTTCCTCTTACGTCCTCTGTTCCGTTTTGTGGTGATGAGTGGTGTGCGAGAACTCTTCACCGTTGCCGCCCTCCTAGTCGTACTTGGCATTTCTGTTGCGATGCAAAAGCTGGGGCTGTCGATGGCACTCGGTACTTTCTTAGCGGGTGTGTTACTGGCAGAAAGTGAATACCGTCATGAACTAGAAATTGCGATTGAACCGTTTAAAGGTCTGCTACTTGGCTTGTTCTTTATTGCTGTGGGTATGGCAGTGAATCTTGGTTTGTTAGCCTTGCAACCGTTCGCAATTATTGGTGCCGTGATTGCTCTCGTGGTGGTCAAAGGTTTGGTTCTGTATGTCTTAGCTCGCACTGCTCGAGTCCGTGCGAAATCGCGCAGTCGTATGGCGGCGATTTTGAGCCAAGGTGGTGAGTTTGCGTTTGTAATTTTCACCGCGGCAAGTCAAGAAGGTATCTTAACCAAAGAACAAGTTGCTTTTTTGTTGGTGGTGGTGAGCTTGTCGATGGTGACCACGCCGCTGCTGCTCATGGGACAGAAAAAATGGTTTGCGCACACGCTTAACCAAGAAGAAGAGAGCGTCACGACCAATGTGGTGGATCGTCGACCACGAGTGATCATCGCAGGCTTTGGGCGTTTTGGTCAGATTGTTGGACGCCTGATGTACGCCAACAAGATCAAAGTAACAGTACTAGAAAGTGACGCGAGCCAAATCCACTTGCTGCGTAAATACGGTTATAAGGTGTTTTATGGTGATGCGACTCAGATTGATTTGTTACGTGCCGCAGGTGCGGATAAAGCGGAAGCCTTGGTGATCTGTACGGATTCACCAGATGAGGTGATGGCGATTGTCGACATTTGCCGTGCGCACTTTCCGAAGTTGAAGATCCTTGCCCGTGCTCGCAGCCGCGTAGAAGCCTATCAGTTAATGAACCACGGCGTGCAGAATTACTCGCGTGAAACCTTTTTGGGTGCTTTAGATCTAGGTCGCCAAGCGCTCGTAGAATTAGGCATGCACCCGTATCAAGCAAAGCGGGCAGAAGCACATTTTCGCAAGCTAGATAATGCTATGCTCAAAGACTTATTGCCTCAGCACAATGAGGACAAAGAACTTGCTCAACGCTCGAAAGAAGCACGTAAAGAACTAGAAGAAATCTTCGGTCGTGAAATGGAAAGCGACCAACAGTCGCCAAATCATTGGAAGTAGTACCCGCGCAGCATCAAGCGGGAAAAGGAACAAAAGTGAAAGCCAAGAAACGTTTTATCGCGGGTGCAAGCTGCCCGCAATGCAGTCAGCAAGATACTCTACGCTGGTGGATTGATAACAACATTGAGCTGGTTGAGTGTGTCGACTGCGATTATACCGAGCAGCGTAAACCGCAATCTGTAGAAAAAAATAAACACTCAGAACAAGAAATGATCGGGATTTTTAAGCCTGAGTAATTGAACTTCGTTAATTGATCCCCATAATACTATCATCTCGGTACTTAACCCCATTCTGGTTAGGTCAATTAATCTCCCTGGAGTTAGTATGAAAATTGAAAAGAACGTTGTTGCAAGCCTTGCATACAAAGTAATGTTGGAAGACGGTGTTGTTGTTGATCAATCAACTTCTGAAGCACCTCTTGATTACCTTCACGGTCACAACAACCTAATCACTGGTCTTGAGAAAGAACTAGAAGGTAAAGTGGCTGGCGACAAGTTCTCAGTAACAGTAGCTCCTGAAGATGCGTACGGCGACCACAACGATGCACTAGTGCAACGTGTTCCTGCAGACGTATTCCAAGGCGTTGACCAAATCGAAGTTGGCATGCGTTTCCTAGCAGATACTGACCAAGGTCCAATCCCTGTAGAAGTAACTGAAGTTGACGGCGACGAAGTTGTTGTAGACGGCAACCACATGCTAGCTGGCCAAACACTAACTTTCGAAGTAGAAGTTATGGCTACTCGTGAAGCGACAGCTGAAGAGATCGAACACGGTCACATCCACCAAGGTGGTGGCTGTTGTGGCGGTCACGACCACGATCACGAAGGCGGCTGCTGTGGTGGCGAAGAAAAAGCTGACGACCACGAATGTTGTGGCGGCGGCGGTTGCGGTTCTCACTAATCGCACGCTCTTCACTAGATAACGCTATCTAGCAAAGCTTTAAAAAGCGCAAGTTGAGGTTTCAACTTGCGCTTTTTGTTTATCTGGGGTGTAGTGCCAACCATACAAGGAATAACAGTTGGACAAAGCGATGACGAAACCTTTCTCGATTGCCATTCATGGCGGTGCAGGCACTATCTTGCGTGAACAGATGAGCGATGAACTGCAACAATCCATCTTGTCGGATTTAGAAGCTGCGGTAAAAGCGGGGCATCAAATCCTCGCAACAGGCGGTGAAGCCTTAGATGCAGTCGTGGCGGCAGTGAAAGTGTTGGAAGACTCTCCCAACTTTAATGCGGGCAAAGGCTCTGTGCTGACCCATAACGAGATGGTCGAAATGGACGCTTCTGTGATGGATGGTCGACACCAAGCCGCAGGAGCAGTTGCAGGGGTTCGTCATATCAGAAACCCAATTGAGCTCGCTCGTGACGTAATGCGAAACAGTAACCATGTATTGTTGATGGGTGAGGGCGCAGAAAAGTTTGCTTTTGAACAAGGTCATGAGTACACCGAGCAAGATTACTTCTTTACTGATCGCCGTTATGAGCAGTTGCTGTCTATGCGTGAGAAAGGACTGTTTGCTTTGTCGGAATCTCGTTACCCAGATGATTGTAAGCACGGTACGGTTGGTGCGGTGGCATTGGACCAACAAGGCAACTTAGCCGCTGCGACCAGTACTGGTGGCGTGACTAATAAGAAATACGGGCGAGTGGGAGACTCCGCTCTGATTGGTTGTGGTACGGTGGCAGAGAATGGTGTCGTCGCGGTTTCCACTACGGGTGTTGGTGAGTTCTTTATTCGTAAACGTGTTGCGGAAGACGTTGCAGCACGCATGCGTTATTTGCAAGAAGACGTACACACGGCATGCGAACACATTATTCAGGGTGATTTAAAAGCAATGGGCGGCGAAGGTGGTTTGATTGCGATTGATGCTAAAGGTGAGTTGCACTTTGCGATGAACAGTTCTGGTATGTACCGAGCTGGCATTAATACGCAAGGCGAGTTGAGCGTGAAAATCTACGCAGACGAATAGTTTCGTCCTCCTCATTCCTAAGCTGCATTTTGAAGTAGCTAATACAACAAAGCCCAGAACTCGTTCTGGGCTTTATGCAATTTGTACCTGCACTTTAATAATGCGGTGGTGGTGTTTCTTCCGATGGATCGGCTAAATTCGACGAGTCCATATTTTTCACTTTACCTACCACATATTTCATCTGATCGAGCATCTTGGTAATTTGCAGTTGCTGCTGCGACAAGGCGCCGTTCAGATCTTCAATAGTCTGTTCTTGGAACGCAAGCTGACATTCTAAGTCATTAATGCGTGCTTCCAATTGCTGAATGATTTTCTCTGTCATGATTCGTTCTCTAGCTGCCAAGCTTGGGCAATGCCCGCAGAAGTGGCAGTAATTACACGTTGCTTGGAATCAAAGGCTGCATCATACACGACCGCACGGGGAGGGCGAGTATCTTTTTTCGGCTCAACTTCAAATCCATCCACGCGTTTGCCTGTTTGGGTATCCCACACCATCACACGACCGGAAGGTGTGCCAGTTACTAACCAGTTGCCATCATCGGAGAAGCGCGCCGTCGAGAAGATTAACTGACGAGACCAACTGCTCAGTTGCGTGACTTCTTCACCCGTCTCTAAATTCCAGATGATGGCTTGGTTGCCACCGTCTGAAGTCATGGCCAGTTTACCATCTCTCTGCAAGGCGACTCGAACAACTCGCTGGTCGTGTTCAAAGGTACGCAATACTAGCCCGGTTTCGGTATCCCACAGATACGCTTTGTAGTCGTTGCCACCAGTGAGAGCGAAGCGACCGTTGGGCGAGATAGCGACAGAATTGACTTTTTCTTGGTGCGCAAGGAACTCTAGCCGACGACCAGTGACTAAGTTGACGTGAATCGCTTTACCGTTGGACAGTCCAAGTAACACCTGTTCACCGTTACTGGTGATATCAACGTCTCGAATCAGCGCGTCATCGATAGACCAAAGTCCTTCGGCTTGAGTCCACCCGAGATCCCACACAGCGAAGTTCATTTGGCTAGCTGTGACTGCATAACGACCATTGTCCGAAATGCGAATATGGGAGACCACATTGGCAGCTTGATCGAGTTCACCCAGCTTTGCGAGTTGTTTGTTTTGCTCCAAATCCCAAAGAACCAACTGGTGCTCTTTGGAGTACAGCAGCGCAAATCGACCATCTCGGCTGAGCGCAAAGCTGGTGGAACCTTGTGGTTCGAGTGACCAACGTTGAACATCGCGATCGGTAAAAAAGCATCCATTTAACGTGGTGATGACAATTAAATATAGGAATAAATGAGAAATTCTTTGCATCACATCTAATAATCCGGTTTGTGTCTTAAGACATATAGCTAGTATATTGGTATAACGATTGTCTTCACTAGTCTCATAGAAGATTTGTGCACAACAACCAGTGGCTAAGCCATTATTGGGAGAATTTAATGAAATCAGTTTTAAAAGTGTCGCTACTTGCTGCAACAGTAATGCTAGCGGTAGGTTGTCAAAAAGAAGAAACAAAACCAGAAGCAGCACCTCAAGCAGAGCAAGTTCAAGCAGAAACTGGTAAAGCAGTTCACTTTAAAACAGACGATGACAAAGCGGCTTACGCGATCGGTGTTTCATTTGCTAACTACCTAAGCACTAGCATTGAAAAACCAAGCGAGATTGGCATCGACCTAAACAAAGACCTGGTTCTTAAAGGTATTGAAGACGTATTCAAAGGCAACGCAGCGCTTAACGAAGAAGAAACTCGTGCAGCTCTAGAATCTCTAGACAAGCGTGTTGCTGAAACAATGCAAAAGCAAGCGGCTGAGAAAGCGGCTGAAGCGAAGAAAGCTGGCGATGATTTCCGTGCTGAATTCGAGAAGCAAGAAGGCGTAGTGAAGACAGAATCTGGTCTTCTATACAAAGTTGAAACGCCAGCTGAAGGTGAGAAGCCAAAAGATACTGACACAGTTCAAGTGCACTACAAAGGTACTCTGATCGATGGTACTCAGTTCGACAGTTCTTACGATCGTGGCGAACCAGCAACGTTCCCACTAAACCGCGTAATCCCAGGTTGGACTGAAGGTGTTCAGCTAATGCCTGTAGGTTCTAAGTTCAAATTCGTTATCCCGCCAGAGCTAGCATACGGTGACCAAGACACACCAAGCATCCCTGCTAACTCAACGCTAGTATTCGAAGTTGAGCTACTGAAAATTGAGAGCGACAACGCTGCTCAATAATTATCCTTAGCGATAACTCAATGAAAAAAGGTCCGTTTTACGGGCCTTTTTTGTTCTAGGTCACTAGTTGGTGAGTTTGCTAGGTTGCCTTTCAAATTTTCTGATAAACTTACACCAATTTGTTGATTTTTCGCTCGAAGGCTTATGACAACTACAGAAACAATAAATGCGGAAATGTTGCTCGAAATGGAATCTGTCAACGTGATGCCATTTACCGAGCACGATAAAATCATCTTGAGATCTTACGAAGCGGTCGTTGACGGCATTGCCAGTCTTATTGGTCCGTTCTGTGAGATCGTTCTTCACTCACTGGAAGACCTCAATACCTCTGCAATCAAAATCGCTAATGGTGAGAACACCGGTCGTCAGGTAGGCTCTCCTATCACTGACTTAGCACTTAAGATGCTGAAAGACATCGAAGGTTCTGAGCGTAACTTCTCACGTTCGTACTTCACCCGCGCCAAAGGCGGCGTATTAATGAAGTCGATCACCGTTGCTATTCGTAACGGCGAAAACCGCGTGATTGGTTTGCTTTGTATCAACGTCAACCTTGATGCGCCTTTCTCTCAAGTGCTGCAATCTTTCATGCCAACGCAAGAAGCGAAAGAAGCGGCGTCATCCGTTAACTTTGCAAGTGATGTTGAAGAACTCGTAGACCAAACGGTTGAGCGCACGATTGAAGAGATCAACGCTGACAAATCGGTATCGAATAACACCAAAAACCGTCAGATCGTCATGGAGCTGTACGACAAAGGTATCTTCGATATCAAAGACGCTATCAACCGCGTAGCAGATCGTCTGAACATCTCTAAGCACACCGTTTACCTATACATTCGTCAGCGTAAAACTGAGGACGAATAAGCGTGAGTGGATTAACTTACACACTGGTCGTGAATGGCCCAGTTTACGGTAGTCAATCGGCACGCAGCGCATATCAATTCGCACAAGCGGTCATTGAACAAGGGCATACTCTGGTGAGTGTGTTCTTTTACCAAGATGGCGTCACCAATGGTACGGCTTTGAGCGTGCCTGCCAACGACGAGTTTGACCTAACCAAAGCTTGGCAATCACTCGCACAGCAACACGATATTCGTTTGGAAACCTGCGTTGCAGCAGCTTTACGTCGCGGCATCGTCAGCGAAGATGAAGCGAATCAACATGGTCTTGAGCAGAACAACCTAGCTACAGGATTCGAGCAAGCCGGTTTGGGAAGCTTAGCCGAAGCCATGTTAACCCAAGATAGAGTGGTGCAGTTTTGAGTCAGCTAACTTACCTATTTCGTAGCGCGCCTCATGGTAGCAATGCAGGACGTGAAGGTGTGGATGCGCTGCTAGCGGCATCTGCGTACTGTGAGGACATCACCGTCCTATTTGTTGGTGATGGTGTTTACCAATTGCTGCTTGGGCAAGAGCCTAATGGCATCTTAAGCAAAGACTACGCACCAATGCTCAAACTGTTCGACTTGTACGACATTGAGCAAGTGTTTGTTTGTGCCGATTCGCTTGCCGAGCGTGGTTTGGCTCAAGCTGATCTAGTCATTGATGCAGAGGCTCTAAAAACTGAGCAACTAAAAGTTAAACTGCAACAAGCGGGCAAACTGCTGTCATTCTGAGGAAGCCATGTTACATATCATCAAATCCGTAGCTGCATTAGACGATGCAATGGCACTGTACAGTGAGCAAGATGATGTCTTGTTGATTGAAGATGCCGTGTACGCTGCGAACCCTCAGCATAAGGCGTTCAGCAAGGTAAAAGGTCCATCAGTGTATGCGCTGCAAAGCGATATTGAAGCCCGTGGCATGAGCAATCGCATCAGCCCATCTGTTGAAGTGGTTGGCTATACTGGCTTTGTTGAACTAACAGCAAAACAAGCCAAATCTCTGACTTGGGATTAACCCTTCTTTCCTGTCGATTGAGCTTTACGGATTAATTGTCCTAATTGAACAAAAAAGATCCGTATATTTCTTGACACACCTCTCACTGCTGCATAGAATTTTGCGTCCCTAACTGCCAACCGCTTTTAGGGATAGATTTTTCACAAAGCTTACTTTCAAGTAAATCAGGAGCTAGTTAATGGCAACTATTAACCAGTTGGTACGTAAGCCACGTGCAAAGCAAGTTGTTAAAAGCAACGTGCCTGCACTAGAAGCGTGCCCACAAAAACGTGGTGTATGTACTCGTGTTTACACTACTACACCTAAAAAACCTAACTCAGCACTTCGTAAAGTTTGTCGTGTACGTCTGACAAACGGCTTCGAAGTTACATCGTACATCGGCGGTGAAGGTCACAACCTTCAAGAGCACAGTGTTGTACTAATCCGTGGCGGTCGTGTAAAAGACCTTCCGGGTGTACGTTACCACACTGTTCGCGGTGCACTTGACTGTGCTGGCGTTAACGACCGTAAACAAGGTCGTTCTAAGTACGGTGTGAAGCGTCCTAAGTCTTAATGGATTCCGTTAAGTAAGGCCAAACACTAAATTATTTTTAATTTTTTGAAAAAACTGAAAAGTTTTGGATAAAACCTGAAGAAGACAACGGAGAAAATCCATGCCACGTCGTCGCGTCATTGGTCAGCGTAAGATCCTTCCAGATCCAAAGTTCAAATCTGAACTGCTGGCAAAATTCGTTAACATCCTAATGGTTGACGGTAAAAAATCTACTGCAGAAAAAATCGTTTACACTGCACTAGATTCTATGGCTGAAAAGTCTGGTAAAGACCACTTAGCTATTTTTGAAGAAGCTCTTGAAAATGTTCGCCCAGCGGTAGAAGTTAAATCTCGCCGTGTAGGTGGTTCAACTTACCAAGTACCTGTAGAAGTACGTCCGGTTCGCCGTAACGCACTTGCTATGCGTTGGTTGGTTGAAGCTGCGCGTAAGCGTGGTGAAAAATCTATGGCTCAACGCCTAGCTGCTGAAATGCTAGACGCGTCTGAGAACAAAGGTACTGCGGTTAAGAAACGTGAAGACGTTCACCGCATGGCTGACGCAAACAAAGCGTTCGCACATTACCGTTGGTAATACCTTTTCAGTGCTGCAAGGTTCCTTGCAGCACTTCTTTAGTTCCTATGCCTATGCTAGGAACTATTGCTATATCTAGGGGATAGCATTTTTTAGTTATAGCAATAGTCCCTATCTCTAAGTTAAGAGGATTCAATCGTGGCTCGCAAAACTCCTATTGAGCGCTACCGTAATATTGGTATCGTCGCTCACGTAGACGCAGGTAAAACAACCACAAGTGAACGTATTCTGTTCTACACTGGTCTTTCTCATAAAATCGGTGAAGTTCACGATGGCGCTGCTACCATGGACTGGATGGAGCAGGAGCAAGAGCGTGGTATCACAATCACCTCTGCGGCAACCACTACTTTCTGGCGTGGTATGGATGCACAATTCCAAGACCACCGCATCAACATTATCGATACTCCTGGACACGTTGATTTCACGATCGAAGTAGAGCGTTCACTGCGCGTACTTGATGGTGCCGTTGTTGTGTTCTGTGGTTCATCGGGTGTTGAACCTCAATCTGAAACTGTATGGCGTCAAGCTGACAAGTACCACGTTCCTCGTATGGTATTTGTTAACAAGATGGACCGTGCAGGTGCTGACTTCCTACGCGTTGTTGATCAAATCAAAAACCGTCTTGGTGCAAACCCTGTTCCTATCCAACTTAACGTTGGTGCGGAAGATGACTTCAAGGGTGTTATCGACCTAATCAAGATGAAGATGATCAACTGGAGTGAAGCTGACCAAGGTACAACCTTCACTTACGAAGAGATTCCTGCAGACATGCAAGAGCTTGCTGAAGAGTGGCACAACAACCTAGTTGAGTCAGCGGCAGAAGCTAGCGAAGAGCTAATGGACAAATATCTTGAAGAAGGCGAACTAACGGAAGCTGAAATCAAGCAAGCACTGCGTACACGCACACTAAATAACGAAATCGTACTGGCCACTTGTGGTAGTGCGTTCAAGAACAAAGGTGTTCAAGCGGTACTCGATGCAGTGGTTGAATTCTTGCCATCACCAATCGACGTTCCAGCGATTAAAGGTGTGGATGACAACGAGAAAGAAGTTGAGCGTCATGCAGATGACAACGAACCGTTCTCAGCATTAGCATTCAAGATCGCAACTGACCCATTCGTAGGCACGCTGACCTTTATGCGTGTTTACTCTGGTGTGGTGAACTCTGGCGACGCAGTCTACAACTCTGTGAAGCAAAAGAAAGAACGCTTTGGTCGTATCGTACAGATGCACTCAAACAAGCGTGACGAAATTAAAGAAGTTCGCGCGGGCGATATTGCAGCAGCAATCGGCCTTAAGGACGTGACAACAGGCGATACGCTATGTGACCAGAACCACAAAGTGATTCTGGAACGTATGGAGTTCCCTGATCCGGTAATTCAGATCGCGGTAGAGCCTCGCTCTGTTGCCGATCAAGAGAAGATGGGTATTGCACTAGGTAAACTAGCGGCAGAAGATCCATCATTCCGCGTAGAAACGGACGACGAAACAGGTCAGACACTGATCTCTGGTATGGGTGAGCTTCACCTAGATATCATCGTTGATCGTATGAAACGTGAATTCAGCGTTGACTGTAATGTTGGTAAACCTCAGGTTGCGTACCGTGAAACAATCCGTGGCAACGCGGAAGTTGAAGGTAAATTTGTACGTCAATCTGGTGGTCGTGGTCAGTATGGTCACGTATGGATCAAACTGGAGCCATCTGAACCTGGCGAAGGTTTTGTCTTTGTTGACGAAATTGTGGGTGGTGTGGTTCCTAAGGAATACATCAGCTCGGTAGCGAAAGGTATCGAAGAGCAAATGAACAGCGGTGTTCTAGCGGGTTATCCTGTACTAGATATTAAAGCAACGCTGTTTGATGGTTCTTACCACGATGTTGACTCTAACGAGATGGCGTTTAAGATCGCTGGCTCGATGGCATTCAAGAAGGGTTCATTAGAAGCACAGCCTGTTCTTCTTGAGCCAATGATGAATGTTGAAGTAACTACTCCTGAAGATTGGATGGGTGATGTTGTTGGTGACCTTAACCGCCGTCGCGGTATGATCGAAGGTATGGACGATGGTGTGGCTGGTATTAAGATCATCCGCGCTCAAGTACCACTATCTGAGATGTTTGGTTACGCAACGGACCTACGTTCTGCAACTCAAGGCCGTGCGTCTTACTCTATGGAGTTTAACGAGTACGCTGAAGTACCGAAAAACTTCGCAGATAAAATCATTGCAGACCGTGGTTACTAATTAAAACGCTTTGAGCTGAAAAAAAGTCCAGCTTTTTTTAAAGATCAATGCGTCCAAATATTGCGCTAACAAGCGTTGGCGCATAAAATAACAATTTCTGGCGCGTCGAGATCAATAATGATCACGGCGAATCATAACTAGGAAGGAACACGATTGTGTCTAAAGAAAAATTTGAACGTGTAAAACCGCACGTAAACGTTGGTACTATCGG
>NZ_JAADJW010000049.1:0-25757 GCF_010092875.1 Vibrio sp. LB10LO1
TGAGAGCCTACTCTAAGCGTAGGGCTTGAGAGTGAGGCGGACCATATAATTAGCCCCGATGCATATCGGGGCTTTTCTTATTAATTCGCTAGTTTTTTCATAATACGAGCAAACATAGAAGGCTTTTTCTTCTTCGCTTTACCGTAAAGCGCTTTGTGCATCGCATCTTTCGCCAACATTTGGCCAAAGTAAACACCACCAAGTTCGTAACCCATGACCTTCTCCTAAGAAGTAATTGACTGGCTTATGTTGTAATTTTACACCATAAAAACCACAAAACAAGACATAGATCACATTATATTCGTAATTTACTTACAGTATTTTTTATCCTAGCGAATCAGATTCGTAATTAACGCTTAGGCTGTTGGTATGTTTTACCCGCCGCTTTGTAAGTATCTTTTGGCTTAATTTCAAAGAAAGTCTCGAAGAACCATGCCGCAAATTTGATCAAGTGATCGCCTTCGTTCATAACGTGTTCGACAAACTCTTTCTCTTCACCAGACTCGTCCGCTTGGACAGTGATGTGATAAATACGTTTTTCACCTTCGACTTCAGCAAGACCGAATTGACCTGTCAGTGATTCAGCTGCTAGTGCAACTTCCTCTTCCTCTGATGCTTTTAGTAGCTCTAACGCTTGAGGTAGGTTTTCTTTCTGACCAATTTCTTTCAGTAGTGCTTCGAATTCGTTTTGTTGCATGATTTCACCTAACAATTAACGGGTGTTGCCGATATGCCACTTTACTAGCCAAGTGTAGATAACGACACAATAGTTGGCGCATTTTAGAGAGGAGCTTCTGCCCTTGCAACCAGATTCAACTATGTTCGTTCTGGCTGCACTAGACCTCCTGAAGGCGTTCGGAACTGCCCAAACACGAGAACTAAGCAGGAGATCACCGCAATCGAAATATAAAAGAACCCCAATTGATGTTGGCTTGTTACCCAGCTTTCGACTAAGTAGCCGCCAAATAAGCCAGCTAAACACATTTGAATCGAACCTGATAAAGCCGATACGGCACCCGCTTGCTGCTTGTGCGGCGACAACAACAGACTGATAGAAACAGGAAAAGACATCCCTTGCGCGAAACTCAAGCAGGTAAACGCAACCAATAATGACGCCACCGTGAATGGCAGTATGAGGAGCATTGCCCCTGAGCACGCCACAATAACAAAGCTGATTAGTAATATTTGCTGCTCTTTATATCGAGCATTAATGAAGTTAAGGACCAAACTCCCCATCAACAGCCCAGCCGAAGGCACGATCATCAAGGTTCCGTAATCTGCCGCAGTCAGCCCAAGTTCTTGCTGCATGAGGAACGGGTAGAGGGACAGGGTCACCAATGCAGATAAGTAGCTAAGCCAGTTATAGCTTGCACTGCCAATGACTTGCTTATTGGTCAACAACTCAAAGTAATTCAGTAACACCCGCTTTGGTTCGAAACGACGCTTTGGATATGGCAGCGTTTCATGCAAAACGACAAAACCAAGGGTAAAAATCGCCGCAAGATAAATGAGAACGAACACGAAAACCGCATGCCAGCTGATGTGATAAGCAATCCATCCACCAAACAAAGGCGCCACAATCGGCATCACAGAAGCTGTCACCGAGATATAAGACAAGGCTTTGGTAAGTTGTGCTCCGTCATAACTATCTCGCAATACCGAACGTCCAAGTACAGAGGCGCTACCCGCACCGAGCCCCTGCAATAGACGCCCCGCTTCAAGGGCAACAATATGATCAGCAAACCCAATACAGATAACCGTACCAACCAAATAGACACTCTGTCCCAGCAGAAACACAGGTCTTCGGCCAATGGCATCCGACAGAGGCCCATAAAACAGCTGTGAGACGCCAAAGCCAACAAGAAACAGAGTCACAAGGTTTTGAACCATGTGTTGTGGCAAAGCAAGATCATGACCGATCAGAGGCAAAGAAGGGAGATAAATACTGACGCCCACTTGACCGGTCGCGATGATCATCATCGCCAACAATAATGGTGTTTTACGCAATATATCCTCCTTACAACATGACAGTTTTACGACAGACAGTGTATATTTGTTACTCAAAGATGATAATAAGCCAAAATGGAAAGGGATTATTTCCCCTGAGGATGGAATAAGATGGACTGGATTCAGAGTGTTAACAGTTACATACGAGTCGTCGAAGAAGGTAGCTTCAACGCCGCGGCGCGAAAGCTCAATACCACCAGCTCGGCCATCAGCAAGCGTATCCAATGGTTGGAAGATAAGATTGGTGTTCAGCTTCTCAAGCGAACTACTCGCTCTATCAGCCAAACGGAAGCTGGTGCACTCTTTTACGAGCGAGCCAAAGTGCAACTCGACTCTTGGCAATCTGTATTGGACGAAACTCGTTCCGTAAACCAATCTCCAGCGGGGTTACTCAAAATTGGGGCGACATTGGCGGTTGGTTCTAAGTTCTTAGTACATTACCTCGATGACTTTCTGGAAAAATACCCAGACATCAAACTCCAGCTGATCACGACCCTACCTGGTCAAATTCCTGAGCTCAGTTTGGATTTGTTCATCAGCAGAGAATTGGAACAACTCAACTCACTGAGCTTTAAAGCCAGCCCATTGTTCGAGCACAAAGCTCAGTTTTATGCCGCTCCAAGCTACCTGGAAAAACATGGTGCTCCACAAACTGTTGAAGAGTTATCAAAACATAACGTTCTGATATGGGGCGAAAATCCAATAAGAGAAATAAAAACCAACCGAGGTAAACGCATCAGTTTGTCCGGCAACTTTGCTACAACAAACCCCGAAGCACTCTTTCATGGTGCAAAACGCGGAATGGGAATCTTGCTTTCCAATAACGTCATGATCAAAGAAGACCTGAAATCCGGCGCCTTAGTTCCGATCCTTCCTGATATCACAGCAGATGAGGCGACTGTCTATGCTTACTATCCAAAGCTGGACTATCAGCATACTCGAACACAACTATTCCTCGACTACTTAAAGAGCCGATTAGAAGAAGAGAAGCGAGCCTAACGAAAGACTTTCTAGTGCAATAAGTACTAGAGAGTAACTAGTCATAATCCACAAAGCTGCCACTTTAATGAGAAAGCCCTTTTGTGCCATCTCACCCTATGGTTGAAAATCGTCCTCAAAGCTCATCTAGAGTTTGAAAAATCACACGAAGTAAACAATAGTTAACGTGATGCATATCTATTAAATGAAAAAAGATCGTGTAAGAGATTCACAATAACACGGTTCGGATGAACACAACGTCGGGTAAAGTATTTGATGGCTCATGAACAAAAAAGTATCCAGTTACTTGATGAAATTCTGAAACTCAATGGCAGCGCATTACTCGACAGAGTAACACTTGAGCTTCATCAGCAATTTCAAAGCTACTGTACTTGCGTAGTTGAGATAGCCCACCTACAACATTGTGCGGTGACGCTTTCTAACTCTAGCGGCGGAACCATTGCAGACAGTATGTGCTACGGCTTAGCGGGCACACCTTGTGAGCAAGTCGCACAAGACATTGGTGAACTCATCTTCTATCAAGATGAAGTTTACAAGCTCTTTCCTGAAGACCAAATGTTTCAAGACCTCGGCATTCAAGCTTATATTGGGCTCCCTTTAAAAACACATACAGGAGAAGTACTGGGAATCTTAGTCTCAACATTTACCCACTCCATCAGTGAAATTGAAGCCGAAGAGATTATCTTCCATCACCGTTTCTACGCCAACGTCATCATTCATAGTTTGCGAGAGAAATGGATCAGCGAACGCTCTGACAAACTTCTCAACCAACTCAGTTATGAAGTTTCTCATGACAATCTAACCGGTCTGCTCAATCGCAGTTGTTTAGCTGATACGTTAGAAACCTTAACACAGCAGGCTACTCGTCCTTTTAGCCTTGCCTATCTAGATATTGATAATTTCAAATCGATTAACGACATCAACGGTAACTACATTGGTGACCAAATCATCAAGTTTACCGCGGATGCCATTCAACAAAGCTTAACATCCCCAAATAACGCCTTTCGTGTCGCAGGGGACGAGTTCGCCTTTATTACTTATGACGAAGACCCTGTCGCGGTATGTCAGGAAATTCTGGATAAAATCGAAGCTGGGTACTCAGACAAGTCCAACCGTATTTCGTTTACCGTTAGCATTGGTATCGCGCGAGCCCCAGTTCATATGCTCAATAGCGATGACTTGATACTAAATGCAAGTTTGGCTCTTAAGGATTGCAAAAAACACCGTGACACACGCATTCAGCATTATGACACGCACTTAAGTGCGCTATACCACCGCCAAACGCAGCTGATTGAGGCACTACGAGAGCAACTTCGCTTAAGTATTGATGAGAACGAAGAACTGTACGTCGTGGTCCAACCCATAGTCGATATTACCAGCGACCGCTGGGATTACTTTGAAATATTGGCTCGTTGGAATAGCAACGTATACGGAAACATTTCACCTGTTGAATTTATTGAAGCCGCAGAGCAATCTGGATTGATCATTGAGTTGGATGAACGCATTGTTGAGCTAGCTTGTCGTGCGAAACAAACGCTAGATCGACAGCTGGGCTATAATGTCAAACTGTCAATTAACTGCTCTGCACATGAACTGGTCGACTCTAACCGTTATATGAACTTCTTAACTCGTATTCTAGAGAAATACGATCACCAAGCGACCGACTTTGTTATCGAGCTCACCGAAACCGTATTGTTGTCGCAAAGCGGGCGCGAACAGATGGTTCTGAATTCACTTCGCTACCTCGGGTTCAAAGTCGCACTCGATGATTTTGGTACGGGTTACTCTAGTTTGAACTACATTCACAACTACCCAATTGACAGCATTAAAATCGACGCCACTTTTGTGCGCAATATGCTCACGAATAAAACTTCAGAGCAAGTTGTACTGCTTATCGCTCAACTCGCGCAGCTGCTAGAGGTCGATTTAATCGCAGAGGGGGTCGAGGACGATAGAGCTTTGCAAAAGCTAATCGAAATGGGCTGCCATCACATACAAGGCTATTTCTATTCAAGACCTCACAGCGTCAATGAGCTGGTTGGCATCATTAATGACAGACAAATGAAGAGCGCATAAAAAAAAGACCAAACAGTGTTTGGTCTTTTTCGCATTTTATAGAACGGCTTTTTCTTTATCTTTTAACAGCTTGTTCATTTCATTACGGTTCGCAATGAAGCTCGCCATTTCTTTCTTAGGCACTGAGCTTGCCATTGGGATCTTCGCGCGCATTGCGTTCACCGGACGGCCGTATTCGATCAACTCGTAGTGAAGGTGCGGACCAGTTACACGACCAGTCTTACCTGACAAGCCAATGCGTTGACCACGAGAGACCTTCTGTCCTTTCTTCACTAAGATCTTACTTAAGTGTAAGTAACGAGTTTTGTACTTACTACCATGCTCAATCACCACATAGTTACCTGCGTACGGGTGTTTACGAGTCATGATTACGGTACCATCACCCGTTGCCTCTACAGGTGTTCCTGTCGGTACCGCCCAGTCCGTACCGTTATGTGGTGCTACACGGCCCGTTACAGGGTGAAGGCGTTTAGGGTTGAATCCAGAACTGATGCGCCAGCCTCGGCTGACAGGGTAACGTTGGAAAGCACGCTGAAGGCTCTCACCTTTCGCATTGTAGAATTGACCGTCAGTGTGAAGGTAAGCGGTGACTTCACGACCACGGTTATAAATTTTGATTGCTTCTATTTCGTTCTTGCCAGTTGGCACACCATCAATACTTTGAGAGCGGCGAACCACTTCAAATCGGTCACCAGCGCGTAAATCTTTGCCGAAGTTAACTTGCTCTTTAAGTAAGTTAACCACTTGGCTGATTTCTGCTGAGCTCAAGCCCAAACGATTTGCGGATGACGAGAAGCTACCTCGAATAACACCGACCAAAGGCTCTTGCTTCCAAACACCAGGAATTGAGATGTCTGAGAAATCGTAGCTGCCATCGTCGTTACGATGGTAAACCACTTTATCTGCAATAGAGAATTGCAGTTCCATCTTTTCAAGTTCGCCCGTAGATTCATTGCGCCAAAAACGCAGTGTGTTACCGGGTTTCAAGGTATCAAGAGCAAGGAAGTTCAAATCCGTTTCCATCACTTTCATCAACGAGCTGTAGCCTAAGCCTAGTTGGCTGAAAATGGTACTCAGGTTATCACCTGCTTGGATTTGGTATTCAAAATTTGGTGGAGTGACAACTTCTGCTGTTGTCGCATCAAGAATATTCTCGACGACCTGCGATTCAGGCAGGTTCAATGCGATGGTTTTGGTAAGGGAAGACTCTTTGAGAGAGTTGGAAACACCAATCGCAACTAATACTGGCAAGGAGTACAACAGTAGCGCTTTACGACTTGTCAGATTCGGCAACCGTCTTGTTGTAATTTCATTTGTAGACACGGGAATTACTATCTCCTTTATAACAAGGCTCATAGCTTATGCATTCCCGCATAAGAAATCACTAGTAAATTACGAGATCTAGCGCAGAAAACACTTATTTTTTACAGAAGACAAAAAAATTCATTACTGTTGCATATGTAGGTTATTGCCTACACGCTTAAGTGTCGTCGAATTCAATTGATTTGGTTGTTCTGCCATCGCTTGATTTTCGCCATGTTGAAGATAAGACAGAGAAATTTGCGTGTCACTTTCCCACTTCAAAGAAGACATTTTAATTCGGTCACCGATGAAAACACTGTTCAATAAAACAACTCGGCTTGGCACAGCATCAAATTTAAACAAACCGATATAGTAAAACGCGCCTGAGCCCTGTGTCGTTACGATAACTGGAGCCACAACCCATGGGGTTTCATTGATATCACGTTGAGCGATAAACTCGATTGGAACCAGTACTTCACCTTTGGTAGCACCTGCATCGTAGTGACCTTTCAAGAAGCCGTGCTCTTTATCCCATTGTTCAAGAAACGTAACAGCGCTCTGCTCAGGAACTTGAACCGTCCACGGGTTGCGTGACTGAATACCTAGCACTTCCGCTACGATTGGATTTGATTGTGCCTGCACTTGAGGAAATTTCGCCATGATCTCATCGTCAGAAAGGCTAAAACGATAAATGCCCGCGATGATCACCACCACTAATAGAACGATTGGGATCAAAAGAATGAGGGGGATGGGTAGGATTCTCTTACGAGCCATGAAGACTTCCTTGTGTTCTTGTTCTCTTGTCTATGTTCGGAGTATATACCAATTCACCGACCAAGACCTCAACACCTGACCGCTCATTTTGACTCAAGTGTTTCAAAATTAAACTAAACTATTTGTTGGGCAACCAATAGGTAATAACGATGACAAAAATCACCCACACATGTGAATGTGCCTGTGGCTTAGTCCAACTGCGTTGCACGGCGGAGCCCATTCGCACCTCTATTTGCCACTGTTTTGAATGCCAAAAGCGAACCGGAAGCGTATTCGGCGTTCAAGCTCGATTTAACAAAAACCAAGTCATCCTAGATGGTGACATCACCAGTTACACTCGTATTGCTGATTCAGGTAATCACGTTCAATATGAATTCTGCCCGGCATGCGGCACAACCATGCGCTTACAGCTATCGGACGCTCCCGATTACGCAATCATTCCAATGGGACTGTTTAATAACAAAGAGTTTCCAGAACCCACGGTTTCTATCTATGAACAAAGGAAGCATGGCTGGGTAAGCTTTGATTGTACGATGGAACACGCAGGTTGAGTGGCAACGCCATATTAAGAAAACAAACATGCAACATGTCTCTCCTGCTCAAAGTTTGAGAACATCATTCAACAAAAGTTGAGATTTTATTGAGAATGATCAACCGAGTACTGGGAGAAAGACTTTCGTTCCGCGCCACGAGCGTTATAATCTGCTCCTAACATTTGGTGAGGTTTTATTGTGATTTCCAGACTTCCTCGTTGGGTGGAATATGGCGCCTTTCTGCTTGCTCTCCTAGCAGGCTGCGTCAATGCCGTAGGTCTTCTCGGCTTTCAACATCAAGCGATAACGCATCTTTCCGGAACCGTAACTCAGCTAGGGAATAGCTTACTAACAGGTGTGGACTCAACCATCCACCTGCTTTTTATTGTATTCAGCTTTTTGATTGGCTCTGCGTTTAGCGGATTCTTTATCGAAAGTAGCGCTCTAAAGCTCGGCCGCCGCTATGGTGTGGCACTATGTATCGAAGGTAGCTTACTACTTTTGAGCTTGGGCTTTTTAGTACAAGGTAACGTGTATGGTCAGTACCTTGCTTCTGCAGCTTGTGGTTTGCAGAATGCGATGATCACCACCTTCAGCGGTGCCGTTGTAAGGACGACACACATGACCGGCATCATTACCGACCTAGGTATCATGATTGGAGAAAGCTTACGTGGACGTCAATTCGACCGACGTAAAGCCAAACTGTTTATCTTCATTTTCTTTGGCTTCTTACTCGGTGGTACGGTTGGTGCTGGTTTGTTTAACATTTTTGAACTGTATGCGTTAGCCTTCCCTGCGCTTCTCGCTTTCGTTATCGCTATCGCATACTGGGGCTACCTCTACCTACAGAGCCGCCATCAACCAGTCTAGCTTTTATCTGACGGTTTAAGCATTTTACTTAAGCCGTCACTCTCTTCGCTTTCTTCACTCTTCATATCCATTAAACGAACGCCATCAAATGGGCTGATTTAGCTTTTTGTTCTTTATTCCCCTATAAACTGTGGAACTACTGACAGAAAAGACCGCTTTTACCTTGAGATCCGAATCACATTTGCTAGGCTTTTTATTGCTTTGGTCACACTGTGTCGCTTAACAGTCTGCTCAGAGAGGCCTGCGTGCTACAATTTTCTAACACGAGCAACAATTTCATATACAAGATTCTAGTTTTGATTCAATTGACCGAAAAAACGGCTGAATAACTAGATGTATTTAATGAATAGTATTGCAAAGGATGCAGTTTGCGGGTAATCTCCGCACACTGTGATTAAATACGGATGTTTAGTGAATATTTATGTCATGGAATATGGCGAGTATTGACTAGTAGTAACACGAGACAAACAATGCATAACAACACTAATGCTGCTGAAGCGCCTAAGGGCAACTTTTGGATGTTCTTCATCCCATCCCTGATTGGTCTTCTACTCTTCATGGCACCTATCTCTTACGATGGTGGCCTGACCATCCCTGTTGCGGTTATGGCAAAAGTCATTCCTGCAGTTCTTGGCGATACTTTAATTGCTATCGTTACCGCTATTATTGCTTTCATGGCCGTTGCTTCTGTTCTTTGCAAAATTTTTAAGCCAGCGGCAATTCTGCGTAACGGTTTCCTGAACGGCCTATTTAATCCATCACCATTGTGGCTTATGGTTCGCTTAATCGGTGGTGCTGCAGTACTGATGACTTTCTTCCAAGTTGGTCCAAAAGCCATTTGGGAAGAAAACACTGGCGGCCTAGTGCTCACTGGTCTTCTACCAACGCTGTTTGCGGTATTCATTTTTGCTGGTCTATTGCTGCCGCTACTGCTTAACTTCGGTCTACTAGAATTGTTTGGTGCGCTGCTAAGTAAGGTGATGCGCCCGGTATTTAACCTACCAGGTCGTAGTGCGATCGACTGTATGGCTTCTTGGTTAGGTGATGGCAGCGTGGGTATTCTGCTTACTAGCAAGCAGTACGAAAATAACTTCTACACTCAACGTGAAGCGGCTGTCGTCGGTACAACTTTCTCTGCTGTATCTATTACCTTTAGCTTAGTTGTCATCGCACAAGTTCAATTAGAACACCTATTCCTACCTTTCTACGGCGCTATCTGTCTAGCGGGTATTGTTGCGGCGATCATTATTCCTCGCTTACCACCGCTAAGCCTGAAGAAAGACCGCTACATCGATGGCAGCGCACCTAAGAAAGACGCAGATGCAGTACCTGCAGGTCACACGACTTTCTCATGGGGTATGGACCTTGCTCTAAAACGCGCTGGCCAAGTAACTTCTGTACAGTCAGTATTTAAAGAAGGCGTACATAACGCTATCGACATGGTGTTTGGTGTACTACCTGTCGTTATGGGCTTGGGTACAGTGGCACTAGTGATTGCAGAATACACCTCAGTATTCGAAATCCTAGGTCAACCATTTATCCCTTACCTAGAATTGCTACAAATCCCTGAAGCTGCTGCAGCGTCTCAAACTATCGTTGTGGGCTTTGCTGATATGTTCATCCCAGCAATCCTAGCGGCTTCTATCGATAACGAAATGACTCGCTTTGTGATTGCAGCAATGTCTGTAACACAGCTAATTTACATGTCAGAAGTGGGCGCACTGCTTCTTGGTAGTAAGATTCCAGTTAACATCGTAGAGCTGTTCGTTATCTTCATTCTACGTACGCTGATTACGCTTCCAGTTATTGCTGGTGTAGCTCATTTGATTTTCTAAAATCGAGCAATTTTAAAAGGCTCCGCTCTGTCGGGGCCTTTTTTGTATCTAAAGACTTTCTGTTACATTTCACGCCATTTTTATCACACCTCTCGTTATTTATTCAGCTTTCTAATAGCCTTACTTTTAACGCATAACTTATAAATATAACTTTAAATTCATTAGTTTAAATTGAAGAAAAGCGACAACTCAGACTTGTTTATATAAGGGTCAATGATACTATTCTTATGTTTTTAACAGTTTGATGACGAAGTTCAACAAATAAGATCAATCTCACAACTTTATAAAACAACTCGCCTTTTGTTCGCATTTTGATAACCAAAGTCGAAATTAACCTTCAGGTTTCTGATTAATCTGTCGATAACAAAAATAACAAACACAATAGTGTGTTCACTTCTGCCGAATGTACCCAACAAATAAGAGGTACAAGCAGAGTAAACCAGCCGGGAGACTCGAGAGGAAAAAATATGAAATTCAGACATAAGGTTGTCACCGCCTCTTCTATTTTATTGCTTGTGACTGTGGCGTTGCTGTCGACACAACAAGTTATGACCATCCGTTCACAGATCGAAGAAAACATCGATACCAGCGTGAGTGAGATCCTATCCAGTGTGGGGAACACGGTAGAATCGGAAATGAACGCTAAGAAAGAACTCGCTCAATCCATGACTGAGATTCTTGAAATTAACCCAAGCGACCACGATTACGTGAAAGAAGTGCTAGAAAAGCCAATGCCAAAATCAAGCTTCTTGGCCATTGGTTATGCATACGACAGCAACGGATTCGTGATTGAAAACGATGATGGTTGGGAAGCGGGCCCTGATTACGATCCTCGTGTTCGCCCTTGGTTTGTATCAGCAAAAGCAGAAAACAAGCTTGTTGTCACCGATCCTTATGTGGATGTTTCTTCTAAGAAAGTGATCATCTCTATCGGTACTCCAGTGCGCGAAGCTGGCCATTTCCTCGCAGCCATGTTTTACGATATGGAGCTAACCACCCTTTCTGACTTGGTTAACCAAGTAAACCTATTTGATGCGGGTTACCTTTTCCTAGTAACGGCAGATGGCACGACGATCGCGCACCCAGAAGCCAAATACAACGGCGAGAAGCTATCAAGCTACCTACCACAAGTAGAGCTAGCATCAGGAGCTCAACACATCGAGATGAACGGCGACAAATTCATGGTCAGCCTAACCCACATTCCAAGTGAAAACTGGTATGTAGGTGCAGTTGTTGATGAGAGCATTGCTTACTCAGCGATCGACACACTGCGCAATAGCGCAATCATCTACTCATTGATTGCCGTTATTGCCTCTATTATCGCGCTGACTATCCTTATCCGTACCTTGATGCGCCCTCTTGATGAGCTAAACACCGCAATCCAAGCTGTAGCATCAGGCAAAGGCGATTTGACGCAGCGCTTGGATACCAATACCGATCAAGAATTCTCTGAACTAGCAAAAGGTTTCAACACCTTTATGGAGAACTTGCAGCATCAAATCATCGAATCGAAGAGCATTTCCGACCAGATCCTAAGTGGTACGCAAATTACCGCTGAAGGCGCTCGTGATTCGGCCTCTGCGATTCAAACTCAGCTGCAAGAGCTTGAACAGTTGGCGACAGCAATGCACGAGATGTCGGTAACGGCAACAGAGGTTGCCAACAACGCACAAGGCGCAGCTAGTGCAGCGAAAGAAGCGGACGAAGCGACAGTGCAAGGTTCTTCTATCGTGAATGAGTCGACTGAGACGATTAACCTACTGTCAGACAGCATCGATCAAGCGGTAGAGGAAGTACAAGGCCTTGAGTCAGCAACAGCAAATATCGAGACGATCCTAAAAGTGATCAACGATATCGCAGACCAAACTAACCTACTGGCACTGAACGCAGCAATCGAGGCTGCCCGTGCGGGAGAATCTGGTCGTGGCTTTGCCGTTGTAGCGGATGAAGTTCGTACACTGGCGCAACGTACTCAAGAATCTACTACAGAAATCCGTAGCATGATTGAGCAGCTTCAATCTGGCGCTTCCTCTGTTGCAAGTGCTATGCACCAGAGCAAAGGCAGTGCAGTAGAAGCGGTAGAGAAAGCAGAACACGCCAATGACGCTCTACAACGTATCCGCGATGCGATTCAACGTATCTCTGATATGAACCTGCAAATTGCGTCGGCAGCAGAAGAACAAAGCTTAGTAGCAGAAGAAATCAACAACAACACGGTTAACATTAAAGACCTGTCGACCCAAGTTGCTGATTCAGCGAACCGCACCAACGATGCAATGCAAGCACAGCATGAAGACGTTCGTAAGCAAGATGAGATCCTAAACCGCTTTACGGTTTAACTTCTCCTTTTTAACCCAGAACAAACTTCATCAAACAACAAGCAAAACAGCGAGCCAAAGTGCTCGCTGTTTTTTGTTTACAAAGCCACGTGTATGTAACGATCTTTCGAACGCTTATAGTAGAAGTCATCCACTTTTAGGTAAGTAAAATTACCTATCTGAATGTAGGTACCGCGTGGTGGAATGTGTTTGTAATGGTAGTAATGATGTTTTGGTCGCTTGTGCTTAACCACCACCACCTTTTTGTGTATATGCTTGTGATGATGGTGGTGATGCCCGTGATGATGTCCGTGCTTGTGGTGATGTTTTGGATGTGCAGCGACTTCAGCGCTAAACATCCCCAAAGAAAACATCATCCCAACGATCGTGAAAGAAAATCGCTTCGACACTCGGTTCCCCTTTACTCTATAACTTACTGCTTATCATAAAGAGAGAACTCGCTAGCCATGTCAGACGCTCGCGAGGCTGTTTCATCGCCAAGTAAAATATCATCAAGGTTTATCAGGCCATAGTCAGACCATACACACCGCTGATACAGAACTAACAATTCAGCACAAAAAAGCCGCTTGTCCAGTTTAGGACAAGCGGCTTTCTACAAGTCAGTGATTGTGTATTGGTCGAGACGATTTACACCGCTTGAGCAAACAGCAAGAAACAACCAAATAGGAAGATCATGCTCATGCCCATTGCGCCACCACCAGCTTCGTACACGTTGTTGTCTTCCACTGGCACGCGACGCACTTTCATTGTCATCGATAGCGGAACGAATACCGCTAGGAACACAAGGATGATGCCAGCGTAGCTAAGAATAGCTAGGAAGTGTTCTGGAGCAAACACCGCGCCAAGTAACGGCAGAATAAACGTTGCCACGAATACAACAGGCTTACTTGCTTTCAGAAGATCCGCGTTTTGATCGTACAACGCCATTGCCACACCCAAGAAAGATGTCAAAAGTGCTAAGCCAGTAAACATAGACAGAATGAACTCAAGACCCGAGTACTGTTGACCAAGAACAGAGATCAACTCAGACACGTTTGAGAACTGAATAAGCTCGTGTGGTGGCAAGTTACCTACTACCGCAAAAAGCCACAGTAGGTAGCAAACAAGAGGAATGGTTGAGCCAACGATAATCATATTGCGCAGTTGGTTCTTACTCGCTTCTTTGTTGTAAGTTACCAAAGAAGGGATCACCACCATAAAGCCAAAGCTTGTGAACAGAACTGAGCTTTGTTTGATCAGTGCCATTTTGTCTGCGTTCACGACTTCACTTAGGCCTTCAAACGAGACATTTGGCGCAAGAGAGAATAACGTCAGAACAAGTGCGACAATCATACCGATGAATAAGCCACGGTTTAGTTTATCAACCACACCGGTACCCGCAGATACGATAAGACCAACCAAAACGGTAAAGCCAACTTGGCTAGAAATGGTAGAAAGTGGTAGGCCAACTGATGAGGTCACTTTTTGTACCAAGTCGCCAGCACCAATGATATAAGCCATCAGAAGACAAACAAGCAGTGCGTACAACAAACCGTTAGTAACAAGCTGACCGCCTTTACCAAGAGTTTCACGAGCGATTGCGTTCATGCTGACGCCACCACCTACTTTGCAGCTTGCTTCCAATAAAAGCAGCGCAGCATAAGTTGTACCCGCCCAGATGAACAGCATAAGAAGAGTGCCCCACAGGAGGCCGAATTGAGCAAGCACCATTGGTATAGCAAGCATACCAGCGCCAAGAGCAGTGCCTGCAACGATCAGGGAACTGCCGACAAGTTTTAGGTTCACGGTTAATACCTCTAAAATTTAATCCGTTTTGTTGTGACTTATCGTGCTTTTGGTTAGAAGCACGTTCAACGGAAATGCCCTACCTTGCTGCCAGTGAATTCGGTGTGATACCACAATTCAGGATGCATGAAGCCTAAACTCGAGATGGATCTATCCTGTCTGAGCATTTTAAGGATGTAGGGAATCATTTCCGGGCAGAGTTCGATTAACGGAACGTCTCATTTTGGGTTCGAAGCAAAATCAGCGCATCCTTTTTCGTCAATCCCATTCTCTGCTGAATGGATTTGGTTCGAAGGGATTGTAAGGCATAAATAGGACGATTGAAAAGCAAAAGCTCTTTCTTATAGCCATATATTTTAACAAAAGTAAGTTAATGCAACAGATATGTTGCAAAACAGCCGATTATTTAGCCTTTTGTTGTTATAAAGCATAAGAAGTGAGCTTTGTTGCTCAGTTTTTTGAGGTGTACATGAAAATGTACACTCTATCGAAAGGTGTTAGAAACCCGGAGCATAGCCTAGATTCATCAATATCGTTATTATTCGCCCCGTACCGACACGTTTCGGTTCACATACCTCTAAACACTGATTTACGGTTCGAAAACTTAGGTAAATGAGTGTTCCGAATGCTGGGTGTGGTTCCCCAGCATTTGAATCCTTCCTTTCATTGATTTCTAGCACTTGGATTTAGCGCAATTGGTATTGCGAGATTTCGTTCGTCTGTAATTTAGTTCAACGTTTGTTTCAATAAGGTTTGCTTCAATAAGCCCATGTTTCAAAGCATCATAGCTCTTTGTCTAGTGCGTCGATGATGTAAGTTAATGCCGCTATGCCCATGTCTGAAACTAAACGCTCCATCGAACTTAGGTTCTCATAGGTTTGATCCAACTCTGCTTGATCAATATAACCTCGATGTAAAAACAGCTCTTTGTACTTCATTAATCGTTTCTGTGATTCACGAGTTAACCAAGTGACGTCCAGCCGAATATCGCGACTGCGATTACGAATTTCAGCAAGCAGTTGTTCTAAAACGCGTTGCATTTTGCGAATATCTACCTCGCCAGAAATTGATTTATAAATCTGATATTTTTCCATTTTCTGAAACTAACTGAAATTACGTAAATTTTTTGTGGAACGTCATTCTTATCGCTATATCAATTTGGGTAAATACGAGGTGGCTAAACTGGTCCGGTTATTGCGTGGTTAAGGACAAAACTGTCCTCTAAGGAGTGCCAATGCAAGTAGACCCATTAATTGAAGTCCTTATAAAGCGACGCAAAATGAAAGGCGTCTCACGCGAGCAAATGGCTAAAGTCGCAGGGATGAGCGAAAAGACTTATCAAAGAATTGAGAGAGGCGAGTCGGATTTAAAGCTTTCGCAATATCGTTCCATATTACGTGCTCTCAACCTGACCGATTTAGATATTGCCCTTGATGCCAGAGGTGTCGGGAATATCTCCGCAAATGATGTTGCTTCAGCAGCAAGACTGCTATCACCAGAGGCGCAATCCATGCTGACAAAACTCATATTCTTGGTGCTAGAGCAGAAAACCAACGAAGGCAAAAGCCTCAAAAAAACATAAAATCGTGACCTAGACTCCCATCTCAAACAACGTTATGGTGAGCTGAACTTACTTATTACCGCTTCGAGACTCCAAAAGGTGGAGGAAGGCATTATGAGAAGCATCTGGGTCATAACAACCGCTATTCTCTGGCTGTGTGCGCCTACAGTCGTGTCTGCGCAAGAACAAATGAAGCCAGCCGTAAAACCGGTCACCCAACCGGGAGATAAACACGATTTACATTCCGTCAATCGCCCTTATAGGCCGATCAAGCCGCCCTACTATCACCATCGACCATATTATCGTCCGCCCTATTACCGACCACCCTACTATCATCGACCGCCGTATAGCGTGAGACCTCCGCGTTATCATTCGTCATTCATCTATGTGAGGCCAGGGTACTGGTATCCGCCTTATCGCGGGCGTTACTATTATTATCACAGTGATTTAGTGGGCATTGCGACCTTCGCCATTTTCGCTGGCGTCACCTATGCCATCGTTCATGATTCCTATTACCGTCGTGATGGTGTCCGCTATGTGTATGTTCGTTATCCACCAAGCGGTAACTACACCATTTTACGTGATAACCGTGTAGGGACTTCTTCGGCGGTAAGTGATGCTTCGGCGTCGAAGCAAACCGTCGCGCCACCAATAAGATCAAACACTGCAAGAGTGCATCAAAAACCACCAGTGCCGAAACCAGAGCCAAGTCCTTACAAAATCGGTGAAGTCGTAGACTCCTTGCCTCACACTAAAGAAACTGTGGTCGTCAACGGACAGAGCTATTTCAAATACAAGAATACTTGGTTTGCACCACTCAGAGCCGAACGTAAGTATGTTGTGGTGGAGTCACCGCTGTAGTGTTTTATGTCTCATCCAAAACGAACTAAACCCGCACACTGCGGGTTTATGTTTGTTTGTAGATAGCCGTTTGAGTTACTCGCTTTTCAATAGAGTACTTCGAACTCTGGAATCCTCGCTTTACCTCTCAGCAATAAGAAGTTCAAGAATCGGCTCGTCGATGTAGTGAGTATCTTCTCTTCATCCACACCGTGTTTTTCCAGCAAAGCAATTGCCAAATCTAACTTGGAAATCTCTTCACTGAAATGGGCATCCGACCCTGTACTGAAGTAAACGCCAATCTCTTTGCCCAATTCGACAATGCGATCACAACGGGAATCACTGCCCTTACGGCTTTTACCTGTCAAAGATGTATTGTTAACTTCAACTGCAACATTGTGCTCTTTGGCACAACGCAGCACCTGTTCCATATCGAATGGGTAATTTGGGTTACCTAAGTGACCAAGAACATCCACTCTGCCGCTTTTAATCGCATTTATCAGAGCGGCGGTATGCTCAGCTTCCGTTGCAGGCTTGAACACAGGTTCATGGAAACTCGCAATCACCCAGTCAAGATGTTGGTCAGAGGACGGTGGTAAGTCTATCTCCCCTTTCACATTTAGCGTGTTGGCTTCGACGCCACGGAGAATACCGACCTCATGTAAAAAGCGGGGCAAAATTCTTTGATTGTTGAAATGCCAGTAGTGAGGGGCTCCTGGCATCTCAGGAGCATGATCGGTGGTACAAAGAAGTTTTAGCCCCTTATTCTTAGCAGACAATGCGTTCTCTAAAATGGTGCTATAAGCATGTCCACTGGCAATAGTATGGGTGTGGCTATCAATCAAGATATCCATGGTGATCTCCTGTGATTGTGGACGAGCTATCGAATGTCGAACGAACCGTTTTGATTAAGGAACAACGATAAGTCAGCAGGAATCGAGTGATTCAGCACTTTATCAACGTTGACCGCATCAGAACGTAAGTAGAACTCCAATGCAGCTTCTGGATCTGTACCGCCACGGATCTTACGATTGACTAAACGCTCTTGTAGAAACTCCGCTTGGGTATCAATAAACACGGTGAAATCGGCCAAGCGATGCAGTTCTTTCCATACCGGTTCATCTAACAGCAGCCAGTTGCCCTCGACGACGACAATATTGCGGTTAACCTGAATGGCATCATCAACCGGATCATGTAAGTTACGGTCGTAGTAAGGCCATTTGCTGTCTTTCACTTTAAGCTGTTTCAGCTTGTCGATAAGCTCGGTGAGATTGAACGTCTCGTAAGAGCCTTTAATGCTGCGCAGAGGGACAACTTCGCCATTACGCTCAATGGTGTTGCTGTCGAGGATTTCGTTCGGATAGTGAAAACCATCAAAAGGCAGAACCTGAAGCGGCTCTTGGTTTTCTTCTTGTTCAGAGAGATGTTCCCAGAATGCAGCAAGGGTTGATTTCCCGCTGCCAGGAGGCGCGCACAAGAACACCACAATACGTTCCTGCTTCTCATGATATAGGCGGGTAAACTTTTCGATAAGAGGTTGATGGATTCGCTTTACGTCGGCATCAGGAAAGATAGCTTCGATTTCAAAACCACTGACGTTTAAATTCACTTTCATGGTGAACCCTTATTGATTGATCTCCCCTTCGATTCTTTCTATCAACATTTCACACGACAGCTTCAAGACTGTTTTGATGAGAGATTCGTATCTCATTTGCGAAAAGGACTCAAACGAAGAGAACTTAAGCTGATTGATCGACTCAAGATAAAAGCTGTCTTGCTGAGAAGAGAGTACCGCTTGGTTTTTGATGAAGTCGTAAATTACATCATCCGCAAATTCGACTTTCTCAGGCTGGCTAACCGCGTACTCCAAGACCTGATCGTACAACCCGATATCGGCGTAAGTTTCCAAAGAGATTTTGCCCATCGCAAACATCAGCTTTGATACCACATCGGTCGTCACCAACGGACCATCTTCTTTCAATAAAGGAGCCACAGCATACTCCTTCACTAGGTCGTCTTGGACGAACACGCTCGGAAGTAATGCTTTTAACTTGAGGTTAATTATTTTGTTAGAAATCTGAAGAAACGCAGTCGCATTTTCGCACTCGTCCAGTTTCTCCAGTAATTCGTCTTCACGTGACAACGTATTATGACCTCTCCATTATGTGGCAGCGCAAAGGCTACCACACAAATTCGTTGCAACTAAACCGTTAAGCTCACGTCATAAAACTCAAGTAACGCTTTTTCTGCATGTGCGTTCCACACATAGTTGTTAGCGTTCAAAATTGCGTCTAATTCGGCGAAGAACGGGTCTTGGTCTGCCAACGATAAGAAATCATCAATCGCGGTCAATGGCAGGTCAATATGCGGGTAAATCAACTTCTTACCACCCGGGATATCCAACTGATTCAAAATCGTATGCGGTGCAGCTTGCAAGCCACCAACGTGGGTGATCATGAACGATGGATTGATCTTACCTTGTGAAGACAACTCGATAGATTCCACCATGTCGCCGGTCGAGCCACCAGACGTGCCCACAATGTGCGTTGATTCGTAATGCACGTTGTAGAAGTTAAACGGTACTTTGAAGTTCTTATCGGTAGGGCCTGCGAAAAAGTTCAAGCAGCCATCGTTACCCAACAGCTCATCGGCTTGTTCTAGCACTTGCGATACCGCCGCATACACCATCACATCGTCGTAACCTTTGCCATCGTTCAGCGCTTTCAGATAAGTCACAGGGTCATCGACTTGAGCTGTGTTCACGTAATGCAGCTCAACGTCTTGCTCTTTTGCTTTCTCTACCGGAATTAAGCACTCTGCTCGATCTAAGCGTGCAGCGTCGATGTCTGTTACCACAATCAGTTTTGGCTTCACAGGTCCGTTAATCGCGTAATCAATCGCGCCAATGCCCATAGGGCCAGCACACGCAAGTAGCGCTAACGCTCCGCCCTCTTTGATGCCCATATCGTGCTCGTACACGTATTGCGTAGTGTGGTAACTTGCATGATAAGCACCAATGATGCATGACATTGGTTCAGCCAAAGACGCATCTGCAAAGTAATCACCGTGGTAAGGCAGCACACAACCTAAATCGATAGCGATTTTCGGAATGATGGAATACGTTGCGTTGCCACCAAAGGTTTCGTAGCTGTAACCCGCCGAGTAACCAGTAGGCAACCCCATTGCTGGTTGCAGTACAAAGTAATCGCCTGCTTTGTATTGGTCTTTTAGGTTCTCACCGACTTCAACAATCACACCTGCGTATTCGTGGCCCGTCATCACTGGCACTTCATCGATGTTCTCAGGTACGCGTTTGTGTTTGCTACCTAACAATGCCGCTTTGTAAGTGGACAAGCAGATGCTGTTTGAAATGTTTTTAACCAGAAGTTCATCGGCTGAAATGCTTGGCAAATCAAAGGTTCTTAGTTGAACGTCTTTCTCGCCACAGATAACCGCTGCCGTTGTTTGTACCATGATTTCTCTCCTAAATGGGGCGGTAGGTTCTGCCCCATACTGCATTGTTAGGCTGGTTGCTCAGTTGCGACCGTTTGTTGCTTAATCTTGTCCATCAGCTCATCGAGCGCTGGATCATTGAGGAAGTTCTTAATCGTTACCACTGGCAAGCCTGTTGCTTTGATGGCTCGACTTTCTAAGCTTTCGTGCGTCACGACAATGTCGGCTTCACTTGGGACTTTTTCGATAGCGAAGTTCTTCACTTCAATATCAATCCCAGCTTGAACTAACTTGCGTTTGAAGGTTGAAGCACCCATCGCACTTGAGCCCATCCCCGCATCACAAGCGAATGCGACAAATGAAATTGGTTTGTTTACTTCTTGTGTTGCAGCAGCAACTGGTTTGATTGCGCCTTCCGCTTTCATGTCTTTCATATCAGAGACAGACTGTTCAAACTCATCTTCTTTGTCCTCTGCTTTGCTCATCTTCAGAATCGCACTTGCGACAAGGAAGGAAACAATTGTTGCTGTTGTGACACCTGCGATGGTCGCTAGGAAGCTGCCTTTCGGAGTCAATGCTAGGTAAGAGAAGATTGAGCCTGGACTTGGACCTGCTACCAAACCAGCATCAAGTAGGTTGAAGGTTGCGATACCTGTCGCTGCACCCGCAATCATTGCCAAGATCATGATTGGCTTCATTAACACGTACGGGAAGTACAGCTCATGAATACCACCGAAGAAGTGAATGATGATGGCACTTGGCGCAGAGCGTTTAGACAAACCTTGACCAAACTTCGCGTAAGCCAGCAGCATACCAAGACCCGGGCCTGGGTTAGATGCCACCATAAAGAAGATAGACTTACCTGTTTCAGCTGCGGCCTGCAGACCTAGTGGGTAATAAATACCTTGGTCGATAGCGTTATTTAGGAACAGCACTTTCGCAGGCTCGTTGATGATCGCAAGCAGAGGAAGGAATCCCGTTGCCACCAAGGCTTCGATGCCTGATTTCACAAACAAGTTTGCCGCTGTTACTGCTGGGCCAACAATCTCGTAGGCGAACAGACACAGAATCATGCCCACAATACCTAGTGAGAAATTGTTCACCACCATCTCAAAACCAGAAGGAATACGGTGTTGGATTCGTTTATCCATTTGCACCACAACCCAAGCACTGAGTGGGCCCATGATCATCGCGCCAACGAACATTGGGATGTCCGCACCAACGATAACACCCATGGTACCGATGGCACCGGCTACCGCGCCGCGTTTATCACCAACAATCTGACCGCCGGTATAACCGATCAACAGTGGTAATAAGTAAGTGATCATTGGACCAACAAGTTCCCCAAACGCTTCGTTTGGCATCCAACCCGTTGGAATAAAGAGTGCAGTAATAAAGCCCCAAGCGATGAAGGCTCCGATATTTGGCAGCACCATGGCGGTCAAATGACCCCCGAAGGCTTGCACATTGGCTCGCATGTTTGCTTTCACGTTATGTTCCTTTTAGTATGCTTTTATTATGTCTAGCACTTGTTCCTTAGATGAAGCTTGTGCCAGTTTTGCAATGTTCTCTTCGTCCACAAACATCTCGCTCAGCGCTTGAATCACCTCAATGTGGGTATCAGAGTCTTTTGCAGCTAGGGTAATAAGAATGTTGGCAGGACCAAGGTCCGAACCAAAATCAACTGGTGAAGGGAAAATATGAATGCCCAAGCCCGTTTTTAGGACACCGGTTTCTGGGCGAGCATGTGGCATCGCCAGTCCAGGGCACAACACATAGTAAGGACCATTTTCTTCGGTCGATTGGATGATGGCATCCGCGTATTGCTGAGAAACGTAACCTTTGTCTTCTAGGTATTGCGTTGTCTTTTTAACTGCGTCTTGCCATTGGTAAGCGCGGTCATTAATAACATCTACTAGTTCGTGGTCGATTAATTCATACAGCATTTTTAAACCCTATCAACAGTTCGGTTTCGATGGGTTAATTATCAATAAGAGTCGTAGAACCGCGCAAGCACGCCTCTTTTGTGCAACAAATCACAATTAAATGGCTGTCAATTTGTTTTAATGAACGTAGCTCAAAAATAGACAAAGAAAGTTAGCAACAAATTTTCTTTCAGCAACATGTCAATAGGCATAATTTGAACCTCCGCACCTATCCAAACATTTCTAGAAATTCGCGATAATTTACCTCGATCACATTACGACTCTTGACTCGCTATTTATCGTGATTAAATTCAAACTTCATTTTTCACTAATTTGGCGCTAGTGAGTTTCAAACAGGGATAATCATCACACTTGTTTGCTAAAAGAAATCGAAACGTTGCTTAGTTTCAACATATAGCGAGCAGAAGGTCGGAAGAGAAAAGACACAAAAAACCCGCCGAGTGGCGGGTTTGATTAATCTGCTGACCACACTGATCGAATATCCGGCCAACCCCAGTTAGTGAGAGCGACGTCTTCTAAAACACCTTGGAAACGCAGTGTCTGCGTATGGTGGAACATTGGTGCGATCCAGTATTCACTGACCAGTGTTGAAGCAATAGGCTCAAGCGCAACTAAGTAATCTTCAAGGGGAACCAACGACCTCACCTTTTCCAACTGCTCATCAAGCCACTGCGCATTTTCTTCACCTAATGTATGGTACAAAACATCATTGCTAAAGAAGTTAGTAAAAGCGGAGACATGACGGCTGTCATCAGAAGTGGTGTTAGTCACCACCAGCGTCTCGTCTAGCGTTCCATTTTCCGCTTTTTCATTTAGCTCTCTGTAGGAATACATGATCGTCTCAACTTTACAGCCTTCCAATGCCAGCAAAGAAGAGATAGCACGAGCGCAGCGACGAAGCGCAGTGTAGTTGTAACCCGCGATAGTGATGGTCTTCGGTAACTTGGTTCTGTCCCCAAAAGGACGTAAAACGGGCTTCCAACTAGGTAGTAAGTTGGAAGCAGGAACGCTGCGAAACACTGTATTTTCTTTTCGCATCGCTTCTGCCAAACGCTCAGGTTGAATCAACTCTGCAATATAACGACGCTGAGCACGAGACAAAGGCTGTTTAGCATGGTGGTTGAACAAAGCAAACAAGCAACCATCTTCAGTTCGAGTGTGTTGACCGTCATGAGGCGCTTTGTCATCTTGAGTCGAAACATAATGACCACATAAAGTTTCACTAACGTTGATAGGCACACTACCAGTGAGTGACGGGTTCTCCATTTTCTCATCGTTGACGATCCAAATCGTCACTATGTCGGTAAGTACACGGCAGGCGTAATAAGCATCGAAAGCTTTTAGCTTTAGTCGATTCGCATTGTGCTCAATCACCGAAAACGGGCCACTACCAATCACCAAGTTGTTGTTGGCTACGTTTACTTGGCTAACGGGTTGAATGCCGTATTTCACCCCAGATATAAGCCCTGCAAAACCCAAATCTGGCTTGCTCAGGGTAAACACTACTTTAAGAGGGTTTGGTGCAGTGATGTCGGTAACGTGAGCCAGCTCTTTCTGGTAATACTCCAACGAACTCAGTTTGGCAAACAGGCTTACTACGGTATCAGCATCAATCGGCGCCCCATTATGAAACGTTAGACCGGGGCGAAGGTAAAATGTCCACTCAAAGCTCTTCTCATCGTAGCGCCAATGATGAGCTAGTTCTGGCTTTACCACACCGTTGTAGTCACTCGATACCAAGCAACAATAGATTTGACGCAGAAAGAAGCGCTCACTGCTGCGGTGAAGTTGGTGAGGGACGATACGTTCAAACATACGCTTATAAGTCAGCTGGATATTGAGTCGGCCTTCTTGAACCGATGCACCTGAAGTGGTTTTGAGCAAACGTCCAAATGCAGTTTCGTCTTCATCGAGAATCGCCAGTGCTTTTTCGTACTTCCCAAGCTTAATGCGCTCCAAAGCTAAGCTCTCTTTTAGCGCGCTTAACTCTATATTTAGCAGCAATGTCGAACGCTGATTGCGGCCCGCTTTTGGCTGCCAACTTAACCACATGAGCGCCTGCATTTGCGACAACAAGCTGCGCGCATGACGAGGAGAAGTGAACAGCAAATCTGCCACTTCCTGCAACGTGGTTTTGACTTCACTACCAACACCTAGTGGTGTCAGTCGTTGGTAGTAGCGGAACAAGTTGAGATCAGACACTGCGCATCCTCAAAAAGTGGAGATAGGTTTATTTTACTCAACTTATCCAAGAGAAAATAAGAAAACTTCCAAACACTTTGTTCCCCTTTTTACCCTCACTAACGCAAAAATCGGTGAGTTAGCGCACCTTCTGGGGCTAACTAGGAATAAACCACAGAAATCTGCTCTCTTTTTCAGCTCCCCTTTTCTTCGCATACTGACCCTGCCAACACGAAGGAGGAAATATCATGCGAATCCATAAAAGACCTGCAAAAGCGTGGCCTAAGATGGCTGCTTATTTCCAACAGCGTATCGCTCAATCAAAAAACAAGTTGGAAGTGATCGCACTACTAAACATGAAAGAGTTATTGAATTGGTCATAACATAACTTACAACTCCAAGCAGAACTTAACTCCTGATACTACACCCCCACTTCGTTGTATCTTTAAGTTCTGCTTTCCTCTTCTAACTGTTTCTTTTTCTTGCCATTCATTATCTAGGTTACCAAAAGTTAACTAGTTGAAATGCCATAAAACTGGGTCTACATTGAAGTCTCACCCCCTACACAATCGCTTTTATTGAGAAGGGGAATCCATGGATATATACCACCAATTCGGGAGTCATTATGGCAACTTCAGTGAAACTTAAAGCGGGCGACAGCTTCCCTTCTCTTCAAGCAACCTTGCTAGATGGTTCAAGCGTGACGTTAGGTCAGCCGCAAGGTGATGCGACTTGGCAAGCGGTATTCGTTTATCGTGGTAAACACTGTCCTCTTTGTACCAAATACCTCAATGAGTTAGAGGGATATAAGCAAGCGTTCGCAGAAGCAGGCGTTGATATTCTTGCGGTTTCTGGCGATTCAAAAGAGCAGCTTGAGGGGCATCTAGAAAAACTCGAAATCAGCTTCCCGATTGCTTACGGCCTAACCGAAGAACAAATGAAAACATTAGGTCTGTACATTTCACTGCCTCGTTCAGAGCAAGAGACTGACCATAACTTCGCAGAACCAGGTCTGTTTGTAGTAAATGAACACGGCAACTTGCACGTGGTGGATATTTCAAACAACCCGTTTGTTCGCCCTGAGCTTGGCGCGCTATCACGTGGTTTGGCTTGGATTCGTAATCCAGACAACAACTACCCTATCCGTGGTACGTTGGACTACTAAGCGGATTACGCCTAATCAGTCTCAGACAACAATCAAAATCGAGTAGGAGGAGGCCTCACGGCCTCCGTCCTCTCACACCACCGTACAAGCG